>DASXUI010000459.1:0-2039 GCA_036504955.1 Armatimonadota bacterium
GCGCTCCTCTCTCCCCCAGGAAGGAGGCTCTCCCTCAGCTCTGACTGAGTCCTAACCCACTGCCTGGCAAGGACTTCCGCCAGCCCAAGTGGTACAGATCCACCCGACTCTGGGTGGTACAGATCGGGGCGGCTATTGACATACGGTTAAGGCGATGTAGTCCTTCGGTGCTGACTCAAGACTCCTCGGGCACTGCTAGTAGTGTATCAACGGGTCGCCAATCCCGTCTCCAGTTCCTGGTAGCATATGACCTTGAGGTCAACCACTATCAACGGTCCGATGTGTCTGGCGGTCCGTTACGTAATGAGTATCATCGCGAAGGGCAGCTGCATTGGATCGGTAGTCGTGGGAGGTGCTCTTTGGCCGTATCGCGTTTCGGGCAGTTGCGTCGAAACTGCCATCTGCTGTGCACTCGTTCGAGGCGCCTTCCTAGCCAGACGAGCGCACTTTGCGCCCGTTCGCTAGCCCCGTGTACGCCCTAATGAACCAGACTTAGAGCACCGTTTCAAGGTGCATTAGACGGCCTGGTATTGCCAATGCGATGGGATACACTGTTCGTCGATTGCTTTGACCAATGATGGTACATGATTTGCCTCAACGCACTGCTGCGGTACGATCAGCGTAAGTCTGCTGTGTGGGGGCTCGTATGCCGCCAATATCGGTCCGCCTTCAGTGGAGCAGAGGCCGTGAAGTCGCGGGGATCACGCGGCGCTCCACTTGGCACCTTGTTCCCTGAACGTAAGCTGTGTACATGGGCGCCTGCCGGCGACACGCTCTGGACAGACACTAACGATGCTCCAGTACCAAGCAGACCAAGCGGCAGCCAGGCTGCCGAAGGCCTGGCGGTGACCAATTGCTCTGTCAGCCACCGGCCAACCCGCCAGCCCCCCATCCTGCAGGGATGGCGTCCCTAACCGGCCCTCTGAGCTTCCTGCTTGCCGGAGCGATCATCGGCATGGCCGTCGCTCGTTTCCGCTGCGGGCGTCTCGGCCTCCTGGGCCCCCACGCCATTCGTGTTGGCCATGGCATCCTGGTTGGTACGAGGGAACTGCTGCTGACAGGAAGGACCCACAAGCCGATCATGGGCCATGTGGGTACTTCCTCAGGGACCCCGTGACGACGGACGGCCGTTCGTGGCATGTTCGATAATCCGGTTGAGCGATCGCCCTCTCATGGCTTGGCCCCACCTAGATAGAGGACGGTGCCTCTGCTGGCCGGATTCATCGGGCCTTCTACGTCTGCGGCATCGAGCCTGACAGCGCACCGGCCCTGCCTTTGAGGCAGCCGCCCGAATGTCCCCCATGGGCGGTCTGGCCCACTTGTCGTGGCGGCACCACCGAGCCCCGAGCCGAGCAGAGCCGTTGGCGCAAGGCTGGGCGCTCCATGGTAAGTTCAACCACGGTGGATGCGCTTGCCCTCTTTCTCAGCTAGCCAAGACTCGAGCCAGCTGGGGACCAGAACCCACCTCGCGCCGGGCGCCTGCGCCGGCAGGGGTTGCTGCTGGCAGGGCTGGACATTGCGCCGAGCGGCGGAGGTATAGGGCCCACCCAGGTCTGGGTAGCTGGCACACCCGACACGCGCACGTGTTAAGCATGGGCCGCATGTTCCCCCATGCGAAGCGGGTCTGGTATCCTCACCAGGCCCTCCCCCTAAGCAGAAAGGGTGATGAGTATGCAGTTGCTGCACTGGGCTGAGCGACGCAACTGGCGGCGCGTAGCCGGCAGAGCATGGCCAGGCACAACGCCGAATGCAGGCGTTCCAGCACTCGGCTGGTGCCCTGGCCGGTGGCGTAGTTCGGAGATCGCGGGCGTAGGGTTAGCAATGCTCGGCGCGCTCTGCCTCACCACATGCTACGCGGGCGCGACCACCGAGTCTGCTCCCCCGCCCCCTGCACCTAGCTCGGCCCCACCGGGAACCCCTGGGGTTGCCGGGCCGGCAGTGTCAGACCCAAGACTCAGCCAGGACGGGCGGTGGGAGGTGCCGGTCACGCTCCATGGCCTGGGGGTGCCACTAAAGGAAGTGGCCGAACGATTGGCCAA
>DASXUI010000460.1:0-4386 GCA_036504955.1 Armatimonadota bacterium
GACGTAGCCGTAGTCGGCGTCCGCCATCTCGCCAGGGCCGTTCACGATGCACCCCATCACGGCGATGTCTAGGCCGACCAGATGCTGGGTGGCGTCCCTAACCTTGTGGAGCACCTGCACTAGGTCGAACTTGGTGCGCCCGCAGGAGGGGCAGGCCACGAACTCGACCTTGGTCTTCCGTAGCCCCAGCGCCTGGAGGATGTCGTAGCACACGGGCAGCTCGTTGATCGGGTCCTCCGACAGCGAGACGCGGATGGTGTCGCCGATGCCCTCCGAGAGAAGGGTGCCAATACCGGCCGTGGACTTGATCCGCGCGTAGTCGCCGTCGCCGGCCTCGGTGACGCCCAGGTGGAGGGGGTAGTTCATACCCTCCTCGTTCATCCGCTGCACCGCCAGGCGGTTCGCCTGCACCATGATGGGGACGCGAGAGGCTTTCAAGGAGATGACCAGGTTCCGGTAGTCGTGCTTCTCGCAGATTCGGACGAACTCCAGCGCGCTCTCGACCATGCCCTCGGGGGTATCGCCGTAGGTAACGGTAAGGCGGTCTGAGAGGGATCCGTGGTTCACGCCGATGCGCAGGGCGACCTCGCGGCGCTTGCAGGACTCGATCACGGGCACGAGTTGCTGCTCGATCTCCGCTTGGGCCTCCGCAATCTCCTCGGCCGTGTACTCGTAGCCAGCGCTGCGCTTCTTGAACACGAAGAGTCCGGGGTTGATGCGCACCTTGTCGATGTACTTCGCCACCTCTTCGGCGATCTTGGTGCCCTGGTGATGCACGTCGGCCACCAGCGGCACGGCCACACCCCGGCGGTCTAGCTCGTGCTTGATCTCCGCCAGGCAGTGGGCGTCCTGAAGGGATGGCGTCGTGACGCGCACGAGCTCGCACCCCGCCTCATAGAGGCGGATGATCGAGGCGACGCAGGCCTGCACGTCGCGCGTCTCCTCCACGATCATGGACTGGACAAGGATGGGGGCGCCACCCCCGATGGTGGCCTGGCCCACCCGAACGGCACGGGTCTTCCTGCGCGGGTACTCTATCGTCATCGGTGCCATGCACTCCTCAACCTGGCGGACGGGCCCTGGCGACCCAATTCTTTGTAGAAATCAGAGACAGAGATAGGGCTGGGTGGGGCCTTGGGCCCGGCTCCGCCGTGATGCAGCGCGAGGGGCCCTTAACCATGATAGGTGGTAGGCCGAGTTAAGGCCAAACAGGGCAGGGTCCGCCCGGCTCTGGGTCGGAGCGGAAGACGATAGCCCAGGGGCCCACCAGCCTAGACGTAGCTGTAACCGTACCAGGGCAGGGGCAGGGCTTCCAGGCCGGGTAGCGGGCCTGGGGCCTCGCGACCCTGCTCGGGACCGAAGAGCGCTGCGGTAACCTCCTCGCCGCGCAGGGTCACTGTCTGGCCGCCATGCTGATAGGTGAGCGACTCACGGTCGGCTGTCAGGCCTAAGTCGGCAACAGCCCCGACCCCGTGGCGCTCCGACCACAGGGGAACGAGGCACTCCAGCAGGCGGGCGACGTCCAGGACAAGAAGCGTGCCCCCAAAGGTGCCGACCCCCGGTTCCAGGCCCAGCGACCTCACCCGCGTCTCCATCTGCGCGTCCTCGGGGCCCAGGTGCATCGCCACCGAGTTCGCCGTGTATTGCCCTGCCAACAGCCCCAGCGCCTCCCAGAGTGCCTGTCGGCAGCCCGCATACTCCTGCACCCGGGGTAGGCCGCCCTCCTGCGGACGCTGAGTCGCGGCGTAGGCGGCCGTCCTGCCGCCGCGCTCGATGAGCCAGCAGTCCGACTTCTGGTTCATCAGCATCTCAGCCCTAAGCAGCTTGCGCCAGTCCTCCAGAGGGCGCAGGAAGCGGATGGGCTCCCTCTGGTACAGGGAAGCCAGCACCGGCGCGTCGGCTGAGGTGGCCCGCCGAAGGCTTAGTTCCGAGTCGGACGGATGTGCCGGCACCTTGCTGCTTAGAAAACGCCCAGGACTGATGGCCCCCAGCCTGCGGTAGAGGCCACGGCCACCGGAGATGGGCATGATGTGGGCGCCTACCCCACGCGCGTAGGCGATCGCGTCCTCCATGAGTTGTGTCGCGAAGCCGCGGCCCCGGTACTCCCGATAGGTGGAGACCGCGCCGATGGAGGCCGTCCGGACCGTGGCGCCCAGGATGCTGGCATCCCTTACGCACACGCCGACGTGCGATACGACCTTCCCATCCTCAACAACGACCCGCATTCCCTGGGGTGCCTCGGCGTCGAAGACCGTGGGGTACTCCGCGAACATATCCCCGCCGTCGGACCGGAACACGCGGTTCACCAGCGTTCTGAGCGAGTCCATCTGATTGGCTGGGCACTCCATAGGTCCTTGGGCCATGTAGCGATGCCTTTCTGAGCGTCGGCGGCCGGATGCCGTCGCTGGCCGCGTCTGTCATCGTTGTGTGGAGATGCTCCGTGGAGTTAGCCCGGGCCGCCCTCGCAAGTGGGGCCGGATCTCCTGAGAAGGGCCGCAAGCCTCCGCGGTGGGTTGCCTGGCCCTGCCTATCCCTCCTTGTTCAGCACCAGCACGAACTCGCGGCTGTAGGGCTTGGGCGATGGCCGGGTAGGGCTCACGCGGTAGCGGCGATACTCCTGCTCAACACGGCTGACCTCGCCGAAGGTCCGCAGTAGCGCCTCCAGGCGGGGTAGGGGGATCAGCCCCTCGGAGCTGTAGCTCACCAGAACCCAGGTCGCCTGTGCGGCTGCCACCGCCTGGAAGAACGCTTCCTCCGCCGACGCTCTGTGGCAGAATGCCGAGCGTCGCTGGGTGCGCCAATCCCGCCGGATGGCGGACTTGTTGCGGCCGGCGCCGGTGCCGATGCGTGGGCACACGGGCGGCTTGTCCCAGAGCGCCAGGGTGTTCAGCAGGTGATAGTTCGCGCCGTACTGGTGCTGGTTGTAGGGCGGGTCCAGGTAGACGATGGATGCTGGTTCCCTGGCTAACACCCGTTGGGCGTCCTCCCCATGGGCTCGGCACGGAGCCACCCCTGCGTGAAGGATTGGCGGGCTGAGGGTTACCGGACTCATAATACGGTACAAGGCGGTCCCGTTGCTGCCGCCCCAGCCTCTGTGAAACGCCTTGAACACTCCGGAGGTGTTGCTCACGTAGCAGGCGGAGTAGATCAGCGACGCCAGAAGAACGGACAGCTCCTCCTCGGTGAGCGCTCCGCCGCGCCACCACTCGTCGATCGCCTCCCGCATGGCGTCGAGCCGCCGGCCGTTGGCGCGGGTGAAGAAGAGGCGCTCTCGGTCCAGGTCGGGGGCGTCGTCCTTGCGCGGGCAGTAGTGCGTCGCCAGGTACCCGTCGCACCCCTCAATGGCGTTGAGCGCGCTGTACACGGACTCCATGCCTCCCAACGCGGTGAAGGGTGGCGGGCGATCCGCCTCAACATAGGCACGATTCAGCGGCCCGCAGTAGGGCTCCCAGTCGTTCGCCAGAACCGAGAAGCCCAAAGTCTTGGCCAAGCGCGAGACTACGCCGCTGCCCGCGAAGGCGTCCAGGAAGACGCCGTCGGTGACTCCCGTGCTCCGGACCGCTTCGGCGATCAGCGGGAGGAGCCGTCGCTTGCTGCCCAGATAGGGGATGAGCTGGTGGAACAGGTACTCGGTGGTCCGGGCGGCGGCATGGATGCGCGGCCGATGGCGGAGGTGCTCAAGGCTGCAGGGCGACGCGCACTCGGAGCTCACTCAGCGGCGTCCCGCGCCTCTGTGCGGCGCTTCAGCGCAAGGGATTCCAGGAACTCCGCCGACCGTAGGGGATGCTCTGCTCGTGACTCCAGGTGATGGCGCAGGAGCCTGTGGAGCGGCCCCGCCGCGCCTGGGTCGTCGGGGAGCCCTCCCGCGTCAGGAAGGCTAAGGCCCGAAAGGTGTCTTGCCCGGGCCAGCACGCCTTCACCCAGACGGGATGCATCCTTCACCGCCGGGCGGCAAGCCCTGCACACGACACCGCCTTGCGATACGCTGTAGCCGATCCCCTCACCGGACGCCTGGGTGCCGCAGCGCAGGCAGCGGTGCCACTCGGAGCCATACCCCAGCTCTTGAGCCGCCTGGATCAGGAAGGCCTGCAGCGCCGCCTCCGGGTTGCGGCCCTTCTCGGACACATAGAGGGCGGAGAGGGTGAGGTCGAACAGCCTCGGGTTCGGCTGACGCTCCTCCAGCAGGAGATCCACCGTCTCGACGAGGTGGCTGGCGATCGCCATGCGGAACAGGTCAGTCCTAAGCCCCGGGAAGGCGGTCTTCACCTCCACCTGAGTCAGTACGTCCAGGTTCTGACCCACGGCCAGCACGGCCTTGGCGTAGGAGAAGGCCTCGGTGGCGCTGGCGAAGCGGCTCGTCGGCCGTCGCGATCCCTTCGCGACGGC
>DASXUI010000461.1:0-3991 GCA_036504955.1 Armatimonadota bacterium
TGCTTTCGTCCCTGAGGTCCCTTACGTCGACTAGGTCCCTTCAGCCGAGGGACGTAAGGGACCAAAGAGACATAGGGGACCCAGAAACACCCTCCGAGGCCCTTCCCCAACGACCCGCCCCTACTACTGGATTACCTTCTGCTTCAGCCGATAGGTGATGGTGATCTCCTTGTCGGAGGGGACTTTGACCACGAACTTGAGTGTGTTCGCGTCTTCGCGCTTGTACTCGTGGCTGGATTGGACCACCTCGCCGGGTGCGCTTGGGTCGAACAGGCGGAGCTCCACCTCGCCGGCCTTCCGGTTGCGAATGACGATCTTGATGTCTAGGATCTGGTCGAAGCTGATGACCCGTGACCTATCCGGTGCTTCCACCACGTTCTCGCGACGGGAATCCACCAGCGTGCGCTCCACCACCACGTTGTTGGCGGAGCCAAGGAAGAGCTTGGCGGTCTCTCCCCGGGGCACGAAGGGGAGCATGTCCTCCCCCACCAGGGCCATTCCGCCTCCCTCGGTCCGGCGGAAGACCCGGACCCGCCCCTCCGGCAGCCCGGCGCCCAGTCCGTTGTCCTGGGTGTTCTTGAACTCGTAGTGCATCGCCACCTGGTTCCCGAAGCTCCGGGGATCCCAGGTGTAGGTCTTGGTGATGCCGACCTTGTCCGCCTCCAACAAGGGGATCTGCTTGTTCTGGTTCAACTCCAGCGTGGCGCGGCCCTTGAGGTTGAAGATGGAGTACTCCGAGAACCCCTCCCGGCTGAAGCTGCCATCACCATCACCCTTTGCTAGGATGGCGTCGGCCGCGACCGCGTTCTGGGCGCCCATGATGCCCCGGCCGCCGCTCAGCAGGTGCGGGCTGCCCACCACTAGGCGCACCTCGGAGTCTCGGAAGGTCTCGCCGCTCTGGTTGCCGATGTTGGCGCTGCTCTTCAGGGCCAGCGTCTTCTCGTCGGTGTCCGCGAAGCAGATGTACTCCGATCGCCAGGAGAAGCCGCTCAGGAAGTAAAGAATGCGGACCTCCCCAGACCAGGACTCCTTGCTCGCCACCTCCCAGGTCAGCAAGTTGCCCGCGTTGGGGAAGACGATGTCGCTGACCTCCCACACCCTCTGCGGCTTCAGGGACTCCATGTAGATGGAGCTCGGGTCAATGCCCGCCCCCGCCCAGGTGAAGTTGATACGGTTGCTTCCCTTCGCCAGCGAGACCACGCGCCGCTCCTCTACAAGCGTGATCTGCGGGTTGTAGATGGTGAGGGCGGCGTCCTGTCGGTCCAGCGCGGCGGACATCTCCACCACGGCCGGCGCGCGGCCCACGGCGACCATCAGCAACAGCCCCACAAGCCCCCAACGCTTCATCACCACGGCCTCCTTCTACGGCGTTCGCCGCCTCACGGAACGGGTTGGTCAAAAACGAGCGCGAGCTTCACCGCACCCCCCAACACCGGCCGCCAGTGTGCCGCCGGCACAGAGAGCGCCGCCGACGTGAATGGGGTCGCTCGCCGTCTACGCCCACCTGAGTTAGACACCCAGGATGGGCTCACCCTTCACCCGCGGACAGGCAGGCATGCGAGGAGCAACGGCGAACTGTGGCTACAGCAGGCTGCCTACCCTTCGCCTCTGGAGCAGGCTGCCGACCCAAACCGCTCCCCCCCCCGCCGAGGATCTCGCGGCCAGCTCGGGCCCACGAGCCCGACGCGGACTACGCGCACTAGCTGCCATGGAGACCGCCGATGTACCGGACCCTGATCCTGTCCCTAGTGGCCTGCCTGGCCCTGGCCCCGTGGGCCTCCTGCCAGTCGGTCACCATCACCCCCAATCCCGCTCCCATCGACCAGGGGATGACCATTCGGGGCACCGGCTTCATGGCCTACAGCCCCGTCATGCTCTGGTGGGACGCGGACAAAAGCACCCAGTCCTGCCCCGCGGGCAACATCACCGGAATCCACCCCACCACGGACGCGGCGGGCAGCTTCACCGTGCCGCTGGACTTCATCCCCTTCTTCCTCTGGCCCGCCAACGCCGGCAAGCACACCCTCACCGTGGGCTACATGACGCCCTGGACCAGCGGCCTGCTCTACGGTCAGGTCGCCGTTGAACTGGCGCCACGAACCGGCTGGGCGGCTGCGGCCCCGCTGCCCAAGGCGGCGGCCCCCGGCTTCGCCGGCGGCGTCATGGCTTACCTGAAGTCCAACGCCGACGACACTGTGACCTCCTTGGTGGTCAGCGATGGCGCGGCAACGCAGGTGCTGGGCACCCTCTCTACCGCGGACAGCTACATCAACCAACCAACCTGGTCGCCGGATGGCTCCCGGCTTGCCTTCGGGGCGCTCGCGGACACCTCGCCGAGCGTGAACATCTACACCCTCGATCGCCTAGGTCGCGTGACTCAGGTGACTCCCCATGGCGGCAAGCCCCCAATCCTCACCGGCGGCGGAGTGGGCGCCTTGGAGGGGTCCATCCTGCCGGCGGAGTTTCCCCAAGTGGCGGAGACCCAGGAGGGCGACCTCCAGCGCTGCCTCGATATGGTCCTGGACTTCAAGACCCATCAGCCAATGCCTCCGAAGGGCATATGGGTCACCCTGGTCGGTACCGGTAAGGTGGCCATCGCGACCTCCGAGGCGGTCGCCCGGGGCGAGAACGGCCCCTACCTCTTTAGCTTCAGCAACCTGCCGGAGGGGGACTACTGGCTCCACGCCTGGTACACCGCCCAGATCTGCCAGGAGGACCAGCAGGTGGTCGCCCGGAACCCGGACGACAACACACCTCCCACGAAGCGGATCGTGAGGGTTTCCATTGGGACCGCCAACGCTGGGGTGCCCATCCACATCACGGCGGGGCAGGTAACGCGGCCGAATCCCATCGAGACGCTCTACGGGTGGACGTCCGCCACCAACCCGACCTGGGTGGATGCCCAGAGGCTCATCTACGTGGCGAAGAGCGGCGTCTACTCGCACTCCGGTGAGGCGGTGGCAGACGCCTACCTGGCCGGCGCCGCGCCGGAGCCGGTGGCCCTGTCCAGCCCCACAGTCAACGGGAAGGTGGATATGCTGGACACCTCACCCGTCACGGCGCGCACCATCGGCTACTCCGAGAAGGTGGGCGGCCTCTTCGTGACGGAGATGGCGACCTTTAGCAGCCAGGCGAAGGCGGTTACCGCCTACTGGAGTGAGCTAACAACCCTCGGGACCGGATACAACGACTACAGCCCCGCGTGGTCGCCGGATGGATCCTACGTGGCCTTCATCCGCCGCGACATGCTCCAGGCCGCGCCCACTCCCCCCAATAGCACGAAGCTCTCGGACCTCATCCGAAGCCTGCTGGCCGGAGCCATGGGAGACCTGTGGATCAAGGACGTGGGCACCGGGGCGGAGTGGCCGCTTGTCCGCTGCAACATCGCCGGCGGAGAAGGTGTGCTGGGTCGGCCGGCCTGGTCGCCGGACCGCCGACAGATCGCGGTGACCTACACCCGCGACAACGTGAAGAACACGGACCTTCGCCTGATCAACGTGGCTGATGGAACGTCCGTCGCCTTCACCCAGGATGGCCGAAGCTCCTCCCCCACCTGGACGGCCTCCGCGCGCCTGGGGGACTTCGCGCAGAACACCGACCTCGCTCCGCGTCTGGGCGGCAATGCTCCCCCCGCCGCGCTGCCCGGCGACACCGACGCGGACGGCAAGCTGAGCATCAAGGACGCCCTGGCGATCCTGCGCTACGTAGGCGGCTTCATCACCCCCACCGCGGCCCAACGCTCCGCCGCCGATGCCAACGCCGACGGCAAGCTGGACGTCCGCGACGCCATCCTGGTGCTGAAGAAGGTGGCGGGGCTGTAGGGGGGATGCGCTCAAGCGCCGTGGTTGCTACCCCATAGGCGTTAACATAAGCAGGTTTGAGCTCAAGAAGGAGCAAACAGCGACCGGCTGTAGTGGGTCCGAGCCATGAGCGACCGTCGAAGCTGAGCGCGGACCGACCGTACTATCGCCTTCTCCAGATCACCGAGATC
>DASXUI010000462.1:0-13926 GCA_036504955.1 Armatimonadota bacterium
TTCTACCTCCCCAGCTTCACCGCGGGCGTGGCGCTGATGATCCTGTGGAAGGCGCTCTACAACCCGGACTTCGGACCCATCAACGCGACCCTCGAGTGGGCCTTCCGCACCTTCCACGTAAGCGCCCTGCTGGGGCACCCGGTCACGCCCCCGCAGTGGCTGCAGAGCACGCGAAACCTGGTCGGCCTGCACCCGGAGCACCTGGGCTTCACCGCCCAACAGTGGGGCCTGGGAGCCCGCGACGCAATCATCTTCATGGGCGTGTGGACGGCCATCGGCGGCAACAACATGCTGCTGTACCTGGCGGGCCTCAGCAACATCCCGCTGGAGCTGGTGGAGGCGGCGGAGCTGGACGGAGCGGGGAAGTGGGCGGTCTTCCGGCACGTAACCTGGCCGCAGCTCGCGCCGACGACCTTCTTCATCGTGGTGATGAGCATGATCGGCGGCCTGCAGGGCGGCTTCGAGCAGGCCCGCGTGATGACCCAGGGCGGCCCGGCCGGCACCACGACCACGCTGGCCTACTACATCTACACGAAGGCCTTCGAGGAGTTCCAGATCGGCTACGCCTCCGCCGTGAGCTGGGTCCTCTTCGCCGTCATCTTCGCGGTAACCCTCATCAACTGGAAGTTCGGCAGCAAGGAGCTGAACTACTGAGGGGCGGGTCGTAGGGTCGTTGGGTCGTTGGGGAGGGGCCTCAGAGGGTGCCGCGCTGTAGAGCGGGCGTCGGGATGTGCCCGGAGGACGGCCGCCCGGCGGTGAATCGCCGGGCTCCGGGGCTCAATCCCGCTGAAGCGGGGTTCTGGGCCCAAGGCGCTGCCGAATGCTGGGGCTTACAGGCAAGTCATGGGTCTGAACCGCCCGGCGGCCCGGCGCTGGGCGGAGGGGCGATGCTCTCAGAGGCCATGGGTGCCGCTCGGCTACTCTCCATGGCAGACGACAGAGCCCCCGCAGTGTGATGCTCCTTCTGGTTGACTACGTACCTGACCACGCGCGGCAACTCGGTCTTTGAAAAGGTGAGGACACCGTAACCCGTTTGCCAACTGAACAACACCCCGTCCTTGGAGTGGCTCATGTAGTGTGACGAAGCCCCTTTGAGTTGCTCCACGCACCGGGCCACGGCCAACTGGGGAGGGATCGAGCATACCAGATGCACGTGATCCGCCATTCCGCCCACCGCATACACGGCCACCCCAAGGGCATCGCACTTGCCGCGCAGGTAGCTGTAGAGGTCAGGCTGGACCTCCGGACCGATCATCTCCTGTCGCCCCTTGGTGGCCCAGACCAGGTGGTAGTAGATCCGCGCGTAGGTATCTCCCATCGCCCTCTCCCCAGAACTGCCCCAATGCCACGCTACTGTTGACTGCTACCGCATCTGCCGGTCGGAACGGCCGCTCGGCGGCACCCAGGGTCCAGAACCCCGCTTCAGCGGGATTGAGCCCCGGAGCCCGGCGATTCACCGCCGGGCGGACGGCCTCTGGGCCCATACCGACGCCCGCTCCACCGACCCCCACCCTCTGAGGCCCCTCCCCAACGACCCTACGACCTTACGACCCAACGACCCTCCCCTCACCCCTTCGGCTTCACCTCCGCCGTCCAGCCCGCCGTCCAGGCGTCTTGCGTCTGGTTGTAGGACCTCCATCGCGCCACCGTCTTGTCGTCCGTCTCACTGGGGTCCGGACTGGCGCGGGTTAGGGTGCCACCCTCCAGGCCGTAGCTGACATACTCCGGCCCCAAGCCCAGGCGGGCGTTCATGCTCTCGGTTGTGCCCTTTACCTCGATGACCTTCCCATTCTGCCAGTTCGACCAGAAGATCCGGAAGGGATCGTCGGCGGTGGGGTAGTGCATGGCGCCGTCCGTGTGGAGGGTCAGCGTCCAGCCCCCCACCTTCTTGCCGGGAAGGGCCTTCCATACGAAGGCGACGCCCATCACGATCTTCTTGAGCTCGCCGCCGCTCCAGGTATCCGAGAAGTAGACCCTGCGTTCGGCCGCCTGTGTGCCATCGCTGACCTTCACCAGCGCCGTGGCGGTGCCCAGAGACGTCCACACGTCGCCGCCGACGCTGAGGATCTCCCCTGTAACGAGGTCGCTGGCGCCGCCGGTGGAGGCCTTGTAGGTGAGGGTGGGGGTGGTGGTCTCCTGGCTGTCGGCGGCGGCACCCTTCGCGTCCAGCAGGTGGCCGGCAGCGCCGGGGTTGGTCCAGCGATAGGCCAGCGTTCCGCCCGGGTTCGGGATCTTCAGCGTGGCGGTGAGGGCCACGGTGTCGCCGGGCATCAGGTTCGAGACGGCCGGGCTCAGGTCCGCGACAGCCTCCGAGACGTGGATTCTTGACTTCGCTAGCCCCAGCGAGGTCCGGTCCTGGCCCGTCACCAGGAAGGCCTCCACGATCACCTCGTCTTCCGCCGCCACGCCCTTCTCCGCGATGTACTGCGCCCACTCCTTGGAGGAGGTGAAGCTGGTGCCGGAGTGGATGCCGTCGGTAAGGGTGCCGCCCGTGCCGGTGGCGCTCCAGCGGTACTCGATGGAGGCCGCGCTCCCGCCGGCCTCCGCCACGGCGGCGGTCAGCAGCGCGGTCTGGTAGGCGGGCAGCTTCACGTCGGCGGGGGTGAGGGTGACCTTGGCGCGCGTGACGTCCACGGTCCACTGGTTGCCCATGTCCGCGCCGTCCTGGAGCCAGATGCTGAGGATGGACAGCCAATCGTAAGCCTGGAGCAACTTATCGGCGATGCTGATGGCATTGAGGACCTGCTTGGCGATGCTCAGGGCATCGGCCCCCGCCTCGGCGCCGCGCGGGCTTGCCAGCTCGATGGAGTCCATCACCAGGTTCAGCGTCGCCTTCCTGAACGCCATGGAGGAGGAGAGCCCGGTCCAGGCCTCCGCGAAGGCTCCGCTCATGTCGCCCTTGTCCACCTTGGTCTTGATGGAGGGGATGGAGCTGGTCATCACCTTCACGTAGTCCTTGAGGACATCGTTGGAGGTGAGGAAGCGCTGCTCGGTGTCCAGCTTCAGCGAGGGGATGAGGTTGTTCATCAGGACTGGGAGGAACACGTCCTGCGTGTACCAGAGGAGCGCGACTTCCGACTGCTTGTCCCGCTGCTCCGCGGTAAGCATCCCGAAGTCACCAACGGTGTCGCCGAAGCCGACCACGCTCACCTTGTACCGGGTCAACAGGGCGTCGGGCGGATAGAGGGGGATGGAGACGGGCTCCGTGACCTGGTCCGCGTAGGCGTACTTGCCCTTAACGATATCCAGAAAGGTGCCGATGACGGAGCTAAGGCGAACCGTGGCCGGGACCTCGATCTCCGCGATCTTGGCGGGGCTCTCGTGCCAGAGGTGGTCCGAGCCCTGGTAGGAGTCGCGCTCCACCCAGGCGTAGGCGGCGCGGCGGTAGCGGTTGCGGAGCGCGACGTCCTGGACGCCGGGCAGGTCCAGGCTGATGCCGCTCTGCTCCTCCAGCGGGTCGTAGCGCACCCCCCGAAGCCGAGAGCGGGCGAAAGCCTGCCTCGGGCCGAACCCCAGGACCGCGAGCGCTCCGATCAGGGCGTCGAACACCGCCGGGGTGGGCTCCGCGAGGCTGTTGGCGTTGACCGCGAGGCTGGCCGACAGCGCCTGGGCCAGCGCGTCCAGCTCCGGCGCCCCGCGGAGCAGCTCCATCGCCTTGAGTCGCGACTCCCACGGCAGCAGGAAGGATCCGGAGGCGGCGAAGACCAGGGCTTCCGCCGTGCTGCGGGCGCTGATCTGGGCACTGCCCTCGCCCAGCCAGCCCATCAGTACCGGCTGCCCGGCCGGCCCCCGCACGAAGCCCAGCTCCGACTCCCCCCCGTGGGTTAGGACGATGGCGCTGCCGTCCGGGGCCACGGCTCCGGCTCCCAGCGTCGTGAGCACCGAGAGCCCGGTCGCGGCCATCCCCGGGGGCAAGCTCACTCGCACCGGGGTGAAGACGTGCGGGGGCCCCACGGGATCGGTGCCGAGGGTGGGCGGAGGGAGCAGTCCGGCGGCGATGCGCACCAGGTTCACAGCGTCCGCGATGGACACCCGCCCGTCGCCGTTCAGGTCCCCCGCGAGCACGTTTGCCACGCCCGAGGCCGGCAGACCCACCACCAACCTGAGGGCCCACACGGCGTCTCGGATGTCCACCTTGCCGTTGCCGTCCAGGTCCCCGGATCCGGGGAGCGGCGCGGCCGCCCAAGACACCCGGCACAGGCTCAAAACCAGTGCCGCCACCAACCACCACCGAGCGCCCAACCAGACCTCCCACCCTAGCTGCACCACGGATAGACGCGGGATTGCCATGACCAGCGCCCAGGCAGCCGAAGAGCTATTCGTCCGGCGTTCCCCTGCTCCCTCTCCTGGGTGGGGGAACCCAGCCCATGCAGGTTGGAGCCCACAAGTGGGGGAAGAGGGTGGTGGTTGAAGGGGCTCAGGCGAAACGCCCCCACACAGCTGTCCTTGGGTCCCTCGGGTCTCTTTGGTCTCTTGCGTCCCTTCAACCAAGGGACCGAAGAACCGCTGTATGGTGGCTGTCTGGTGCTGAGGAGTACCGCTCTTGGTGGATTCCAGGGAGAGTGTTGGGTCGCGCGGTGGCGGCGGCCTGGGGGCGTGGTGGTTCCGGCGAGGCAGGTTCACCGTCAGCCACCTGGTGCTGATCGTGCTGGCGATGGGGATGCTGGCGCCCTTCCTCTGGATGGTGCTGTCCAGCTTCAAGCCCATCGAGGAGATGGAGTCCCTCAACCCCTTCCCCACCCGCTGGCACCCGGAAAACTACCTGCGCGTGTTCCAGCAGGTGCCCTTCGCCCGGTACTACTTCAACAGCGTCTTCGTGGCCGCGTGGGTGACCTTTCTTCAGTGCGTTACCAGCGCGATGGCCGGCTACGCCTTCGCGCGTATGAAGTGGCCGGGCCGCGACGGGGTATTCCGCCTCTACCTGGCAACGCTGATGATCCCCGGTGTGGTGACGATGATCCCCAACTACGCCCTCATGGTGAAGCTGCACCTGCTGGACTCCTACCAGGGGCTCATCGTGCCGGCCGCCTTCAGCGCCTTCGGCGTCTTCCTGATGCGGCAGTTCATGCTCACCATTCCGCCGGCCCTCGATGAGGCCGCCGCTCTGGACGGCGCCAGCCATTGGACCATCTTCTGGGACGTGATCCTGCCGATGGCGCGGCCGGGCGTGATCACCCTCTGCATCTTCACCTTCATGGGCACCTACGGCAGCTTCTTCTGGCCGCTGGTCCTCATCAAGAGCGAGCACCTGCGTACCCTACCCATCGGGATGCTCTTCTTCGACACCATCTACGGCCGCCAGACAAACCTGATCATGGCCGCCAGCGTCATGAACATCATCCCGCTGGTCATCCTCTTCGTGACGACCCAGAAGTTCCTGGTCAAAGGCATCCAACTCGGGGCCGTGAAGGGGTAGAGGCGGACGGCGCGGTAGGCACAAGCCCATCCGCCCGGCGGTGAATCGCCGGGCTCCGGGGCTCAATCCCGCTGAAGCGGGGTTCTGGACCCAGGGTGCCGCCGGGTGGCCTCGCGCTCGGTGAAGGACTCCAGAGCGCGGCGCAGGGAGGAAGGGATGCCGATGGGAGATGCCTACGCGCAGACGTACTACCACCTGATCTGGGCCACCAAGGGGCGGCAGGAGATGATCGGTCCGGAGGTCCAGCCTGACCTCTACAGCTGCCTGCGCGGCAAGTGCGATGCCCTTGGGGTGGCCGTGCATGCGGTGGGTGGCATGGCTGACCACGTGCATCTGGTATGCTCGATCCCTCCCCAGTTGGCCGTGGCCCGATGTGTGGAGCAGATCAAAGAAGCCTCGTCCCACTACATGAGCCACTCCGGGCCCGGGGTGGTCTTCAGATGGCAGGCGGGCTACGGCGTTCTCACCTTCTCGAAGAGCCAGTTGCCACGCGTGGTTGAGTACGTGGTCCACCAGAAGGAACACCACACCAGGGGGGCGCTGTCTGCTGCCATGGAAAGTGCTCCAGCGGCACCTGATGCTCCTGTGGACATCGCAACTCCGCGCGATGATGAACCGTCGCGCGATGCAGACCCATGACCTGCTGGACAGGCCCGTGCATCCAGGAGCGCCTTGGGTTCAGAACCCCGGTTCACCGGGATTGAGCCTCGGAGCCCGGCGATTCACCGCCGGGCGAATGGGCGCCTTCAGCGAACAAGCTCTGCCAACGTGAATCTGGACCCACGCTCTATCCGCGCGGCCAGCAGCCTGGCGGTTCACCGCCGGGCGTACTGCCGGGCGGTGAACCACCCCATCCACTAGGGAGTAAGCCACATGCCCTCCAACCCCCAACCCTTCACCCGCCGAGACGTCCTCCGCCTGGGGATGGCCGGGCTGTGGGGGCCGGCACTGCTGGCGGCGCTGGAGGAGGCGGAGGCGGCTGAGCGGGGCCGCCAGTCACCGGGCGCCGCGGGCCTGGGTGCGGCTCAGGCGGCTCCGGGCGTGCTCACCCCGCCGCCGTGGCCGATGCTGGGACATGATCCGGGCCGCAGTGGGGCGACGACTACGGCGATCAGGCCGCCCTTCCGGCGTGCCTGGTACCGCGTCTTCCCCGACGAAGGCATCCTCTCCGGCGTACAGCCCGTTGCCGCCGAGGGGCGTGTCTACGTGGGCACCCTGGCCGGCGTGCTCCACGCCCTCGACCGTGTGACCGGGCGCGATCTGTGGACCTACCACGCTGCCGGCCCTATCCTGCACACCGCCTGTGTGGCCGGTGGCCTGGTGCTCATCGGCTGCGCGGACGGCCACGTCTACGCCGTGCGCGCCGACAAGGGGACCCTCGCCTACAAGGTCCGCACGGGCGCCGCCGTCTGGAACTCCCCCGTGGCCTGGAAGGGCGTGGGCTACGCCGGCAGCCGTGATGGCTTCCTCTACGCCTGGGATCTGCCGACCGGCAAGCGGCGCTGGAAGTCACCCACGGGCGGTCCTCTCCTCTCCAGCCCGGCGGTCGACACCCTGGCCGGCCGCGTCTACCTGGGCTGCGAGGATATGCGCGTCTACGCCTTCGACTGCCGCACCGGCGATCGGCTGTGGCAGGGCGAGAAGCTGCCCGGCGTCACCTTCCGCGGATACCACCCGGTCATCGCGCCAGATGGCTCCGTGCTCATCACCACCGCGCCCGGCATCACCCTCAACGGCTTCGACCCCGTGCTGCTGGACATGGTGAAGGAGGTCTTCGGCGACTTCGCGAGCTGGCGGCATCCCAAGGAGGAGAACGACCGACTGCGCGAGGCCAACTTCGAACTAATGGCCAAGCCGGAGACCTACCAGCGCCAGCTTGAGGTGCTGCGCCGGAAGCTGACCGAGGAGCCCACCTACCAGACCTTCTTCGTGCTGGACCCCTCCACCGGCCGGCGCCGCTACGTGGCGCCTATCGTCTACGCGGAGAGCATGAACGGCACCGGCGCTCCGGCCCTGGTGACCCATCGCGGCAAGGTCATCGTGAAGTACCAGGCCCTGCTCAGAAGCCGGTACGAGCACTACTCGCCCTTCCTCAACGTGGGCTACCTGGACACCGCTACCGGCGACATCCAGCCGATCATGGACCAGAGCCGCACCTACGGCTGGTACGACAGCCTGCTGTTGGTCCACGATGAGATGTGCCAGCTCACGGCGGCCGGAGACACGCTGCTGAACACCCACCAGGACAACGTGAACGGCCTGGAGCTGGACACCCTGCAGGGCTCCAGCGCCCCCTACGCCCGCAACGTCCATGAGCCGGCCAAGGGCGAGCCACTGGCGCTGTGGGCCCGTCTGCTGCGCGGCCAGGGATTGCCTCCCGGCAAGGAGTGGCTGCTGCGCGGCACCGCCGTCTACGGAGGCGGTTCCGTTATTGATGTGCCGGTCTCCGTGGATGGCGACCAGTTCTACTACCTGCCCACCCACGAGATTAACTGCGGCGCGGCGGTCATGGCGTACCGGAGCGCCGGCAGCGCCGATTCCGAGGCGAAGCCGCCCACGGAGCGCCTGACACCGCAGGAGTGGAAGCGCGTCCTGGCCCGCCCTTGGGACTGGGACACCCTGGACTCCCCCCGCCTCTCGGACAGCCTGGGCCAGCTGCCATCACCGGTGCCCGGCACTCGACATGCGCCGTTGATCGAGAAGGCCGAGGCGGCCTCCCGCGCCATCCCGGACGCCGACCTCGAGGCCCTGGTGTGGCAGGCCCGGCTGCCAGTCGCCCTGGGCGCTGGAGCCAAGCCGGCGATGGCCCGCCTGGAACGCGGGGTGCGGGAGCTCATCGGCACCCAGTGGCGGCCCCTCCTCTTCCCCGCCGGCAAGCACCCCGAGGAAGCCTACCGCTTCTTCGCGGAGCCCACGGACACGCTCTACACGCTGGCCAGGGCGTATCCGTACCTGCCCGCCGCGCTTCAGGGGGCTCTTCGGGAGTACGTGACCGCCCAATCCGCCACTGGCCGCCCACTCAGCGGGCTCACCGGCGCCGAGCTCTACGACCCAGACGAGGGCCGGATCCGCTCCGCCTACGACGCCGCCCCCTCAAGCCTCCTGCGCCTGGCGGACGACATCACCCGTACTCCGCTGGCCCGCCTCTATCCCCTCTGGCTGTGGGCCCACGTCACCGGGGACTGGTCGCGCGTGCGTCAGAACTGGGAGGGCCTGCGGGGGCTCCTGGATCGCGCGCCCAACCCGATGGCGGAGGACTGCCGCAACGGTCACGTGGCGGGGCTGATCGCCTACTGCCGCCTGGCGCGCCAGGTCGGCGATACGGAAGCGGTGAACGGAGGTCTTGCAGCCGCCCGGCAGGCGATGCGGGAGCGTGTCGCCTACGAACTGGCGCACACCCGTGGCGGTCTCATCTACCAGGTGCCCGTCCAGCGGGGCATCTTCTCCCGCTGGCGTCACCTCACGCCGGAGGTCGGCCGTCTCTGCGCCCGCTACGCCGGGCCCATCAACCGGGAGCTGGTGCGGGTTTACGTCGACTACCACCGCCCGACCTGGTGGATGGCCTGGATGGTGGAGCTCCTATGGCGCAACGAGAGCCCCTACTCCCTGCCCACGATGTCTCAAGAGATCCTGCAAGCCCGCGCCCTCATCCTGAATGAGCCGGCGGCCAAGCTTTGGCGCTACCTAGACCTGCCCTGGTGCCGCGCCGACACCCTCTACCTCCAGAAGCAGGTCCTCTGCCTTGAGGCAGGCGCCCCTCCGAAGTGGAAGAGCGTGGTGTAGCCCCCGGTCCCTCACGCGCCCTTGTCGCGCCGCACTGAAGGTTTGCGTTGGCGAATCGCTTGCGAGTGTGGGGGCTGTACCACCTGCCTAGCACCCCCGGGCTGAAGCCACGGGGCTACAGTTGGCAGAAGCCGGCTTAAGCCGACTAACAGCCCCAGAGCGATCTCACGGGGCGACCCTGGGCCTGCGATGGGTCTGCAGCGCGCTTCAGCACGCTTCAGCGAACTGTCGCCCCGTGGCTTCAGCCCGGGGGATGCCCAACTGGCGGCATAGCCCCCACTCTCACAAGTGATTCGCCAACGCCAATTCCCAGTGCGGCGCGACAGCCGCAGGACAATGGAACTGTGACCAAACCGATCACTCGTAGGAGATGCCTGGAGACGCTGGGTGCCGCCGCGGCGGCGGCCGTGCTGCCGTCTGGCGCGAGGGGGGAGACACGAATGGACAATCCACCGGTGGAGGTCGCGGCCTACTACTTCCCCAACTACCACCCGGATCCGCGCAACGACGCCTGGCACGGCAAGGGCTGGACGGAGTGGGACCTGGTGAAGGCCGCCCGGCCGCGCTACTCCGGCCATCGGCAGCCCATCCAACCGGCTTGGGGCTACTTCGACGAGGCGGACCCTCAGTGGGCGGCCAAGGGGATCGACCTCGCTGCCGACCACGGTCTTACCACCTTCCTCTACGATTGGTACTGGTACGACGGGAAGCCCTACCTGCAGGGCGGCCTGGAGGACGGCTTCCTGCGCGCGCCCAACCGGCCGCGGATGAAGTTCGCCCTGATGTGGGCCAACCATGACTGGCTCAACCTTCATCCTGCCAACTTTATCAACCAGCCCCAGATGCTGGCCTCGGGCGGCGTGGACGCGCAGGGCTTCGAGCGCCTCACGGACACCGTGATCCGCCGCTACTTCACCCAGGCGAACCACCTCACCTTCGGTGGCGAGCCCTTCTTCTCCATCTACGAGATCGGCACGCTGATGAAGGGGCTCGGAGGGCTGGACGGCACCCGCCGCGCACTGGACGGCTTCCGGGCTCGGGCGAAGGCGGCGGGCTTCCCGGGGGTCCACCTCAACGCCGTCGTCTGGGGCTTCAGCGTGCTGCCCAGCGAGGTGAAGGTCAAGGACCCGGCGCAGGTGGTGCGGGAGCTGGGCTTCAGCAGCGTGGGCTCCTACGCCTGGGTCCACCACTATGACCCCAACAGCACCGGCTTCCCCAAGGGCAGCTACGAGAAGGCGGCTGTCCGCAACGCCGAGGTGTGGGAGGAGCAGAAGAGCCGCTTCCCCGTCATCTACCACCCCAACGTCAGCATGGGCTGGGACTCCAGCCCGCGTACCGTTCAGACGGACCGCTTCGAGGCGCGCGGCTACCCCTTCACCTCTGTCCTCGAAGGCAACACGCCCGCCGCCTTCAAAGCCGCCCTGCTTCGAGCCCGCTCCTTCCTGGAACGCGAAGACCGCCCAAACCGGATGGTGACGCTCAACGCCTGGAACGAGTGGACGGAGGGCAGCTACCTTCTCCCCGACACCGTGACCGGCACCCAGTACCTTGAGGCCGTGAAAGACGTCTTCCGCCCTGCCAAGGCGTAGCAGACGCCCCTGGGGGTAGTCGGTGGGCTGAGCGGCGGGATGCCGATGGCCCCCAGCCCAGTCGCTGACGGGGCGCCCGCGCCACAAGGCTTCGCCTCGGTGGCCACGCTCAGACGAGTGCATGCGCCACCGCCGCGCAGGCGGGACGCCTGCGCCCCAACTGCCTCTTGCCGGGCGCCGCTCGATCTATCGCTATTTCAGTCGCCGACGCGGCGCTTCCCTTCTCTGTGCCCCTCTGTGCCCTCTGTGCCTCTGTGGTGAGGCAGTCGTAGGCATGGCGGCTCCTGGCGCTGTGGATTAGCGGCACGACTCGCGCGCCCGCCCCCCGGACCTTGTCTCGCCCTGTCACTCCGTGGCATCTTCCGTTCGGAGGGCTGCCTCTCGCGGCCCCTTACTTCGAGCTGGGATGGAGGTGCCATAGTGTATGCCATCACGGGAGCCACCGGCCATACAGGCAGCCAGGTGGTTCACCTTCTGCTGGAGCAGAAGCACCAGGTGCGGGCCTTTGGGCGCAGCCCGGAGCGGCTCCAGCCGCTTGTCGAGGCCGGCGCGGAGCCCATCGTCGGCGAAATGACGGACCCCTCGGCGCTCCGAAAGCTGTTCAGTGGCGCCCGGGCAGCCTACGTCATGATCCCGCCAACCATGGGCACGGACGACTTCCGTGCCTTCCAGAACCAGGTCGCCGAGACGGTCACGGATGCCCTCCGGCAGGAGGGGGTCGGACACGTGGTGGTCCTCAGTAGCGTGGGGGCAGACAAGACCTCCGGCACGGGCCCCGTGGTCGGTCTCCATGGCCTGGAGCAGCGACTAGCCGCTGTGCAGGGCCTCAATGCCCTCTGCCTCCGACCTGGCTACTTCATGGAGAACCTGCTCTCCCAAGCACAGATCATCCAATCCATGGGAGCCACCGCCGGGCCTGTGGCGCCGGATGTGAAGCTGCCTCTGATCGCCACGCATGATATCGGCGTGGCGGCCGGGCAGGCGCTGCTGGGGCTGCACTTCACAGGCTTCAGCACGCGGGAGCTGCTGGGAGAGCGCGACCTCAGCATGACGGAGGCAGCGCACATCATCGGCCAAGCTATTGGGCGTCCGGATCTTGGGTACACCCAGCTTCCGCCCGATCAGGTCCGCGCAGCTCTCACGGGGATGGGCATGTCCGCCAACATGGCCGACCTGATCCTGGAGATGGCGGACGCCCTCAACAGCGGCCATATGCGACCCCTCGAAGAGCGCTCCGAGCACAACACCACCCCCACTCCCCTCGAGCAGTTCGTGCAGGACGAGTTTCTGCCCCTGATGCACCGCGCCCAGAAATGAGTGGGTGAGAGGGTGAGTGGGTGAGGGGGTGAAAGGGCCTCGAAAGGTACCGCCTGCTTGAAGAGGTACCCGCCAGGCGGCGCCGTGGGTGTTACCCACGGCTGACACAGAAGCGCCCCTCCGGGGCTCCCAGCAGTCAGTCTGTGGCGCCCCGACCCGATCAGCCTACAGACCGATTCAGCCCCGGAGGGGCGCCTCTACGTCAGCCGTGAATAACATCCACGGCGCCGCCTGGCACGCGCCTCCTCACCTCCTCCTCCCTTAGCCGGGTGACACCGAAGACACTCCGGCTGCCCTTGCGGTAGGGCTCTCGGAACTCGGCGTTCTCGTAGGCGAGGCCGCCGGGGAGGGGCTGGCGGGACATCCAGTAGACGCGCCGGGCGTTCACTCGGAAGCTGAGGCCGCGCTTCACGTCGGCCTCGGGCTTGCGCCAGTACTGGGTCAGCTTGGGGCCCCGCCACCGCCAGCTCAGGCTGCTGGGGAAAGGCTCCGACGCGGCCGGGTCCGACTCATCCGTCTCCAAGGCGACCACCACGTCGCCCCGGGAGTCTCGGGCAAGCCGGTCCAGGGGGAAGAGGCCGTCGCCCGTGAAGCCGGTGCCTTCGTAGCCGGGGAACAGCTTGCGGCAGTCCACCACCTCATCCTTCAGGTAGAGGAGGCGTAAGCGCTCGAAGTTGCCCATGGTGGCCGTCAGGATGCACTCACGCATCGTCGCGCTGTCGTCCTCGGCGAAGGTCCGAAGCTCCAGCTCATCCGGGCGATCCGAGCGGAGGGAGACGCGCAGGTACGGGTGCGCCCCGTTCGCGAAGCGCTCCATGCGAAGGGTGACCGTGAGCTGCTCCACCTCTGAGTACATGGGATCCGGATGCGTCAGGGTGCCGGAGTCCCACTCCTTCGCGGGGTCGCGGGGAGCGCCCGAGCGCCGGGAGACCCAGAAACGCTTGCCCGGCACATGGTCGAGCTCGCTCATCTCGAGCTCGCTGTAGCCCTTGGGCTCGCGATCGGTGACCGGTTCCACCGCGATATAGTTCACCAGCCCGGGGTCGCGGCCACCGTTCAGCGTGGGATAGCCGATCTGTATCAGCCCCCTCGGACCGCCGGTACCGCCTCCCCCGCCAACCGGAGTCGGCCACAGCGAGAAGTGGAGGTGTCCACGAATCCCCCACACCGGTCTGTCCGTCTTGTTCTTCGGCCGCACCCAGTCCGCAGCCTCGGCGGAGACACCCGCCAGCAGCACACAAGCAGCCACCCAAATCCAAACCAACCACCACCTCCTTGAATGCGGGTCGTTGGGTCGTTGGGGCAGGGTCGTAGGGACGTAGGGTCGTAAGGTCGCAGGGGAACGGCCTCAGAGGGTGCACTGTGGTAGACACGCCAGGGGGTGATTCCCGGCGGCCCTGAGCCCGGCGGTGAATCGCCGGGCTCAGGGGCTCAATCCTCCTAGAAGGAGGGTTCTGACCCAAAGGTGCGCCTGAGCGTCCTATCCATGGTCCGTACTGGTACGGTGGTCGGACCCCAAGGTGCACCTGTGGTTCAGAACCCCGGTTCAGCGGGATTGCGCCTCGGAGCCCGGCGATTCACCGCCGGGCGGACCGCCGCCGGGCATCACCCCCGGCCGGTTCCCAACCCCGCACCCTCCTCGGCTCTTCCCCTACGACCCTACGACCCTACGACCTAACGACCCTTCCCTACAAGTACTCCTTGTGGGCCAGCAGCTCCTTACGTCGGCGCTCTCGCCAGGACTTCAGGTCGTTGATCACCTGGGGCTCCGTGAGGCTGCGCAGCCACATCGTGTAGTCGCCGCGGTCCAGGGTCTGAACC
>DASXUI010000463.1:0-7729 GCA_036504955.1 Armatimonadota bacterium
TCACGGTAGAGGCGATAGAGGGCGACCAGCGCCTCCTCCGGCCCGGAGTGGCCGGGGACCACGTTGGCCCTCGGCGAGGGGCCGATGACCTTGCACATCAGGTCCGCCATTCGGGTGGCGGCCTTCAGCAGAGCCGGGCGGCCCGTCGCGCGGTAGTAGTGCACGCCGGCCTCGATCATCATGCCGGCGTTGTAGACGTCATGCTGATAGCGGTCGTCGCCGTCGTTCATGCCCCAGCGCTGAGTCTGTGGGAGCATGCTCTGGGTCCAGGTGTTGATGTAGCCGTCGGGGTCCTCGGCCTGCGCGGCGACGATGCCGCCGATGTAGCCGTCGATGCGGGCCTCCAGCGAGGGGCTGCGCTGCTGCACCAGGAAGTCGGCGGCCCCACGGATCATCTCGTAGATGAGCCCGTCGTACCAGGGCGTACCCGCGTGGCGGCCCGCCTGGTGGTCTCGCACCAGGTCGAAGTTGCCGATCGCCCCGCCGTGGTCGCTCTCGAACTTGGTGAAGCAGTCGCTCAGGGTGACCTCACGCCACAGCCCCAACTTGGGTGACCAGAAGGGGTCGTCAAGGGTTACCTGCCGGATCGGCACGGCCGTGAGCCGGTGGGGCGGAGGAGCGGCACCCGGAGCAGAGGATGGGGCCATCGACTGAGAAGCGGCGTCGGAATCGGTCTGCATGGAAGCTCCCCCGTTTTTGGTGGTGCGACACTCGGCTGCTTCGGCACCCACTACCGATAGATCGGCTATCGCTCCGGCCGCTATGGCTGCCGCGCTCCGAAAAGCTTGCCGCCTGGTCATGCCGCCGTTCCCCTTCTCGCCACGCTGCCTACCATCCCAACGGCAACAGCTTCACCTCAGAGGCCCCGTGACACCAAGAGAGGCACGGCTACGCTCTTCTCTGTGCCCTCTGTGTCTCTGTGGTAGGGCCTTCGCTGCCCTTCTTGGTGTCTTGGTGTCTTTGTGGTGAGGCCGTTCCTGCGTACCGGCTAAGCCGTGCCGGCGAAGCTGGCGGTGTCGCCCAGTCCTTCGGCGCTTAGGCCCAGGTAGCCGCCGTCCACCGGAAGCTCCGTGCCGGTGATGAAGCTGGCGTCATCGCCGCACAGGAACAGGATGGCGCGGGCGATCTCACGCGCCTCTCCTAGCCGCCTCAGCATGGAGTAGCGCCCCCACAGGGGCTCCCACTGCTCCCGGCCGCCGACCGCCGCCTTCGCTACCTCGGGCGTCCAGGTCCAGCCGGGGCTGACGGCGTTCACGCGGATCCCATCCGGCGCCAGGTCCAGCGCCTGGCACCGAGTCATCGCCAGGATCGCCCCCTTGGTGGCGTTGTAAGTCCACCGGTTCGGCTGCGCGATGTGGCCGGAGATGCTGCTGGTGTTCACGATGGCGCCTCCGCCCGCGCGCTTCATGTGGGGGTGGCAGGCCTGCGCCATGTTGGCGGTGCCGCGCACGTTGACCCCCAGGCTGCGCTCCCAGTCCTGGGTGGTGACGTCCAGGCCCTTCCCCAGAAAGCTGGCCGCGCAGTTGACCAGGTAGTCGATGCGGCCCCAGTCAGCCGCGACAGAGTCCGCCACCCGCAGGCAGGCGTCGTGGTCAGAGACATCGATCTCGTAGAACCGCGCCGTGAAGCCCTCGGACTGGAGCTGGGCCACCGCCGCCTGCCCGGCCTCGGCGTTGATGTCGATGATGGCGACCGACGCGCCCTCCAGCGCGAATTCTCGCGCCGTCGCCTCACCGATCCCCGAGGCGCCTCCAGTGACGACGGCTACCCGTCCGGACCTATCCATGTGTCGCTCCGTTCTGGTTGGGCTGCTCACCTGCCAGTTCAGGTGCAGGAGCCTCTCACCCCAAGGGCACGCTGGCGCGTCCCCCTGCCCCCTCTCCCGGGCAGTTCCGCCCACTACCTTCCTGTCAGCCGCAGTACCGTGTAGGATTGCGGCGGGAAGGTGTGTTGGAAGCTGGGGCTGGTCACCGTAAGCTGACTCTTCAGCGGGCGGATCCGGTTTGGCGCGTCGGGGGTGTTGACCGCGCCCAGAGCGCCGGTCAGCGTCCAGAGTTCCGCCGGTCGCGCGGCGGGCGTGAAGCCGTCGAGCTCGACCAGCGCCCGATGGGGCTGGGCTCCGCTGTTCACTACCTTGAGTACCACCGTCCGGCCGTCCTCGCTGCGGGTCGCTGTCACGTCCAGGTCGCCGCTGGGGCTGGCGACGGAGGAGGCGACTCGGAGAGGCAGGTGGTTGAGGGCCGCCATCTGCTGGGCGTAGTAGGGCGGCATGCCCCATACCCGATCCGGCAGGAAGAAGAGCTGGCCCTGGTCCCAGCCGTTGTCGTTCTGGCCCAGCGGCTGAAGGCAGTTGGCCGGGCAGTCCATCAGGACGAAGTCGCCGTAGCGCTGCGCCACGTTCAGGATGCGGGCGTGGCCGAGGGCGCGCTGAAGGTCGTGGCGTCCGCCGTTCTCCTCGAAGATCGCTGCCCGCAGGGTCGAGCCGGGAATCCACTCCGCGAATAACCGCCGCATCTCCGATAGTGTGCGGTCCGTGTCGTCGGCGTCGCGGAGGCCGTCGGCGCCGACGTGCACGTCCCACAGCGCGGCCTTGCCATTCAGCTCCTGGGCGATCTGCTTGCACAGTGGCTCGGCAGGGTTCCACCAGGCGGCGATCACGTAGTCGATGCTTGGGTCGCGCTGGCACATGGCCGCATAGAGGAGCTTGAACCGCTCCAGGTAGCGCCGGTACCAGGCTTCACTGCCGTCCAATGCCTCCTCGTTGCCGATCTCGATATACTTCACCCCGTAAGGGTTGGGATGGCCGTTGGCGGCGCGCTTGGCGCCCCACTCGGAGGTGGCGGGCCCATTCAGGTACTCGACCAGGTCGGCGGCGTCCTCGGGGGTCTCGTCGATGTTGATGGCGAAGGCCGGCTCGATGCGCGCCGCCTCGCAGAACTGGAGGAACTCCTCGATTCCGAACCCATTGCTGGAGTGGGCGTACCACTGTCCCTTGTACTGCGGGCGCTTGTCCCTGTCGCCGATCATCTTCTTCCAGCGGTACTCCGGAGCGTTGACCATAGTGCCGCCGTAGCGGAGGTAGCTCAGCCCCTCGTGCACCAGCTTGCCCCCGATGTCGGCCCGGAAGGGCCCCCTGCGGAAGAGGCGTCGGCCCGTCTCGCTGAGGTAGACCTGGTCGATCCACACGGTGCCGGGGCGCTCGATCCAGACGGCGAAGCGGGCACTGGGATCGGTGGCTGAGGGCCTGAGGGCGAAGTCACGCCGCGTCCAGGCGATGCCGGCCGGAGCAAGGGTCATGCGCGCATAGGTACGCAGGCCATCGGCGCTCTGGAGTGCGACCGTGAGACGCGCCGAGGGGGCTGCCCCTCGCACGTAGAGCCGCCCGGCAAGCTTCTCCCCCTTCCGCACGGCGATCCCCCAGCGGTTCAGGCCCCGGTTGGCGACCCCCACGACGCCGGACCCACCCAGGTGGGAGACCCTCTGGCAGCGGGCGGAGTTGTAGGGGCTGCCGGCGTCCCATCCATGGCGCGCCCTCGCGTCGCCCGTCCGAAGAGCATCCCACATCCCGCTCAGCCCGGCGCCCACCGGCGCGACGGCTCTGCCGAAGGATTCCGTGAAGCCGCCCTCCCGCGAGGTGACCTCCAGGTTCCGGAAGGCGACGTTGGCGTTCCAGGTACGCACGCCCACCTGGCCGGCGGGGAGCGCGGCGGTCGCGTCCGTGTAGTCGATCAGGGGTATGGGCGCTCCGCCCAGGTAGACCCGTAGGGTCCTGCCCGACAGCTCCACCCGGAGTCGCCACCAGCGCCCGGGGGAGATGGTGGGGGCTGGAGCCGTTCGCAGCGGCTCCCAGTTGTTGCGATGCCGCCCCAGGACCACGGTCCGGTTGCGCAGGTTGAGGCTCACCTCGTACCCGGTCCAGTTGTCGGGCCCAAGGCGGGGGTGAGAGACCCGAAGGACCATTCCGGCGGCCTCTCCCTGCTTGTCGGCGAACCGGATGTCGCAGGAGGCGCTGAGGTCGGCCACCACATACCGGTTGCGGATCAGCTTGGCGCCGGCGTCGGCATCGACGGCCAGCGACCCCTGGGCGATCCGCCAGTTGCCGCCGAAGGCTGTCCATCCGGTAGTCGGCGAGGTGTTCGGGGGCTCCTCAAAGCTCTCTCCAAAGATACGCTGGGCGTACAGCCCGCCATAGATCTCGTGGTTCACGTCCTCGATGCATGAACCGTACATCCAGGGCGTGATGCGGTTCTCGACTCTGGCGGGCGTGACGTGGATGCGGGAGTCCGCCTGTGACGCTTGCCGCACCGGAGTCAGCCCGGTGAGTCCGGCGAGAACCAGCGCCTGGCACAATCCTATCAAGGTAAGGCTCCAAGGGAGGTGAGAGGCGCCAGCAGCCGCTAGACCTGCCGGACCGTCAGTCCGCGAAGGCCCAGCTCGGATGCCTCGTCATCTGGCACCTCGGCGCCGGTGATCAGGAGGTCGATAGCCGAGAGGGGGCAGACCTGCGCGCGGGCGACCTTGCCGACCTTGGTGTGATCCGCCACGGCGACCGTCTGCTTCGCCTGCCGCACCATCGCACGGTTCAGCGCGGCCTCGTCGGGATGGTGGGAGCTCATCCCATGGTCGGCGTGGATCCCATCGAGTCCAACGAAGGCGCGGTCGTAGTTGAACTCCTCGACCGACCTGATGGCCAAGGGGCCGAGCAGCGAGAACCACCCGCCGCTCAAGACGCCTCCGGTCAGGATCACAGTGAGGCCGGGACAGCGGCTCAGCTCCATCGCCACGTTCACGGCGTTCGTGATGAGGGTGATGCCCGAGCGGTGCCGGAGGCAGCGGGCCACCTGCGTGGCCGTGGTGCCGGCGGAGAGGGCGATGGTTTCGCCCTCCCGCACCAGCGATGCCGCGGCAAGGCCGATGCGGCGCTTCTCCTCGGTGCGCAGCGCCTCCTGTTCCTGGAAGGACGCGTCGTACCGGAAGGGTTCGTAGAGGGCGGACTCCACCGCGACCGCGCCGCCGTGCGTCCTACGAAGCAGCCCGCGGCCCTCCAGGTCCCGCAGCTCCCGCCTCACGGTGGCCGACGATACGCCCAGCGCCGAGGCCAGGTCCTCCACCTCGACGGACCCCTCTCGAAGCAGTTGGTGCAGGATCCGCTCTGTCCGTTGGTCGGTGCTCTGTCGCATGGGACCTCTCTGCCCGCGCGTTTCGCGCGCTAGACAACCGGATATGTGTCCATATTGCCACCAAATGGGCAGAGCGTCAAGCCGGTCAGTTCGTGGCGGCGCGGCGGCGGGGACTGGAGGCGGGTCGTAGGGTCGCGGGAAAGGGCCTCAGAGGGGGGGCACGACCTGTCGGACTTGTCAGACCTGTCGGACGGTTAGGGCCTCGAGAACGGCGCATCGGCATGGCCAGAGATGGGTGCCCGGCGGCCATGCTCTCTGAGGAAGGGTCAGGCCATGGCAGGAGCTCCCGGTAGCCTGCGGAAAGCTGAGGCGAAGGCCGCTCAGGGTGTTCGAGCGTATCGCTTTGGGGCCTGGGATGAAGCCTCATGGAGAGAGCCTTTGGCCTCTGCTTATATCATTCCGCATACCCGCGAGAGACCATCATCCGCTCGTGCCCTCCCATCGGTCCCACCACCGCTCGTTAGGAGAAGACTCGTGCTCTATCGGCCCACCGCAGCCGCTTCACCGCTATCCCTGAACTCCCAGGTGCTGTCTCGATCCGCGCTCGCCCTGTGGCTCGCACTCGCGGTGGCGGCCCTGTGCGGCGTGGCGCCTCGCGCGTATGCCGGTGCTGCCTCCTCGGCACCAGCCCTGCTGCCGGCCGGCTACCTGTCTACGCACGGCAGCCAGATCGTGGGGCCCGACGGCAAGCCGGTGCGCATCGCCAGTGTGGGGGTGACGGGGATGAACGTGGTCGGTGGGCGGCTCGAGTTGGTGGGGCCGTTCAAGGGTATCGAGAGCCACGTCGCTGCCATGAAGGCCGTGGGCTTCAACTGCGTCCGCGTGGACTGGATCAACAGGACGCTGGACGACCCCGCAGCCATGGCGGAGCTCGATCGGTTCGTCGCCGCCTGCAAGAAGGTCGGCCTGAAGGTTATCTTCGACAACCACAACAACGAGGCGACGTCCGCCGACTGGGAGAACGCGGCGCAGCAGAGGAACGGGCTCTGGTTCGACACAGGGCCAGGCACCGACGGCACCGACGGGGCGGGCAACCAGGGGACCATCAGCGCCGCCAAGTTCCTGGCGGACTGGGTGACCTTCGCCAAGCGCTGGGCAGGTAACCCAACGGTGATCGGCTTCGACCTTCGCAATGAGCCCTGCGGCCACTACAAGAAGTCGCCGCCGGTGTGGGGTGGGGGCGGACCCACCGACATCCACGCGATGTACGAGAGCGTCGGCAACGCCATCCTTGCCGTGAATCCGGGCGCGCTGATCATCTGCGAGTCGGTGATCGACTACCAGACCGACTCCTACGAGGGGGACCTGTCCGTGGCGCGGAAGCTGCCGGTCAGGCTCAGCAAGCCACGCAAGCTGGTATACTCCGTCCATGAGTACCCGCGGGAGATCGGCGGCTACAAGGGCCCGGAGTCCGGGCCGGGGTACGTGGAGCGGATGAATCGGACCTGGGGCTGGTTGGTGAAGGAGAACGTGGCGCCGGTCTGGATCGGGGAGATGGGCGCGTCCATGTCGTCCGCCTCCAGCAGGGAGTGGGGGCAGGCTCTGCTGGACTACATGAACGGCAGGGCAGAGGGCGGCCTCAAGTTCCGCCCGGGCCAGCAGCCCGTCAGCGGCGACTGGTGGCTGTGGGGCTGCCTGACGGGCCAGAACCCGAACGGCTGTCTCGGCGAGGACGGGAAGCCGCGCCCCCAGCAGGCGCCCTTCATCCGCCAGATGCTGTTCCGGAGGTAGGGTGCGCGGATCGGGGCGTTCAGGGGACGGCGGCCGGGGGGCTGAAGCTCCTTTGCAGCCAGGGGGTACCCAGCAATGCAAGCGTTAATACGCCTATTACTGGCTAGCCTACGGTGATGGGTCTGGGTTTCTCGGGCCTCGTAGCCCCGGCCAGCGTTGGCAGCCACCCGACGCTGGCCCGGAGGGATGGCCTCGGGGATCGCCAACGCTGACCTTCAGTGCGGCGCGCCCCGCCCAGCTAGTTCCGCGCAAGCGGCAGTTCCCCACCATCTCGCGCGGCCGCTCCGGCCTCGGTGGGCGCATCCGCATCTGGAACGGGTCCATCGCCCTCCGGCGACTCGTCCTCCAGTTGCAGTTCCGCCGCGGGGAGGGTGACGGTGACCGTGGTACCCACGCCTACCTCGCTGTCCAGTGACAGCGTGCCGCCCACGGCGGTCAGCAGGCTCTGACAGATGGCCAGGCCCAGACCGGTGCCGCCCTGGGCGCGGGCGCGGCCAGCGTCCGCCCGGTAGAACCGCTCGAAGACGTGCGGCAGGTGGTCCGGCGCGATGCCCTCGCCCGTGTCCCGCACCTGGACCACCACTCGGTCCCCCTCGGTTCGGCCCGTCACGGCGACCTCGCCGCCCGGAGGCGTATGGCGCAGGGCGTTCTGCAGCAGGTTCAGCAGTACCCGTCGCAAGTGCTCCTCCCGTGCCATCGCCATCAGCGGCCCCCGTGGGAGGTCGACGCGGACGGTGGGGTCCCCGGAGGACTTAGCCTGCGCCACGGCCCAGCGGATGGAGTCACCCACCTCGGTGGGCTGCGGCACGATCACGAGC
>DASXUI010000464.1:0-21651 GCA_036504955.1 Armatimonadota bacterium
GGCCTCAGAAGCTAGCCTGTGCTCGTCAGAGTCACTAGGCTGAGGCCCTTACACCCCCTCGCCTCCCCACCCCTTCACCCCCTCAGTCTCCTCTGTGCCTCTGTGTCTCGGTGGTGAGGCATTCGCTGCGGGGGAACTTAGCTGGGACTCGTATCGTCAAAGCTCAGCAGAGAGCAGCTTGCCTATGTTGGCTTTGGCTCGTCTGGCTGAGTGGCGGGTATGGGTCTCCGATCACGGGCTGGGTTCACCCTCATCGAGCTCCTTGTGGTAATCTCCATCACCGCTCTCCTGGCGGCCCTCCTCTTCCCGGTGTTCGGGCTGGTGAAGGAGCGGGGTCGCTTTGCCGCCTGCCAGAGCAACCTTAAGCAGATCTCCTACGGCTGGGAGGCCTACCGCAGCGAGTGGGACGGCGCCCAGCCCATGTGGGGCTGGGACTACCACAAGGGCGACACCATACTACGGCTCTGGTCCCTCAGGAACGCCATCCCGATAGGGAGCGGCCAGGCCTTGCGGGGTATGCCTCAGGTGTGGCTGTGCCCCTCCCTTCGTACCTTCGGCGACTCCGCCTTGCTCTACAACAGCGGCTATCTCCCGAACGAAGAGCTCATCGCCCCGGAGCAGAACGTCCGCCGAGAAGATGTGGGGCCGGGCGTCTATTGCAGCGCCGACTACATCGATGAGGATATCCCTGCCCCCACTGAGACCATCCTGCTGGTCGACAAGCGCTGCGGCGGGCCAACTCGGTACGATGGTTTCTCCCTGCATCCTGACGCGGTGTACTTCGGCTTCCCGCCCAGCCTGGGGCCGGTGACCACGCACGGGGGCGGCAGAAGCAACTACCTCTTTTGCGACGGCAGCGTTCGATCGCTCCGCGCGATTCAGACGCTGAGCCCGGTGAACCTGTGGCTCAACCAGCCAATCGCGGAAAGGCAGCGTCTAGAGGGGGAGCAGCTCGAAGCCTGGGTTCGGCGTTTCCGACCCGAGTACCAGTAGCGGGGGCAGGGGGGAGTCGGCGCCCCGGCAGGCGGACCCGCCGGGGCGCGTGAGCGTAAGGCTAGGGAAGCTCGCGGATGTAGATGTTCTTGAACCACAGGTTGGAGCCGTGGTGCTGTAGCTCGATCTGGCCGGTGGGATAGATCGGCTTGTCGCGCTCCCAGTAGTTCTCCATCACCACGCTGTCCACCACGCGCAGGCCGTTCAGCCAGACGCTGACCTTGTCCCCCAGCATGATGATCCGGAAGCGGTTCCACTGGCCGGGAGGGTTATCCGCGACCACCAGCGGGTTGCTGGGCCCCTTCTGGTTGTTGTAGAGGCCGCCGGAGCCCAGCGGGTTGTCCCAGATCTGGACCTGCGGGCTGCCCCGTAGGTAGATGCCGCTGTCTCCGCCCGGCTCGATCTTCCAGTCCACATACATATCGAAGTTGCGGTAGTCCTTCACCGTGCACAGGCTGTTGTTTTTGCCGTCGTAGGTGATGGCGCCGTCCTGAACGCGCCAGTGCTTCAGCGCCTCCTCAGTTGCCTTCTGCTCAGCCGCCTTCAGCGCCTCGGGGCTCATCTTGGCGCGGGTGGGCGGATCGTCAACCAGGCCCTTCCACCCCTTCAGATCCTTGCCGTTGAACAGCGCGGTGAAGCCGGGAGGGGGGGTGTTGTCCTTGGCGGGCTTGGTGGAGCCGGAGAGGTCCTTGACGCGGATGTTGCGGAATTCAGAGCGCGTTGTGTGGCCGAGGAAGCCAATGTGACCCTTCGTCCGCTGAAGGCCGGGGTGCTGAATCAGAACCTCCGGGTTGTAGGCGGTGTCGAGGTTGGCGTCAACGATGACCTTGCCGTTCAGGGTGACCTTCACGTGCCTGCCCTGAGCCAGGATCTCCTCGGTGTTCCACTGTCCCGTGGGCTTCAGCGCGCCCTGCTTAGCAGCGAAGACGCCGTAGATGGAGCCGTGGAACTGCCAGGGCTGCAGGCCGGACCAGTTTGGGTCGTCCAGGACCTGGATCTCCATCCCCTGGTAGGCCGCGTCACCTTCGAGAGGGGCCCGGATCCCTATGCCGTTGTTGGCTCCCTTGCTGAGGCGGAAGTCGAAGTGGAAGACGAAGTCGGAGTACTCTTTGTCCGTGAAGAGGTTGCCTCCACCATCGCTTGGACAGACCAGGTTGCCATCCTCCACGATGTATCCCTGACCGGACTTGCCCACTAGCGTCCATCCCTGGAGGTCCTTGCCGTTGAACAGGGTCTCCCACCCGGCGCTCTTCGCCTGGCACCCGGAGATCGCCAGAGGGATTAGAAGCACCCCCAGTGCAAGGGCCAGCCCAGCCGACCTTTTCAGCCTCATATTGCGTTCCCAGTCCCTTCTTGCGGTGTGGAGCGTCTCCTCGAGAGTGTCGGATGCTGGAGGGCGGCGGCGTGCCCCGCGGCGCTCGGGGGTGGAGGCGCCGGCTGCCGCTGGGATGGCTCCCTGAATCCGAGGCGGGCGCACTCATCTACTGGGCTGGGCACACGCCAGCCCATAGGAAAGCCGGAGGGGTGCACCGGTCTCGGCTCTGAGCCACCGACGGCGCCGACCGTATCCGCCACTCGGCATCACTCGCAGACGCGGTTTGATAAGAGGTTCTTGGGAAGGGGGGTGGGACTCCTGCGACGGTCAGCCGTTGTCCACCACGTGGATATGTAGGTCCGCCGCGGAGCGGAGCACTCGGGCAACGGTGCTTGTGCCCAAGGCCCATTGGAGGGGGCTGGCGTGGATTCTGCCTAGGAAGACCTGCGTGACCTCGTGCGTGCGTGCGTACCGCAGGAGGGCGACATCCGGCCTGTCGCCCTTGACCTCCACCACCCGCAGGTCAAGGCGCGCCGCCAGCTCCAGGTGGCTCCTCAAGACGGAGGCTTGCTCTGGGGGCAGGGGCGCGTGAGGGTCGCGAACGTGGAGCACGGTACAGGCGGCCGAAAGTCGATCCGCCATCCTGGCGGCTCTGCGGACCAGCGTCGAAGCCGAGGGTTTGGCGGTAATGGCGCAAAGGATGTGCTCCGCCGAGTCAACAGTTGACCTGGCCTTGGCCGAGAGGCATTCGCCCACCTCATCGGCGGCCTGGCGGAAGGCCATCTCCCGCAGGGCGTCCAGGTGATGCTCCTGGAAGAAGCTTGTTAACGCCTGCTGCACTTTCTCCGCGGGATAGACGGCCCCCCTCCGCAGCCGGTTCTGGAGCGCCCGGGGTGTTACGTCGACCACCACCACTTCTTCGGCCTGGTGCAAGAGCCAGTCCGGGACGGTCTCCCTCACGCTTACGCCGGTCGCTTGCGCGACCTGATCGTTCAGGCTTTCAAGGTGCTGAACGCTCAGGGTGGTGTTACAGGGCACTCCGTGGTTCAGAAGGTAGACTACGTCCTGCCATCGCTTCTGCCGCTCCGACCCTGGGACGTTGGTGTGGGCGAGCTCGTCCACCAGGCAAAGTTCCGGCCGGCGAGCGAGGCACGCCTCAGGGTCCATTTCCTCGAAGGCGGCTTCGCGGTACTCGATACGACGTCGTGGCACCAGCTCCAGGCCCTGAGCCAGCGATACCGTATCCGCCCTCCCGTGCGGCTCGAAGTAGCCGAGGACGACGTCGTGGCCGTGGCTTCGCAGCTCCTGCCCGTCGCGAAGCATCTGATACGTCTTTCCGACCCCAGCCGCGTAGCCCAGATAGACCTTCAGGTGCGCGTGCCCAGGCCGCAGGGGGTGTGGAGTCTGGCTGCAGGCCGAGGATGACCTGGATAGTGGGCTAGCCGCGGTCTGGGGTCCTGGCCCTCCCTGCTCGCGGCTGGCAACCAGGTGGACGTCCATGCCTGCGGAGTCGCGGAGCACCTGCATAGCAAGGTTCTGGCCCAGCAGGACCTCAAGCCACCGCCATCGGCCGTGGCCCAGAAAGATCTGGCTGATGCCGTGCTGCCTGGCGTAGGCCAGGATCGCTGGCCCTAGTTTTTCGGCGGTGATACGTGCCACTTGGGAGCCCTGCAGGACCTCAGGCTTCACGAGCGCCAGGGGGCCGGCGTCCGCCGCGCTGCCGGGCGTGACTACCTCCACCACGTGCCACTCAGCGTGGAGCCGGGTCGCGGCACGCCGGCCCCAGCGCACCAGTTCGGCGGCATCGCTGCCTGAAGTGAGGCACACCAGAAGCCGCTCTGTGGTTCTCCACTGGGTCTCGCCCTGGTGCAGGTGCCGGTACTCCGTCAGGCGGTCGTCGATGCTCTCGGCCGCGTAGAGCAGTGCCATCTCACGAAGGGCGGCAGAGGCGGCCTCATCCAGTCGGGCCCTCCCATGTGGCTCTCCCTGGGCTTCAGAGGTCAGACGCTCCCGGAGGTCCTCAGCGGTGATGTCCACCAGGACCACCTCGTCGGCGCCCTTCACCACGGAGTCAGGCACGGTCTCGGTGGGGCACACGCCGGTCACCTGGACCACGCGCTCCTGCAGGCCCTCCAGGTGCTGCACGTTCACGGTGGTGACGACCGTTGTGCCAATGCAGAGGAGTTCCTCGACCTCCTCCCAGCGGGTGGCATGGCGGAAGCACGGGGGGTTGGTGTGGGCGAGCTCATCGATCAGGCATACCTGGGGCCTGCGCTGCAATACCGTGTTGAGGTCCAGCTCCAGGCTTGGCTTGCCCGCACTCGCTACCTCTCGAGGCGGGACTGCCTCTAGCCGGCCCAACAGCTCCCGAGTTGCCGCGTCCATATCCGGGTGCACGTAGCCGACGACGACATCTTGGCCTCTGCTCGCACGGCGGACTCCCTCCTCAAGCATACGGTAGGTCTTGCCTACACGCGAGGCGTATCCAAGGAAGACCTTGAGGCGCCCACGAACCGCCCGGCGCTCGTCCTCCATCACGCGCTTCAGAAGCTCGTCGGGGTCCGGACGTTCGATTGGTCGCATCGGGTCACCGCTCCGCCGCCACACCTGCATGGCGCGCTTCAGCCGCGCTTCGGCAGTGGGGCGGACCTGTCCAGATCGAGGTTGAGCTCCAGGACGTTCACTCTAGGCTCTCCCAGGAACCCCAGGTCGCGCCCTCGAGTGTGGCGGGCCACCAAGGCCCTAGCCGTAGCCACAGGGATCCGCCTGGCGCTGGCGACCCTTGGCACCTGAAGCTCCGCGTTCTCAGGGGTGATGTGCGGATCGAGGCCGCTGGCGGAGCGGGTCACGGCGTCGGAGGGGAGGGGAACGGCGGGCCCCAGGCGGTTCTCCAGTCGGTACCGCTCAGCCAGGTCACGCACCCCGTCGAAGTTGCCCGGGTCATCCTTGCCGTTCGGCAGCGTCTTGTGGATTCCGTTGATGAGCTTGCTGCTGGTCGGGCCCAGGTTAGTTCCGCCGGAGTTCGCGCCATCGTAGCCCGACCCGGCCGCCGACGGCCGGGGGTGGAAGTACTCGGGCCGCGCGAAGCTCTGCCCTATCAGGGCCGACCCAACGACGCGGCCGTTCCGCCTGAGGAGACTGCCGTTTGCCTGCGCCGGAAGAAGCCCTTGGGCTAGCCCCGTCACCATAAGAGGGTACACCAACCCCGTGAGCACGGTCAGGGCCAGGGTCAGTCGGATACCGGGCAGCATGAGCTTGAGCATGTCAGCACCTCCTTCGACAGCTACGCCAGATGCAGGAGCCCCAGGAGCCGGTCCAAGAGCCAGATGAAGGGAAAGGGCGCCACGACACCGCCCAGTCCATAGATGAGCAGGTTGCGCCGGAGCAGGGCTGCGGCGCTCATCGGCCGGTAGGGCACGCCCCGCAGCGCCAGGGGGATGAGCGCGACGATGATCAGAGCGTTGAAGATGACCGCGGCGAGCACCGCGCTCTGGGGGCTGTGCAGCCCCATCACGTTCAGCCGCGACAGGGCGGGGTAGGTGGCCACGAACATCGCGGGGATGATGGCGAAGTACTTCGCCACGTCGTTGGCGATGGAGAAGGTGGTCAGTGCGCCCCGGGTCATCAGAAGCTGCTTGCCTATCTCCACCACTTCGATGAGCTTGGTGGGGTTGCTGTCCAGGTCCACCATGTTCCCGGCTTCCTTGGCCGCCATGGTGCCCGTGTTCATCGCCACGCCCACGTCGGCCTGCGCAAGGGCGGGGGCGTCGTTGGTGCCGTCGCCCGTCATAGCCACCAGCTTACCACCGGACTGCTCCTTGCGGATGAGCTCCATCTTGGTCTCGGGGGTAGCCTCAGCCAGGAAGTCGTCTACCCCAGCCTCGCGGGCGATGGAGGCAGCCGTCAGCGGGTTGTCTCCCGTGATCATTACCGTGCGTATGCCCATCGCGCGAAGCTGGTCAAAGCGCTCTCGCATGCCGCCCTTAACGATGTCCTTCAGGTAGATGACGCCGAGGGCCCGCTTCCCGTCGGCTACGGCCAGGGGGGTTCCCCCCTGATTGGCCACTCGGTCAACGGCTGCCCTCAGCTCCGAAGGGATGCTGCCCCCCAGGCACTCCACCCACCGGATGATGGCGTCCGCCGCGCCCTTCCGAATGCAGCGGTTGTCGATGTCCACCCCGCTCATCCGCGTCTGGGCGGTGAAGGGGATGAAGTGAGCCTCATGCTCCGCTACCTCGCGCCCCCTGATGCCGTACAGCTCCTTGGCGAGCACGACGATGGAGCGACCCTCGGGCGTCTCGTCCGCCAGACTCGAGAGCTGGGCAGCATCGGCTAACTCGGACGGGGTGACCCCCGAGACGGGGATCAGCTCCGCCGCCTGCCGGTTGCCGAGGGTGATCGTGCCGGTCTTGTCCAAGAGCAGGGTGTTCACGTCGCCCGCCGCCTCAACCGCCTTGCCGCTCATGGCCAGGACGTTATGCTGCATCACCCGGTCCATTCCCGCGATGCCGATGGCGGAGAGAAGGCCGCCGATGGTGGTGGGTATCAGGCAGACCAGCAGAGCGATGTAGACGGCAACTGCCGGCACCTGGCCGGAGCCTGCCGCGCTCACGCTGTACTGGGCAAAGGGCAGCAGTGTCACCACAGCCAGCAGGAAGATGAGGGTGAGCCCCGCGATCATGATGTTCAGCGCGATCTCGTTGGGCGTCTTCTGGCGCTCGGCCCCCTCGACCAGCGCGATCATCCGGTCCAGGAAGGTCTCGCCCGGGTTGGAGGTGATGCGAACCTTGATGCCGTCGGACAGAACCCGAGTCCCGCCTGTAACCGCGCTCCGGTCGCCTCCGCTCTCACGGATGACGGGCGCGCTCTCGCCGGTAATAGCGGACTCGTCCACCGTGGCGATCCCCTCAACAACTTCGCCGTCGCCAGGGATCAGGTCCCCGGGCTGGCACCACACCAGGTCGCCCTTCCTGAGCTCAGTTGCCGAGACAGTCTCTAACTCACCCCGGGGCGCCAGTCGCCTGGCCATGGATTCGCTCTTTGTTCGGCGCAGCGTGTCGGCCTGGGCCTTGCCGCGCCCTTCGGCCATCGCTTCGGCGAAATTGGCGAAGAGGACGGTGAACCAGAGCCACAGGGTGATCTGCGAGAGGAAGCCTGCGCCTGGGGAACCGGTCAGGAGGTCTCGGGCCAGGGCCAGGGTTGTGAAGAGGCTACCGACCTCCACTACGAACATCACCGGGTTCCGCATCATGTGGGTCGGCTTCAGCTTGACGACGGCCTCCGCCATCGCTCTTCTGACTATGGGCGGATCCAACAGGGGCCGGGTCCGGAGGGTAGTCGGCCGATCGACGGGTGGGGCAGTCCTTGGGGCGTGTGGTGCTTCCAGCGTGGCAGGCATGGGCTACCTCCCAACCAGGGATAGCAGGAACGAGGCGAGGCTGGCTCCCGACGAGCTCTGAAGCGCGGCCACAAGCTTCCCCTCCTGGAGCATGAGGTGCTCCACGATGGGCCCCAGGGCGAGCGCGGGGAAGAAGGTGAGGGCGCCGAGGATGAGGATCGTGCCTGCTAGCAGGCCCACGAAGAGACCGCCGTGAGTTGGGAAGGTCCCCGCCGTGACGGGCACCCGGCGCTTGGATGCCAGGCTTCCGGCGATCGCTAGCAGGGGCACGATCATGAGGAATCGGCCGACCAGCATCGCCAGCCCTAAGCTGGTGTTGTACCACGGTGTGTTCGCGCCGATGCCCGCTAAGGCGCTCCCGTTGTTACCCGCCGCGCTGGTGAAGGCATACAGGACCTCCGAAAGCCCGTGGGGTCCTCCGTTGTTGAGGTTGGCTGTCGCGGCACCCAAGGGGTTCAGAGCGCTTCCCAGCGGGAACTGGACCACGGAGCTCGCGGCCGAGAGCAGCAGGATTGAGGCGGCAAGGACCAGCATGGCGAGCATGGCCATCTTCACCTCCTTCTGCTCAATCTTCTTGCCAAGATACTCCGGTGTGCGGCCGACCATCAGCCCGGCGATGAACACGGCGAGGACGGCGAACATCAGCATCCCGTAGAGGCCGGCCCCTACGCCGCCGAACACGACTTCCCCAAGCTGGATGTTCACGAGGGGCACCAGACCGCCCAGGGGCGTGAAGCTGTCGTGCATGCCGTTCACGGCCCCGCAGCTTGCGTCGGTGGTGATCGTCGCGAAGAGCGCGGTCGCTGGGATGCCGAACCGAACCTCCTTGCCCTCCATGTTGCCGCCTGACTGAAGGTCAGTTGCCGCGGACCGTACCCCCAGACTGCTGATGGCGGGATTCCCTGCTTGCTCGGCCGTATAGCAGGTGGCGACCCCTGCCAGGAAGAGGACGCTCATCGTCGCGAACAGGGCCCATCCCTGGCGCACGTCCCCCACCATCGATCCAAAGGTGTAAGTGAGACCGGCTGGTATGAGGAAGATGAGCAGTATCTGAAGCAGGTTGGCCGTCGGAGTGGGGTTCTCGTAGGGATGGGCGGAGTTGGCGTTGAAGAAGCCGCCTCCGTTGGTGCCCAGCATCTTGATGGCTTCCTGAGAGGCAGCAGGGCCCTGAGCCAGAGTCTGCGCCCCACCCTCCAGGGTCGAGACCTGGGTGTACGGGTGGAGGTTCTGGACTACCCCTTCGGAGCAGAACAGCAGAGCGGCGATCACTGAGATGGGCAGCAGCACATAGACGATCGCACGAACCACGTCAACCCAGAAACTGCCCAGAGTCGATATCGAGTGGCGCGCGAACCCCCGCACGAGCGCCAGGGCGACCGCGATCCCTGCGGCGGCGGACATGAAGTTGTGGGTCGCCAGCCCCACCATGTTGGTGAAGTAGCTCACCGTCACTTCTGGTGAGTAGGACTGCCAGTTGGTATTCGTGGCGAAGCTGACAGCCGTGTTGAAAGCTAGGTCGGGCGTGATCGGCGTCGTACCCCGCGGCGCCAAGCTCGTGCCGAGGTGCCGTGGGTTCAGGGGAAGAAGCCCCTGACACCGCTGGATGGCATAGGTCATCACCACTCCCGCGAGGCTGAAGGCGAGGAGGGAAAGGCAGAACTGCAGCCAGGTCTGCTCCTCGTCCTCGCTCACCCCGGTCACGCGGCAAAGCAGCTTCTCCAGGGGCCTCAGCACGGGGTGCAGCCACGTACGCTCCCCGCCGAACACCCGTGCCATGTAGGCGCCTATCGGCATCGTGGCGGCGAGCAGCAGCACGAAGAAGACCAGGATCTGGATCCATCCGACGCTCGTCATGGCGGCACCTAGAACCTCTCCGGCCTCAGTAGGGCATACACGAGGTACGCGCCCAGGCCGACGGACACGATCCCGGCCAGTAGGGTCTCCATCTGGTACCTCCTAGAGCCGATCGCACGCTCTGGCGTAGAGGGCGGCGACCCAGAAGAAGAGCACTGCGACCGCAAGGTATGGAACGTCCATCTTCCTAGACCCCCCGTGGGTGCGCACTGGCCCAGCTCGCCTCGCTGGTCCACCGCCCTCGGGCGGAAGAGAGCTACATGCGGCGACGGTGCGCCAGTCGCAGAGCTCGCGCGCTAGCGGGCTGGTGCACCTGACTCGACCCACGCCGCGTCTCCGACCGGTGCCCAATAGGAGAGCACCTCATTCTCATCCCAGAGGGATGACCAGCGAGGGGCGCGCAGAAGCACTTCCCTCGGAGCCGCAAGCTCCAGGGATCTCGCGCCCGAGGGGGCGAGGAGGCGGAGCGGAACGAGGAAGAGGCTGGAGCCGCCCAGCAGGGAGCCAGTACGCACCAGAGCCATGTAGGGCCGGTTCAGGACGCCGTCAACAACGAGGTCCTCCACGACGCCAGACCGCCGTCCCTGTGCGTCGACCACGCGCCATCCGGTGTAGCGAGGCCATCCCGGAGGCAACTGGTTGTGGGGGATCTCGCACAGCCAGCGGAAGCGTCGGTCGAAGGCGCGGCGCCCTTCCTCACCCTCGGAGATGATGCAGTCCAGCGTGTAGGCGTTCATGGTAACCCTCCCTAGGGCCGAACCACCCGTGGGCACCGGTCTGCCTGCGCACGACCCCGGAGGGGTAAGGCGACCAACCACACGGGTGGAACAGGCCCAAGATCAGGGTACATGGCCGCCCGTTCAGAACGCGTGAAGGGGGCAGCGAGGGGCTGTGTAGTTTCCGTGCAGTTTGCTGAACGAGTTTGGGGGCGGGAGGGGAGCGCAAGGAGCAGGATGCTCAGGGAGCCGCTCGGAGACGTGAGCGCGGCCGTGCGGACGGGCGCGGCGGCCGGTCCTCTGGGCGGGCCCTCAGAGCTGGGGAAGCCCGGCTACGCCTCCGGCTCGCTGGCGATGGCCTCAGCATCCAGGAAGCGGTAGCCAATACCGGGCTCTGTGAGGATGTAGTGCGGAGACGAGGAGGAGGCTTCGACCTTGCGACGCAGGTTGGCAACATGCACGCGCAGGGTCTGGCGGTCCACCTCGTAGTTGGGGCCCCTTAGCTCCTCCAGCAGGTTGGTGTACGTGGTCACCCGGCCCGGGTTGCGGATGAGGTAGCTGAGGATGTCGAACTCTGTGCGGGTGAGGTGGACCTCCTCGCCGGATCGCAGGACCTGGCGCCGCGCGGTATCCACTTGCAGATCGCCCACCACGAAGCTGGTCGCGGGCTTCGGAACTCCAGTTGAGCGCCGAAGAAGTGAGCGTATGCGCGCCAGAAGCTCCGCGGCCCCGAAGGGCTTGGTTAGGTAGTCATCGGCCCCCTCATCCAGTGCCTGTACTTTGTCGTGCTCGGTCCCTCGGACGGAGAGGACCAGGATTGGGGAGGGGAGCCAGTCACGGAGCTGCCGGCAGACCTCGAGGCCGTCGATGCCGGGCAGACCGAGGTCCAGCACCACCAGGTCCGGGGCCTCGGAGATCGCCAGATCGAGGGCCTCCTCGCCGCTGGCGGCCAGGGCGGTCCGGTACTGCCGCGCGGACAGGATGGTGTGTACCGCGCGCCGTATCTGGGCATCATCGTCAACGACGAGGATGAGTGGCTGCATGGCTCTCGGCTCCGCTGTCGGGAACGCCCTCACGGTGGTGGGGCAAGAACACGCAGAAACGTGCCCCACCGATCGCGGCTGGTTCGACCCAGATCCTGCCACCGTGCCCGAGCACAATCTGTTTGGCGACTGCCAGCCCCAGTCCGGTTCCCTCCGGCCCGCTGTCGCCCACTCCACCGCGATGGAACTTCTCGAAGACCTTGTCCCGCAGCTCCAGGGGCACGCCGGATCCCTCGTCCCTCACCCAGGCGAGCACGCCGTCTTCCCTGTTGCTGGCTTCCACCTGGACAGGCCGGTCTGTTGGTGAGTAGATCAGAGCGTTCTCAACCAGGTTGTAGAAGACCTGGACCCATTGCGTGTAGTCAACCCACAGGCTGGGCAGGCGACTCATATCTCCCACGTGAACGCGTGCCCGAAGTGCTCTGGGCACCCGGCGAAGCACGGCGCCGATCACCTCGTCCAGATCGTACCAGTCGCAGGAGGGCCGCCAGTCGCCCGCCTCGATGCGCGCGAGGGCCAAAAGGTCCGCGATGCTCTCGTCCAGACGCTCCAGGCTCTCCTGCGCCGCGACCAGCTCTGAGCGGATGGTCTTGGCGTCCCACTGCACGTCCTCCTGGAGCAGGTTGCTGACGGTGGCGACCACGGAGGCGAGGGGGGTCTTGAGGCTGTGGGAAATGGAGGACATGAAGGCGGAGCGCATGCGGTCCGTCTGGGCGGCCACGCGCGCTTCGGCGTAGCGGGTGGCCAGGCGCTCACGTTCCAGGATCGCCAGGGCAAGCTGCGAGATGGTCAGAAGCACGCGGCGCAAAGCGGCCTGGCTGGCCGGCGTGTCCTCCCCCGGCACCAGGTAAAGCAGTCCAAGCCGGTCCTGGGACGTGATCAGTGGGAGCAGGATATCGGTGCGCCCTTCCGCCTCAGGGAGGACCTCCTGGTGGCTCACTGACACCGAGGTCGTGGCCTCCGCGGCCGCTCTATGCCCCCCAGGGACCGGCACTCCTATGGCCTTGGCCTGTGCCATCGCCCAGGTGGCCAGCTTCCGCGTTGTCTCATCCTCCCACTGGCTGCCGGTCTCCCCGGCTGCCGCGGCGATCGGCAGCTCTCCACCGGGGCCCGCGCGGCAGACCAGGCACCCCAGAGCGCCGGTGATCCTTACCGTCTCTCGGACCAGGGCTTCCAGCGCCTCGTCGGCCGTTACCGACCGCCACAGCGCGGCCCCCAGATGGTAGAGGAGGAGGCTCTCCCGCTCCTGCTGACGAGCTACGCGCTCTCGGTCCCTGAGCTTGCCAGTCTGGAAACCAACCCCGAGGCCCACTACGAGGAAAGCCAGGAGGAACAGCCAGTCCCCCGGCTCGCGGATGACTAGAGTGTAGTAGGGTGGGATCAGGAACCAGTCCCACAGCAGAAAGCAATAGAGCGCGGTCATAACGCCGGCGCCGACACCGCCGGAACTGGCGCCGATCACCACCGCCGGTAGGTAGAGAAGGGCTGCGTGGCCCTTGCCTAGATGGGGCTGCAGGACCCACAGAAGCGCGGTGCCGCCGGTGGCCAGCAGGGGGCCCAGTAGGTTGCTGAGGAACGCGGCGCGGCGCATGAGCTCTCTCTGTCTGTCCTTGGGAGGCCGGTGGACGCCCGGCCTCCTCAGGTCAGTTCCACCGGGATGGCGTGGTCAGGCTCAGAGCTATCTCGCGGCACCCAGCCACATCTCGTAGGGCTTAGCGTCCGGCGGAGGCGCGAAGGGGAAGTTGACCGCGGCTCGCCTACCGGCGCTGGCGTAGGCGCCGAAGACCATCTCATGCACCAGCTTGCCGTGCTCGCCCGTCACCAGCGGCTCCCTGTCGTCCCGCACGCAGTCGATGAAGTGACGCATCTCCTGCGGGAAGCCGTAGTTCCATAGCTCCTCATAGATGGTGTAGGACCAGCCCGTGCTGACCGGTGCCTTCTCAACCACGTAGTCGTAGCCCACCTCGCTGTAGGTGCGGAGGGCAATGTCCATGTGGAGGACGGCGTAGGAGCAGCCCTGGGTCCCGAAGGCCTCGGCGCGGTCGTCCATGCCGCCCTTCTTGGCCCAGCTCTCCTCAGCGATCGCGCTTCGCCCGTCCGGGAAGTTCACGATGATGGTGGCGTTGTCGTCCCCACGAGTCTTGTCCTTGTGCATGAAGGTGACCATGTCCGCGTAGACACTGGTGGGGCGCATCCAGTTGTACATCCAGAGGAAGAAGCAGAAGGCGTGGCAGCCCATATCCAGGGTAACGCCGCCGCCGGACTTCTCTACGTCCCAGAACCACGGAGAGTGGGGGCCGTCGTGCTTCTCGCACTGCTTCACCATGTACAGGTCGCCCAGCGCCCCGGAGTCGGCAAGCTGCTTCAGGCGGACATACTTGGGAGTGAAGCAGAGCTCCTCGGCGTACATCAGCTTAACGCCCGCCTTCTTACAAGCGCTGATCATGCGATCGGCCTCCGCCATGGTTACGCAGAGGGGCTTCTCGCAGATCACGTGCTTGCCGGCGGCCGCGGCGGCCTCGGTTATCTCGCAGTGAAGGTAGTTGGGGGCCGCCAGGGTGACGACCTCGATGTCGTCCCGCTCCAGCAGTTGGCGGTAGTCCGTGTAGGTGTTGGGAATTCCATGCTTCTGGGCGAAGGCCTTCACGTGCGCTTCAGTCGGAGAAGCAACGGCGACCACCTCTGCCTGAGGGACGTCGCGGAAGGCCTCCGCGTGGATGTCGCTGACGAAGCCCGATCCGATGAAGCCGACCTTGGTTCGATGCACGAGCCACCTCCTGGCCCGCCGAGCTCCCTGGAGGCGGAAGGAGGCGGCGAGCGTCACGCGTGGGGGCTGTTCTGACCGCGAAGCACCGATATCGGCGGTGCTAAGTCTACCTCCTACGCGGGACTTCCACGCGGCGGCCGCCAGGTCCTATGTAGCGGAAGGCCGCACCAGGGAGACCCAGGGGGGAGACTGAGGAGGCGAAGGGGTGAAAAGGCGAAGAGGTGAGGGGCCCCGCAAGCGCGACCTTGGGGTCAGGGGGCGAAAGGGCCTCAGAGGAAGAGGCAGTGGCGCGCCTTGACGCCGTGGGTGTTACCCGCGGCTGACGTAGAGTCGCCCCTCCGGGGCTGAAGCAGGCCGGAGCACCTACGGCGTTGGGGCGCCACCAACCGTGGTAAGCCCCGGAGGGGCGACCCTACGTCAGCCGGGAATGGCATTCCCGGCGCCGGCGATCGGCAAGCTCACTCCCAGCTTCTGAGGCCCTTTCGCCCCCTGACCCCAAGGTCGCGCTTGCGCGGCCCTCCACCTCCTCACCCCCTCAGTTCCCCTCTGTGCCCTCTGTGTCTCTGTGGTGAGGGCTCTGCCGGGCTATGCTGCGGCGGGTTCGGGGGTCTCGCCGCGGACGTGGCGCTTCTGGCAGGCGGGGCACATCGGACGGCCGTAGACCTTCTGGGAGTAGTCCGCCTGGCCTCGGGTAAGCTCCGCCGGGCAGTCCGGGGTGCTGCAGCCCACCTTGCCGCTGTCCGCCGCCTGAGGCTGAGCGGCGGCCTTCGGGGTGGCGCGGCCACCCGACTGAGCAGGGACGGCAGCGGGGGGGGCCATCGGCTTCACGGTCGGCGTCGAGCCGCCGTTGGGCTGGATGGGCGCATCCACAATGCGGTCGCCCTCTTCCATCTCCGGCGCGAACTGAGTGCCGTAGCCGCACACCGCCAGGGCACGGCCGATGGAGCCGGTCTCAGCTTTCTCCACGAAGTCGCCAAAGTCTCGTGCGGTCTCCATCTTGGTGCCGGAGGCCAGCAGGCGGCCCTCGGCGTTGTAGACGTGCGCCTGGAACACCGCGAGGCCCTTCTCGATATCCACCACAACGGGCTTGGTCTCGATGCCCCAGTCTGGGTGCTCCTCCCGGAACCAGACCAGGCGCCACTTAACCTCGAGGTACTCCGCACCGCCACGCACTTTCATCAGATGCTGCTTGGGATTGAATGCCACGGTGAACTCCTTCCGTATCGGCGCGGCCTGCCCGCCTCCTTCAGGAGGAGTGCGAACATACGTGCTACATTGTAGCAACGCCGCGCGGAAGGGTCAACCGGGCGCCTGTGGACACTGGCTAAGTCAGTGTCCAGGAATAAGCTCGCCACCAAGGCACCAGCAAGGCCCAAGCTAGGCCCATCTCTGTGTGCCTCTGTGCTCTCTGTGTCTCTGTGGCAGGGCTTTTCCTGCCCTTCTTGGTGTCTTGGTGACTTGGTGGTGAAGTTGCTCATGGACACTGACTAAGCCCGAGAAGGCGGGCATCCCCTCCCCGGAGCGGCGTGCCACGGTGCGTCGCGGACCCCTTCGCGCGCCCTCTCGGCACGCCCTCGCCTCTCCTGCCTCACTGCTCCTGCCCGCGGCCACGGGGCTGTTGAGGGCAAACACAGCCTCCCGGCGCCATAGGGTGAGGGGGCCCCCCGGTTGCGGCGCTTGCCGGTCGCCCCACCCTCCGCCAAGCCTGGCGTTGGGGGAAGAGGCAGGTCCCTCCCCCTCCTCCTCCCCACGCAGACCCCTTTTCGCCAAACCGATATGCCACCAAACGCTTGCAAGCAGCCTCTGCTTGCCGTGCCAGGGTTAGGTACTGACAGATTGCCGCCCCGCCTGTCGGTCTGGGACGTCCACGCGCGCGGTCCACCGGCTGCGCCACCCTTGGCCTGCGGCCTCCGTGCGGCGATGCCCCCCGGCTTAGTCGGTGTCCATCTGTAACCTCACCACCAAGAGTCGTGCGCTTGCGCACGATAGTCGCGTGCTGGCACGCGACTCTTGATGGTGAAGTTGCTATGGACACTGACTAAGGAAGTCCGGCGACGCGTCGCAGCAGGATCACCACGTCCTTGATCGTTACCACACCGTCACCGCTCACGTCGCCCGCGGCGGCTTGCTGGGGGGTGAGAGTGGCAAGGCCCGCCACCGACTTCAGCAGCAGGATCACGTCCCTCACATCTACCGCGCCGTCCCCGTTAGCGTCTCCGGAGGCGGCGGGGAGGTTCTCGACCTCCACCACCTGGGCCGAGGCGATGAACGCCTCACCCACCGACTGCACCCAGACGTAGACGTAGTAGTTCCCCAGCCCTCCGTCCGGAGCGGCGGGGTTCGAGAGTGGCACGTCCAGACTGAAGCTCTGGCCGGACACTGTGATGGGAATGGCGCTCTGATAGGGTGGGGGGTAGTACGAGACGTAGGGGGTTGGCGTGCTGTAGCTGGCGGTCTGAAGCAGCTCCTCCCGCGTCATGGGGTGGGGGGCGGGCTCCCAGCCAACCCCGACGGCATACAGGTGGTAGCCGGTCGGCACCTCGCCGCTTAGGTGGACGGTAGCCCCTCCGCCCGCGACTAGCGGAAGCTTGGTGATGGAGCCATAGCGGCTAATGAGCTCCTGGTCACAGGAGATGGTATGGACGCTTCGGCTCAGTCCGATGCCCACGTGGGTCCGCTGAAGGTTCAGGATGTTGCGCCGGTGGCCGTCATTGGGCGCCGTCTCGTTGAAGAAGGCACCCTCCATCTTGTCCAGCTCCTCCGTGGTGAACGTCGGAGCCGCCAAGGGGGGCTCTACGGGCGGCTGGGTCGATCCCGACCACTCGACGTACACGTTCTCCACCACGTAGTCTGGGATGCCGGCTTCGTTGATGCGCTGAACGGGCTTCTTGCCGGCGATGTCCCAGTGGGCGCCGTAGCCGTAGGCGACCATCTCCTCCGCGTGGGCCTGGGCCGGCACGCTGGCCTGGGCGTCGAACTGGAGAGGCCCCAGGCCCTGCGTCGCCCGGTCACGGTTGAGCAGCCCCAGCATGTAGCTCTTGGCGTCCGCAAGGCTCAGAGTCGCGGAACTCGCGGGCGCTGCCAGCGGAAGCAGAAGCGCGAGAAGGGACAGCAGGGCGCCGGGGCCAAGGGGCCGGGCGCCGGCACGGCCGGTCAGATAGCGCACGATGCACGCCTTTCCGAGGCCGTCTGGAACGGAGGGTGGGGGGCCTCATCCCCTAGGGGCGGGTCGTAACGTCGTTGGGTCGTTGGGTCGTTGGGGGCGGCCGTCAGGGGCCTCGCCCAGGGCTAGCTGGGTCACCTAGAAGAAGCGACCAAAGGGACGTAAGGGACACAAGGGCGCACGAATCCTGCAGGTTATGCGAAGAGAGCGCCTACAGACTCGCCGCTGTGGATGCGCTTGATGGCTTCCGCGAAGAGGGGGGCCACCGAGAGCACCTCGAGCTTCTCGATCCGCTTCTCCGGAGGAACGGCCACCGTGTTGGTGACCACCACGCGCTCGATGGGGCTGGCCGAGATGCGCTCCATCGCGGGCCCGCAGAGAACCCCATGAGTAACGCCCACGTACACCTTCTTGGCGCCCTCGCGGAGTACCGTCTCCACGGTACCGACCATCGAGCTGGCGGCGGCAATCTCGTCGTCGAAGACGATGACGTTCTTGCCTTCTACGTTCCCAATGAGCGAGCCCATCCTCACGTGGAGGTCATCCAGGCGCCGCTTGTCCACAAACGCCATAGGAATCCGCATTCCCTCCGCGAAGATGCCAACCCTCTTTGCGTGCCCGGCATCCGGCGCTACAGCCACCGCGTTCTCGATCCCTTGGCTCAGGAAGTACTGCGCAAGCACCGGCACCGCCGTCAGGTGGTCCGTGGGAACCGAGAAGAAGCCGTGAACCTGGTCGGCGTGCAGATTCATGGTCAGCACACGATTGGCCCCGGCTGTCTTGAGCAGGTCCGCCATCAGCCTGCCCGCGATGGAGATACGTGGGTGGTCCTTCTTGTCTGAACGCGAGTAGGAGAAGTAGGGGATCACCGCGGTGATACGTCGGGCCGAGGCGCTTCTCAGCGCGTCCAGCAGGATCAGCAGCTCCAGAATGTGGTCGCTGACGGGCGTGGTGAAGGACTGGATTACGAACACGTCACGCTCGCGGACGTTCTCCTGAATCTGCACGTAGATGTTGTCATTGGAGAAGCGCTTAATCGTGACCTCTCCCAGCGGCATTCCGAGGTGCTGGCAGATCTCCGTAGCCAGGGCCGGGTTGGATCCTCCGCAGAACACTCTTAGGTTGTCAGTCATGTCTACCTTTCATAGGAGCGGGTCGTAGGAAGGGGCCTCGGAGGGTAGTAGGTGGGCGGAATGCTGGGCCGATGAACGACCCGGCATTCCGCCCACCTTCCACCCTCCGAGGCCCTTCCCTACGACCCTACGACCCCACGACCCTACGACCCTACGACCCGCCCATAGTTCACGCCGGCCAGGTGCTGCCTGGCTCTAGGCCGGCAACTCTCTTCAGGATGCGCAGGATGTCAGGGATGGTTACCTTGCCGTCGCCGAAGGGCCTGCCGCCGGTGCCGGGTTTCGGGTACACGTCGGCGGCCTGCGCCTGGGCCGCGTCCAGCGTTATCAGGCCGGCGACTGCCTTCAGGCCCATCACGGCGTCCGCGACGTCTACGCGCCCGTTCCCGTTGATGTCGCCTGGCAGGCGGGCCGGAGCCGAGGCGCCCACGATGCGGTAGACCAGACCGTGCCCATTGTCGGTGAAATAGGTCTCGCCTGAGGGGGAGACCGCTACGCCTGTTGGGCCTGAGAGGTTCAGCGCCTTAGGGTCCGAGGAGCTGACGTAGGGATCGATGGTGCCCGTCCCGGCGATGGTGCTGATCTTGCCCTGAGCGTCTACCTTCCGGATCCGGTTGTTGCCGGAGTCCGCGAACACGATTCCGCCGTCGGGCGCGACCGCCACAAGGGCGGGCTCATACAGGGCCGCATCAACGGCGTTGCCTCCATCGCCGGAGAAGCCCTTGTCCCCAAGGCCCGCGAAGGGGCCGATGGTGCCGTCAGCGCCGACCTTGCGGATCAGGTGGTTCACGAAGTCGGTGATGTAGACCGCGCCCTGAGAGTCCGTAGCCAGGCCCCAGGGGCTGCCGATGGAGGCCAGAGTTGCCGGTCCGCCGTCCCCGTCGTGCGCGACGAAGCCACTGCCGGCGAAGGTGGAGATGATGCCGGCCTTTACCTGGCGGACTCGGTTGTGGCTGAAGTCCGCGATGAGTACGCTGTCACCCAGCGTGAGCATGTCGGCTGGGAAGTCCAGGGTTGCGTTCACTGCCGCCTGATCGTCGCCGTTGAAGTCCGTGCTTCCGTTGCCCGCGAGCGTAGTGATGGTACCGGAGGCGTCCACCTGGCGGACCCGGTTGTTGCCGTTGTCCGCGATGAGGAATCCACCACCGGCGAGCGCCCGGACGGCGATGGGGAAGGACAGGCCGGCGCTGGTGGCGGCGCCGTTGTCCCCGGAGTAGCTGCCCGTGCTTGGATTGACCGGCTCGGTCCCCGCCACCGTGGTGATGATGCCTTTGGTATCGACTCTGCGGACCCGATGGTTGCCGTAGTCGGCGATGTACAGGTTGCCGGCCGCGTCGAAGCTCAGGCCGGAGGGTCCGTTGAGCGTGGCCGAGGTGGCCGCGGCGCCATCGCCGGAAAAGCCGACCGCCCCCGTCCCAGCGACGATGACCGCGTCTCCATCCTTCTGCGCGAAGCACGACGCGCTCGCGGCCAAGAGCGCAAGGGCCGCGATGCTCCTAGCAATCCTCATTGGTCTAACTCCACTATCTGGCCGTCGTAGGCCAGGTCAACGCCGTCGGGCAGCTCCCGACAGAGCTCCTCGTGTTCCAGATCGTGGGCAATGTGAGTGAAGAGCGCCCGCTTCGGCCTCAGCTCCTCGACCGTGGCCAGGGCCTGCTCAACCGAGAAGTGCGTGGGGTGCGGCCTCCGGCGGAGGGCGGTAAGTACCAGCAGGTCTAGCCCTTGAAGCTGCTCTTTGCTTTCTGGCGGCAGTGAGCTGCAGTCGGTCACGTAGGCGAATCCGCCAAAGCGGTAGCCACGGATAGGCAGCTCCCCGTGCATCACTGTGAAGGAGCGCACCGGCACGCTCCCCACCCGGAACTCTGGTCGCACCGCGTTGAGGGCAAGCTGAGGCTTCCCCCCGCCAGCCTGGGTGTCGACGAACACGTACCGGTAGACACGTCGCAGGTCCTCCAGTGTCCTCTCGTCGGCGTAGACCGGCATCTCCTGCTTCTGGAGGTGGTTAAAGCGCCGGACGTCATCCAGGCCAAATACGTGGTCGGCGTGGCTGTGGGTGAACAGAACCGCGTCTATCCTCTCTATGCCTGCCGCCAGGGACTGAAGACGGAACTCAGGAGTCGTGTCCACCACAATGCTGGTGCCCTGATGCTCTACCCACACACTGGACCGGGTCCGCCGGTTGCGCGGGTTCGCCGAGGTACAGACGGCGCAGTGACAGGCGATCATGGGTACACCGAAGGAGGTGCCCGTCCCCAGAAGGGTCACCCTCACGCTTCCCTCTTCTCAGCGTCGCCGCTCCGGTCCTGTGCCCGCGAGGAGGTGCGGGGCCGGGACCCCGAACAGTAGGGATGGTCCGGCCCCGCCAAGGCGGGACGGGCGGCCCCCGGTTCGGGGCTCTGAAGGGTGACCATGAAGCCTCTCATTCTCCTGACTAACGATGACGGGATCCACGCCGAGGGGATCCTTCGACTCCGCGATGCGCTGCAGCCCCTGGGGGCGGTCACCGTGGTGGCCCCCGACCGCCCTCGAAGCGCCTCCGGCCACGCGATCACGCTTCACAAGCCGCTGCGGGTTACCGCGGCGCACCTGATGGATGGGTCACCGGGGCTCGCCACCAGCGGCACCCCCTCGGACTGCGTGACCCTCGGCTGCCTGGATCTGCTGCCGCGGCGCCCTGACCTCGTCTTCTCCGGCATCAACGACGGCTCAAACCTCGGCTTCGACCTCACCTACTCCGGGACCGTGTCCGCGGCGATGGAGGGCTGCATCCAGGGGGTAACCTCCGTCGCCATCTCGCTCGTGCGACCTTCGACGCTCGAGCCCAACTACGACGAGGCAGCCCAGTTCGCGCGCACTCTGGCGGAGCGCTTGCTGGAAAAGCCGCTCCCCGCCCACGTGCTCCTCAATGTGAACGTACCACAAAGGCCGGAGGGAGTGGCCGGCGTCCGGGGCACCCACCAGGGCGTCCGCCGCTACCCCGGAGAAGTGGACAAGCGAACCGACCCCTGGGGCCGCGTCTACTACTGGCTGGGCGGCTCCCCCCCGGAGGACCAAATGGACCACGGCAGCGACGTGGAAGCCGTCGCCACCGGCTTCATCTCCGTGATGCCCGTCCACATGGACCTCACCGACTCCCGGCTCCTAGACGACCTCCGGTCCTGGTTCAGCGGCTAGCGGCAACTGCCTCACCACAGAGACACAGAGGGCACAGAGAAGGACATGAGGGGGTGAAGAGGCGAGGGGGTGAGAGAGCCCCGGCCTAGCGACTC
>DASXUI010000465.1:0-12976 GCA_036504955.1 Armatimonadota bacterium
AGCACCCGGTCCGCGTGGAGCACGTGCCAATCCGCCACTGTGTAGTCGATGCGGGCGGTAAGGGGCCGCAGACCAGAGGGGCCGCGCTCGTAGGCGCGGAAGCCGACCGGGTTGAAAAGCAGGCCGCTCGTGATCTGCTGCACGGCGGCGCCCCAAGCCGCGCCCGACGGGACCAGAGTAGTGTACTCGTACTCGTCCGGCGAGAAGGCCCCGGGAGTGGACACATAGCGGAACTTGCGCGCGACGCGCTCGGACAACGGCTCGATGGCGTACGGCCCAGGGCGCGAGGGGGCGTGCGACGCCTGAGCCAGGGGGACCGCGTAGACTGTGCCGGCTGGACGGCGCGGAACCCTGACGATCTCCGCCGTTACGGCTCGCAGACCCTGAAGCGTGGGGTAGCTGTAGCTCACCCGGTAGGTGCGGTCGTAGTTGGTGCCGTTGAAAATGAGGGCGCCTGCCTTGTAGTCCACGGCGTAGTCCCTGGACTTCAGGTTGGTGGTGATGCCCTGAAGCGCCTGGGCGTCGAGGCCGGTGACGTCCGTCCGAACAAGGTCGGCTCCGTAGATCAGAAGGTACTTGTCCGGGTCTCGGTAGGCTTCGGCGGGCCACTCCATCGGGGCCAGGCTCAGGAAGTACAGCGAGCCGGTGCCGCCGCTCTCCTGGGTGGTGGGGGCTGGGATGCTGGTGGTCTCTCCCACGATCCTGCGAGTCTTGTTCACGTCGGACCAGAGAGCTTGCTTGGTGAGTTCCGCCGGAATGCGTACCGCCCCAGTTAGGGACAGGGGACCGAAGTCATCGGGAATCACGTCTGGGTTCAGCCGGGAGCCCAGGGGCACAACGGTGGGGTCCACGGATCCCACGGCGTCCGGCAACCGGCTCGAGTTGTTCTTCCACCACTCCACCTGACCGGCGGCCAGCCGCGAGGCGATGGTGCGGTACTCCGTGTGGCGCAGGTTGGTAAAGCCGATGGGGAACAACCGGATGATGGTAAGGATGCCGACCAGCAGCACTACCATCACCGCCAGGACCTCCACAAGGGAGGAACCACGTTGGCCGACGCGCGAGCGCCACAAGGGCCGCTCCGCTCGCCTGACCGCCGGCTCTCTCAGGACCGGTAGCCGCAAGCCTCTGACTCCCCTCAACCACATAGTGTCAACCCTGCTCTCAAGGAACTGCAAGGAGCTCTGCCGGCACCGGAGCACTGCCAACCCTCTGGGCAAGCGGCGGCGCCTCTCACGCACACCCCGGGGCACCCGCTCGCCAGGAACTCGGCGTCCATGGGCGACCCCCGCGGCGCTACTGGCGGGGCCTAACCCTCCAGGGCTCCGGCGGTATCTGCGATACGGGGAACCTCTGCACCTCACCGTTCAGGAAGAGCACGAGGTCCTCGCCGCCGTTCAGGCTGGGAGTGCGGAACTGGCTGATCCAGGTCACCACCGTGTCCTCCGGCGGGTAGCGGAACCGGAGCTGGCGCTTGTAGTCCGGGTCGTTCTTGTCCATGGGCCGGTAGCGCGTGTACCGCAGCTCGTACTGTCCCGCCTTCGGGGTGCCCGGCGGGTAGTAGAAGCCGTCCATCGCGTCCCCGGAGAGGAACTCCACGCGGTTCTGGGCGATGGGGTCGGTGGGGTCCGCTGACTGCATCTGCGCCTTCGTCAGTGTGTTGGGGCTGCCTATGATGGGCTGGATCGCCACGTTGGGGTCATCGGGCTCCAGCGTGCCATGCACCTGTAGATCGCTGTTGTTCTTCAGGTACTCCGGCGCCAGGTGGCTGGTGGCGTCCGTCTGCCCGCTCACTCTGTAGTACCCCAGTGCCGGGGGGAAGGCCCGCTCGTCCAGCTTGTAGAGCGCCAAGGACTGCCCGACGTTGCGCATGTTGCTGATGGCTTGGCTGCGCCGGGCATTGCTCTTCACAGAGCTTGCCACGGGAAAGACGATGGACGCCAGAATCGCGATGATGGCGACCACCGTGAGCAACTCCACGACCGTGAAGCCCCGCCTCCGCTGTGAAGACCTCATGCCTGTTTCCTCCCTTGCCAGGATTCGACCTGGTAAAGGCTCCGCGGCGAAGCGCCACGGGAACCTCTTTGCCGCGCCTGCGGCTTGCTCCGCCCCACGGTCCCGGGGCCGAGCCTGGCAGGCACCCTTAGCCTAGACACTCACCGACGAGTAACTGGGCTACCAACAGAGCGCCCTCTTGACTCACTTGCCGTCTAGGGACCCAACCCTACGTGCCGCAGATAGGTAGCGAATAGCTCATTCCCCCAGAAGATGGCGATCAGAACGCCAACTACAAGGAACGGACCGAAGGGCAGAGCCCCCGGCGGAACATCCCATTCCTCCTCCTGGTCGCAGCTAGTTGTAGGACTGCCCTCACCTTGCTGGAGTTCCAGAGGCTCGGCTGCCTCGCCCACCGGGTCAGCGACCTCTTCGCGGGCCTCCTGGGCGGTGAACTCAAGAGCAGCAGGCGCCTCTTCCGCCTCGCCCTCCAGCCGCCCGGTGGCAAGCATAAAGATCCCCACTACGCTCCCCACCAGGACGGAGGCGAAGGCGGCCACCAGAATCTGCCCCAGCACCAGGTTCGCCCCGATGGCGGCGGCCAGCTTCACGTCGCCTAGTCCCATGGCCTCCTTCTTGAAGGCCACGGAACCCAGCAGGCGCACCAGGTACAGCGCCGCCATGAAACAGAGCGCGCCCAGGATGGACCGGGGCACGTGAACCACCATGCCCCCAGGGATGGACAGATCCGCCATCGTCCAGGCAGGACCTGTTGCCGGAAGGTACAGCTTCAGCAGGTCGCGCCCAACCCCCAGCACCACCCCGGCGGCGTTCAGCTCATCGGGGATGATGAAGTGCTCCAGGTCAATGAACAGCGTCGCTACCAGCAGCCCGACCCACAGCGCCAGGAGGATGGTGTCCAGGGTGATCCCGAAGCGCCAGCCCAGGGCCGCGAAGAGTAGGGCGGTCAGCAACTCCACGCCGAAGTAGCGCCCGCTGATCTTGGTTCCGCAGTAGCGGCACCTCTGCCTTTGCCATAGGAAGCTGAGCAGAGGCACCAGATCCCAGAAGCGGAGCCGCGTATCGCATTGGGGGCAGTGTGACGGAGGATGCCAAAGGGACTCGTCCCTTGGCATCCTCCAGATACACACGTTAAGGAAACTACCAACCACGGCCCCATAGATGAAGGCGATAGCGGCGTGGATGGAGGGGGGTAGGAACTCGATTTTACTCCCCACCTCCGGAGGTCAGGTTGCTGATGATGGCCACGAGAGGCAGGAACATCGCGATGACGATGAACCCTACCGCGCCTCCTAGGAAGACGATCATGATCGGCTCGATGGCGGAGGTGAGACTGGCCAAGGCCGTATCCACCTCCTGCTCGTAGAACTCCGCGATCTTCTCCAGCATCTGATCCAGGGCGCCGGACTCCTCGCCGATGGAGATCATCTGCACGACCATGGGAGGGAACATCTTGGACTGCTGCAGCGGGTCACCGATCCGGTCACCTTCCCGAATACGGGTACGGGCATGGAGGATGGCATCACCGATGATGCAGTTGTCCACGGTGCCGGCCACCGTCTCCAGGGCTTGCAGGATGGGAACGCCGGAGACCATCAGCGTGCCCAGCGTCCGAGAGAATCGGGATAGCGCGATCTTGTGGTTCAGCTTGCCGAAGACCGGAACCTTGAGCTTCACCATGTCGTACATGCGCTTGCCGAACTTCGTGCGCGTGAACATCCTCCAGCCGAAAGCGAGGATCACCACCACGACAAAGATGGTCACCTGTCGCATCGGCCATCCATCCGTCAAGAAGTGGCTGAAGTTCATCAGCATCACGGTCATGGCCGGCATGGTGTCTTCCTTCATGCCGAGATCCGTGAACAGCTTCATGAAGGAGGGGAGCACGAAGGTGACCAGGCCCAAGACGATGATGACCGCGACCGACATAACGATGATCGGGTAGGTCATGGCGGACTTGACCTTGCGCTTCAGCTCCAAGTCCTTCTCCAGGAAGGTGGCGAGGCGCTGGAGAGACTCCTCCAACACGCCGCCGACCTCACCTGCCCGGATCAGACCGATGAAGAGGTTGCTGAAGACTCGCGGGTATTTCGCCATGGCGCGGGACAGCGTCTGGCCAGCCTCCACCTCCCGCTGGATGTCCCAGATGATGCGGCGCAGCTTCACGTTGGGCGTCTGATCCCCCAGAACCGTGAGGCACCGAACCAGCGAGACACCGGCGTCGATCATGGTGGAGAACTGCCGGCAGAATACGGAGAGGTCCGACAGCTTCACCTTGCCGAATCCGCCGGGCTTGGCCGCCTTAGCGTCCTTGCTGCCGGCGGCGGCCTTGGCCGGGGGGTCTGCCTTGGTCTTCTTGATGCCGGAGACGACCAGCCCCTGCTCGCGAAGCGAGCGGGCGACGGTGCTCTCGCTGTCGGCGTCCATCGAGCCGTTCCTGATGGCGCCGGCCGTGTCTCTGGCGGTATAGGCGAAGGTTGCCATGCCTCACACTCCTAGCCTGCTCTACCTACTACTAGCCCGTGGCGCCCCGCGCGAGCGTCTCAGGCCTTGCGCGGGTCAGCCCGCGGCCCTCTCGACGGGATTGCCAATCCCACAGGGCGCGAGGAACCCAAGCGCCCCGTGCCTCCCATGGGCTGCGGGTGTACCCATCACCGGGAACCGGCGTGGAAGACCAAGGCCTCCCGCGCCGGGGTTCTGGACTCCTGCTATCTGCCGCCGGCTCTGCCGGGAAGCGCCGGGGACTGGCCGGGTCTGGCTCCCCCAAGGGCGGGGTTGCCGTCTGTCGGGCCAAGGCCGGTGGTTCCGGTGTCGACCGTGCTGATCATCTTCTTCAGCTCGTCCGGGTACATAGCGCGCTCCATCGCGTCCTCATAGGTGATGAGGCCGCGCTGGAACAGGTCACGCAGCGCCTGGTCCATGGTCTGCATGCCCACGTTCGCGCTGGTCTGAATGGACGAGGTTATCTGGTGAGCCTTGGCCTCTCGGATCAGGTTCCTGATGGCGGGAGTGGCGATCATCACCTCAGTGGCGCACACACGCCCGGGTCCGCCGGCTCTGGACAGAAGCTGCTGACAGACCACCGCCTCCAAGTTATTGGAAAGCTGCACCCGGATCTGCTGCTGCTGCCCTGGGGGAAAGACATCCACGATGCGGTCCACCGTCTGGGCCGCGTTGTTGGTATGCAGAGTCGCGATGACGAGGTGCCCGGTCTCCGCCGCGGTGATGGCGGCACTAATGGTCTCGTTGTCCCGCATCTCACCCACCAGAATCACGTCCGGGTCTTCCCGCAGGGCCGCCTTCAGGGCGTTGGGGAAGCTCTTGGTGTCCTGGTTCAGCTCCCTCTGGTTAATGATGCTGTACCGGTGGGAGTGCAGGTACTCGATAGGGTCCTCGATGGTGATGATGTGGACGCTTCGCTCGTTGTTGATCTGGTTGATCATGGCCGCCTGGGTGGTGGACTTACCACTCCCTGTGGGTCCTGTCACCAGAACGAGGCCGCGGGGCCTGCGCGTCAGCTCCTCCAGCACCACGGGTAGGCCGAGGTCGCTCACGCTGGGGATCTTTGCCGGGATGAGACGGAAGGCGGCGGCTACGGTGCCCTTGTCGCGGTAGACGTTCACACGGAACCGGGCCATCTTGCCCAGGGCGTAGGAGAAGTCGCTCTCGTAGGTCGACTCGAAGCGCTGCACCTGCTCGTCGGTCATGATGTCGTAGAGCATGCGCTGAGTGTCGTTGGGGCCGAACTTCTGGTAGTGGCCGGGACGAAGCTGCCCGTCAACCCGGAAGATGGGGGGGACGCCCACGGTAACGTGGAGATCCGACGCGCCGCGCTGCACCACCTCCCGCAGGAGGTCGTCCATGTGGACGGCGTCCAGGGGCTTGGGGCTGGGCGGGTTGGACGCTGCGGCTCTGCCGGCCGCGGGCACTGCTTCCTGCAAGGTCTACTCCTCTGACGAACGGGCCGACCGGCGGTCGTGCCACCCACCCGCCGCCCAAACCGAACGATCAGGCCTCGTACTATGAGCGGGCCGCCACCGGCTCCCTGGGAGGAGGGAGCGAGGGGCCCCAGCTCCACGGTCGACGGGCCCGTGGGCGGCGGAACCGGCTCGCAGCCGCCCCGCCGGGCACCCAAGGTAGCCGTGGGTGCCGCCCCTCCCCCGCCGGGCACCATGCCTGGCGTGAGGGCGGCCGGACGGGCTTCCCTAGAAGTTGGAGCCCGCGGTGAAGACTACGCGCATGACCTCTTCCGGAGTGGTGACCCCCTCCAATACCTTCTTGAGGCCGTCTTCGCGTAGGAGGCTCATTCCATTGGCTCGAGCCGCCTCGCGAACGTCCGCAAGGGGTGCGCGGCGCACGATCAACTCCTGAATCTCGTCGTTGATCAGCATCAGCTCATGGATTCCCAGGCGTCCCTTGTAGCCCGTCTGCTTGCAGATCTCGCAGCCGCGGCCCTTCACCAACTGGACCATCTGGTCATCGGACTCAGGCTTGTAGCCGAAGCGCCGGAGGTCATGGGCCGGCACCTCGTAGGTGTAGCGGCAGTTGAGGCACACCTTGCGGCATAGGCGCTGAGCAAGGATGCCGATGACGACCGCGGAGATCAGGTAGGGCTCTACCCCCATGTCAACCAGTCGGGTTACGGCCGAGGGGGCGTCATTGGTGTGGAGGGTAGACAGCACCAAGTGGCCCGTCAAGGCGGCCTCAATACCGATCTCTGCCGTCTCAAGGTCTCGAATCTCACCGACCATGATGATATCCGGGTCCTGGCGGAGGAAGGATCTTAGGGCGGAGGCAAAGGTTAGTCCGGCCTTGCGGTTCACGTGGACCTGGGAGATTCCGGGTAGCTGGTACTCCACCGGGTCCTCGATGGTGAGGATGTTCACCTCTACGTTGTTGATCTTATGGAGGACTGAGTACTGCGTGGTAGTTTTTCCGGACCCCGTAGGGCCCGTGGTTAGGATCATGCCGTTCGGCTGGGTGATGATGGACTCAATCTGGGCCTGGGTCTCCGGGAAGAAGCCCAGTTTGCCCAGTCCAATCAACACGCTGGACTTGTCCAGGATTCGCATGACGATCTTCTCACCGTGGAGGGTGGGAAGGCAGCTCACGCGAAGGTCGTACTCCTTGCCCTCGTAGGAGATAGGGATACGGCCGTCCTGAGGAACCCGCCGCTCGGCGATGTTCATGTCGGACATAATCTTGTAGCGGGAAATAAGGGGCGGGTGGATGTAGCGAGGCAGGGTCATGGCCTCGTGGAGCACGCCGTCAACTCGATAGCGACATCGCACGCCCCGGCGGTCCGGCTCTACGTGGATATCGGAGGCGCCGTCCTTGATGGCCTGCTGGATCACGGCGTTGGCCACGCGGATGATGGGGGCCTGTTCAGCGTCCGTGACGGCCGCCTGCACGTCGTCGTCCTGCAGGTTCTCGCGGGACTTGTACGTCTCAACATCGGTGACGATGCTGGCCAGGGAGGGGCCGGAGCTCTCTTTCATCGCGTGTGCGGTCCCGTTGCCCGGTGAGTCCGAGACCACCGCCGGCTCTCCGCTGCCGTAGTGGTGGATCATGGCCGCCTCGATGTCGGAGGGCGCGGCCAGCACGGTCTCTATCCGGCACCCAGTCGCCAACCGCACGTCGTCCACGGCCAGGATGTTGGACGGGTCAGACACGGCCAAGAGGATGGCGTTCCCGTTCTTCATGACGGGGATCACGTTATGACGTTGGCAAAGGTTCTGGGAGACGGCCAGTATCGCCTCCGCCTTGGGCGGGTGAGCCGACAGGTCGATGGACTTCATCCCAAGCTGGATTGCCCTGGCTTGGGTCACTCTCTGTTCCGAGGCGAACCCGAGGTCGGTAACCACTTTCCCCAGATCCGTGCCGGAGGTCGACATCAGAGCCTTTCGGGCTTCCTCGAGCTCAGCGGCCGAGATCCACCCCTGCTCGACCATGATGTCGCCCAGGTCCTTCTTGTTACCAGCCATACTCTCTCCCGGAGGAAGCCCTCACCGCGGGCACTCCCCATGCTTATCCCCGTCCGCTTCGGGTCCGAGGAAGCACTCAGCACCGCTCAGCGGTGCAGCCCATCGTACTTCCGACTAGCCGAGCCCCGACGCACGCGATGACCTGCGCCGATCAGCTCCCAGAACCGCCTACGCCATGGGAAGCGGGGCCCCAACCCCGGCCCGCCCTCTTGCGCGGCCCCCTTCGTCGAAGGCTCCCAAGCTCTGGGCGCTGGACTTGCGAATAGAGCCAATCTGCACTAAAGCACATTATGACACCTTCGGTGGCACCCCCTAGCACAAACCGTGGGGACCCTCCGAGACGTCTTACTTACGGGCACTGCCTCTATCGGCGCGCTCCCTGGAGCCCCTCAACGCCTGGCTCCTTGTTGCCGGAATGCACGCACCAAAGCTAACACTTCTATGAGTGGCCGGCCGATACCTATCACGCCGCGGGGGCCGAAAGCGAGAGCGAGACGACTAGGGGCCCCGATCCGGGTCTGCCGGTGCCGCTCCCTCAGCAGCCCGGCCTAGCGCGCGAGGCGCAAGCGCGCGCCCGTAGTGGCCTAGGTACGCGCAGGTTCGTCGTGCGAGACCAAGGCCAGTGCCTTGGTGGGTATCCGGTCCCCCTAGTGAGCGGCATCCCCGCCACCAGACCCTGCCTCCGCGCCGGACGCTTGGTGGTCCGCTGCCAGAGACCGGCCCCTGGGCCCTCCCCGCGTGATGCACGACGCGGCTGCGCTTGGTGCGGCGCGGGCCTCCGCCTACCCTCGTGGGAGTGCGGGCCAGAATCGCGCCGCGCCGACTTGAAACTTAACATATCCTTAACGGACTTCTCTTGCCCTCGGTGATAGGACGGCCACCTTCGGGGCTTTGTTCCCCTCCTGGCCCCGGCACACCCTCCCCCTCGCTTCCCTGCCCGAAGCTTGCCACGGAAGCACCGCGAGAGTCACTCATTGGGCCTCATTCCAGCGCCCATGGCACCCGAAGCAAGGGGCTGAAGCGCCGGGCTACTGCAGCACGCCCTGAGCCGACTGGTCTGAGATGCTGAAGCGCCGCGTAAGGCCGTAGCGCTGGGTGAGGCGAGTGAGCTCCGCGTCCGCCTGAGCCAGGGCCGCTGTCTTTGCCGACTCCAGCCGAGGGGACTCGGTCTGAAGCTGCATCGCCGCCTGCTGCTCCTGACCCTGAGGCGTGTCCAGCGTGTTCCGAATCCTCAGCAGCACCTGCAAGTAGGTGCCGAAGGCATTGTAGTAGGCGGACTGAAGGCCGTTGGCTGGCTGCGGAGGGCGCAGCCCGGCGAGCTGCCGAGCAGTGTTCTGCAGGTCGGTGATGTAGCCGTCGATCGTCGCCCGGGCCTGATCGGCTGCCTGGTTCTTGGGTACCCGCTTGGCCTCCGACTCATAGTCATCGTCAAGCTGGTTGAACAGGCTCTCCATGCCCCCCATCTGCCGGGCCAGCATGGCGGTCGCCATGGCAGGGACCAAGTTGTTGACCACCTGTTTCCTTCTCGCCTCTATCTGCTCCACCTGGGCCAGGTAGGCCTCCACGGCGGCCGCCATGGGGTCAGGCCGAGCGGGAGCTGGCCTCGTGGGGCTGGGCGCCAGGGCCACGGACGGTCCGGGCTTGGGAGGCGGGGCGAGGGCAACGGAGGGACCGGGGATGGGGCCCGCCGCCTGAGTGACCCCTGAGCCTTTACGCATGAAGGCGATGAGCAGGATCAGCAGCAGCACCCCCGCCCCAGCAAGGGCGTACCACAGCACGCGGTTCTGGCGCTCCGAGTCAGCGGTCATAGGTCCTTCCCTGCCATTCACGCGAGCGCGTCCGCAAGAAGGGCATAGAGCACTTTCAGGGTCCAGTGGACCCGCGCAGTAAGGACAGAAGCGGGCGTCTGTCGCCATGGTCTCCTCATTGTAGTCCCCCGCTGAGTGCGGGTCAACGTAGGAGGGCTTGTTCTGTTGCTACCCCCGAGGACCGACGCGGCATCGGCTCCTTCCAGGATCGCCACGATAGTCGAGGGGCTCACGCTTGCGAACGGAGGAGAGAGGGACTCGAAGGCCCTCGCCGGGGCCGCACCGGGCTGTGGCGGGGGGAGGACGGGTCGGTCCCTAGCGGCTCTGGGCTATCCCTCTGAAGCCCAGCCACAGAAGCAGACTTGCCGGAGGGCCAGAGAGTTCCCACGCCTACCCGGTTGGCGGCCGGCTGGGGGCCGGAAAGACGCGGGGCGGACCCGCGGGCGCCTCACCGCCAGTAGGCATGCCGCCCAAACAGTGTGGGTTCGGGCCAGGAGCCGCGACCGACCAGCGGAGGAGGGGTCAAACCCTCCGAGAGGTGCCGCCGCCGGACCAGGCCCCGGGAAGGGCGAGCAGGGCAGCCCACAGGTGCTTGCAGAAGGCGTGGCGGAAGCGGTGGTCCGGACACGTACACTTGCGCGCCACTAGATCGACCGTATAGCGCCGTCGGTCGTCCTGAGACCGCACCTCAGCCCAACGGGGGTTGCTAGGCCGCGGGGCGACGAAGCCCCGCGCATGGAGCTCCCAGCCCCTCTCCGCCCGAGGCCCGACATCGGGCGCCGACCTCATGGTCGAACGCTCGTGTGATAACGGGGTGGGCCCACCACCCGGTCGTTCGTTTCTGAACGGCGCTTCCATTTGACGGCATCCTCCCCTTCTATTATATTCAGGATACGCCCTGCAGATAAGGGTCTGCCAGCTAGACGGGCCCTCTCGGCGAGTGGAGGACTAGCACCGCGCCTCTGTCGAAGGGTTTGGGCCGGGTTGCGAAGGGTAACCAAGGCCCATGGGGTCACCGTCGCGGGGTTGCGCGCCTTCCGACCCGCGAGCTGTTGGCAGAGCTGGCACGATACCTGCTGATCAGTGGGAGACTACAGCTCGGAACCGCACGCGGGGGATTGGTGTCATACTACATGAAAGTACAATGGCCTCGATGCACCTTCTTCCAGGCAGGCGCCTGAGCTGAAGGCGTATCAGGCGCCGGGCTCCTGGCGGGCGGCTTCGCATCTGTCGTAACCGCGGCCGGGAGAACCGCGTCGCAAGGCCAACCGAGAGAGATCGCTAGGGAGTGCAGGAGCAGCCATGGAGCCCCAACCGGGTGCCATAGGACTACGCACCCTCATACCCATAGAGCACCGCGCCCGCCCGAATGGGTGGGCTCTTTAGTCTGGGGGACCTGATCGGCCGCCGCTACGGGCAGCCCCGGTGCTCCCAACCATCGCTTACTGCGTCACTAGATGGAACTGAGACCCACACGCGCGCGCAGCACGCGTGGGTCCGGGAGGCGGGTGGCCGTATCGCCCGTCGGATAGGGGAACAACATGAGAACCATGAACTCCTCTCGGGGCTATGAACCCGACGATGCGCTGAACGGATGGATGCGCGTGGCCCGCAAGCGTGGGCTACTGAACAAGGAGCAGGAGAGAGCGCTCTTCCGGCGCCTTCAGTCCGGGGATGAGAGCGCCCGCGAGGTCCTGGTGGAGTCCAACCTCCGCCTAGTGGTCAGCATTGCCATGCGCTTTGTCAAGCCGGGGCTGACGCTCTCGGACCTGGTTCAGGAAGGCAACCTGGGCCTGCTTAGGGCCATAGAGAAGTTCGACCTCGGCAGGAACGTGCGGTTCAGCACCTACGCCACCTGGTGGATCAAGCAGGCCATAGTACGGGCAATCGACGAGCGATGGTCGGCGGTTCGCGTGCCGGCTCACGTGCGGCAGGAGATGCACCGCATGCGGCGCGCCTCGCAGTCGCTGGTCCAGAGCCTTGGCCGCGACCCCACCAGCGAGGAAGTCGCCGAGGAGATGGGCGTGGAGGAGAGCCGCATCCTCACTCTGGAGGAGCTGGCCCGAGACCCTGTCTCGCTGGACATGACCACCACGGAGGAAGAGGACGTCACCCTGGGCGACCTGATCCGGGACGACTCCGTGGAGGGCGCCGCCGAGGCCGTGGAGCGCGTTGACCGCCACTCCGAGCTGGAGCGGCTGCTGACCTCGCTCACCGACCGCGAGCGGGCCGTGCTGACCATGCGCTTCGGCCTGGATGGCGAGGGCCCCTCCACTCTCAAGGAGGTGGCGGGCCGCTTCGGTGTAAGCAAGGAGCGAGCGCGCCAGATCGAGGTCGCCGCCATGGACAAGCTCCGCCGTAAGGCCGGCGCGAACTAGAGCTGGCGCCATAGCTACACCCTCCCTCGAAGGCCCCCTGACTCCTCAGGGGGCCTTCGCTGTTTTGGCAGGCCGACCACGGGCATCGGGTGGGGTCTTGCCAGCGCAGCAAGGCAGACCTTCCATGGGCGGCCCAGAGTGGCGCGCGGTACTGACCCAGGATATAGCAAGGTCTCCCTCGTTAGGTTTGACGCTCCGGGCGGGCCGGTGGTAGAATCGAGCGGGAGATGCCATGAAAGAAGTGCTCAAGCTGCTGCAGAAGGATGCTCGGATCGATGCCGCTCAGGTCGCCGAACTGACGGGCCGGCCGGAGGAGGAGATCCGAGCCATCATCGAGGACTGCGAGCGCCGAGGGATAATCCGGCGCTATAAGACCGTCGTCGACTGGAGCCGCGTGGACGAGGAGGAGGAGAAGGTCTTCGCCTTCATCGACGTCCAGGTCTCTCCAGCCCGCGGCGTCGGCTTCGATGACGTGGCAGAGCGCATCTACCGCTTCCCGGAGGTCCACTCTCTCTACCTGGTCTCAGGCGCCTATGACCTGCGCCTGGTGGTGGAGGGCCGCTCCCTTAAGGAGATCGGCCTCTTCGTCTCAGACAAGCTGGCCACCGTGGACCGTGTCCGAGGAACAGCAACCCACTTCTTGCTCAAGAAGTACAAGGAGGATGGCGTGAGCTTCGCGGAGTGTACGGAGGAAAAGAGACTGGCGGTGACGCCATGACCCCATCCAAAGTACGCGCCGCCGCTCTGGTGGATGCCATGCCGCCCTCCGGCATCCGCCGCTTCTTCGACC
>DASXUI010000466.1:0-5458 GCA_036504955.1 Armatimonadota bacterium
AGGCGGGCAAGCTGCCCAGCGAGGAGCTGATGAGCGCCATGGGGCGCTACAACGAGGAGCTCAAGAGGGCGGGCGTGCTGCTGGACATGGACGGCCTGCACCCCAGCTCCCAGGGAGTTCGCGTGAGCTTCGCGGGTGGCAAGACTACCGTGACCGACGGCCCCTTCGCGGAGGCCAAGGAGCTGCTGGCCGGTTACTGGATGATCCAGGTCGGCTCTAAGGAGGAGGCGATCGAGTGGGCCAAGCGGATCCCCTTCGGCGGAGCCGAAGACTGCGGGGAGGAGGCCGTGGTTGAGATCCGCCGCGTCTTCGAGCTCTCCGACTTCCCTCCCTGCGAGGCTATCCAGCAGGAGGCCCGGCTCAAGGAGCAGCTCAGCGCGAGGTAGCCTCCCTGCATCGGTTACCAATCTTGGCGGGCCCTTGGCCGCGCCATTGAACCAGAAGCCAGCCGGCAACCATCGGCAAGCCGGATGACCATAGATATGGAGAGTGTGATGCCTGAGACCAAAGCAACGCTGACCCCCTTCCTGGCCTGCCAGAGCGCCTCGGAGGCGATCGAGTTCTACAAGGAAGCCTTCGGCGCCGAGCCGGTCATCGTGGTGAAGACTCCTCAGGGGCAGGTGATGCACGCCACGCTGAGCATGCAGGGGTGCGACATCAGCGTCAACGATGAGTGGCCGGACCAGGGCTGCAAGGGCCCCTTGCGCCTGGGTGGAACGCCGGTGACGCTTCACCTCAACGTGCCGAACTGCGACGAGGTATTCCAGCACGCGGTAGACGCCGGCTGCAAGGTCCGCATGCCCCTGGAAGACATGTTCTGGGGAGACCGCTACGGGCAGGTAACCGACCCCTATGGGCACCAGTGGTCCATCGCCACCACGATCCGGCAGCTCAGCCCGGAGGAGATGCAGAAGGCGGCCGAGACCTTCATGGCCCAGTGCGCCGAGGGCTGCGGCTAAGCCCCCATCCGAGCCATACCGCCCGGGTGGGAGGGCGTGAGGGGGTGAGGGGCTGTGGGGACCTCAGACGGAGGCCATGGCGCGGCCACACGAGCAAGCTGAGGCCCCTACGCCCCCTCACCCAATCACTCCCTCACGCTCTCTAGCCTGGTGGTCCGCACACACATAAGGAGTCAGCCTTGAGCACCGTACGGGTACTGGTGGGGACGCGCAAGGGGGCCTTCATCCTCACGTCGGATGGGAAGCGGCAGGATTGGGAGGTCAGCGGCCCTCACTTCGCGGGGTGGGAGATCTTCCACATGAAGGGGTCGCCGGTGGACCCGAACCGGATCTACACCTCCCAGACCAGCGGCTGGTTTGGGCAGATGATCCAGCGCTCCAACGACGGAGGCAAGAGCTGGGAGCCGGTCGGTAAGGAGTTCGCCTATGACGGGGTCGCGGGTACGCATCAGTGGTACGATGGCACCCAGCACCCCTGGGAGTTCGCGCGGGTGTGGCACCTGGAGCCCTCGCTCACGGATCCTGATACCGTGTTCGCCGGGGCCGAAGACGCGGCTCTGTTCAAGACCACGGACGGCGGGATGAACTGGCAGGAGCTGTCCGGCCTGCGCCGACACTCCACCGGCCCCTCCTGGGCGCCGGGAGCGGGCGGCATGTGCCTGCACACCATCCTCCTGGACCCCAGCGACCCCCAGCGCATCTACATCGCCATCTCCGCCGCGGGCGCCTTCCGCACCGACGACGGCGGCGAGACCTGGCGACCCATCAACAAGGGGCTGCACTCGCTCTACATCCCGGACCCGGAGGCGGAGGTGGGGCACTGCGTCCACCGCATAGCGATGCACCCCTCGCGGCCCGGCGTGCTCTTCATGCAGAAACACTGGGACGTCATGCGCTCCGAGAACGCCGGCGACTGCTGGCGGGAGGTCAGTGGGAACCTGCCCTCCGACTTCGGCTTTCCCATTGACGTGCACGCCCACGAGCCGGAGACCCTCTACGTGGTCCCCATCAAGAGCGACTCCGAGCACTTCCCGCCGGAGGGGAAGCTGCGGGTGTACCGCAGCCGAACGGGGGGAGAGGAGTGGGAGCCGCTGACCAAGGGGCTGCCGCAGGAGGACTGCTACGTGAACATCCTGCGCGACGCCATGGCGGTGGACTCCATGGACTCCTGCGGGGTCTACTTCGGCACCACCGGCGGGCAGGTCTACGCCTCGTCGGACTCCGGCGACACCTGGGCACCCATCGTGCGGGACCTGCCCGCCGTGCTCTCCGTGGAGGTTCAGACACTGCGATGATTCGAGTGGAGCTGCCCGCGCATCTGAGGACCCTGGCCCAGGTGGGAGAAGAGGTCTCGCTGGAGGTTCAGGGGGCCGTTACGCAGGCGTCGGTGCTGGACGCCCTGGAGGCGCGCTACCCGGTGCTTCGGGGTGCCGTCCGTGACCCCGCCACGCGGCAGCGGCGGGCGCTGGTGCGCTTCTTCGCCTGTCAGCGCGACCTCTCCCACGAGGACCCGGACACCCCCCTTCCGGAGGCGGTCGCCAAGGGGGAGGAGCCCTTCCTCATCGTGGGCGCGATGGCCGGCGGGTAGGCCATGGGGTTCACCCAACTGGTGGTACCCCCACCCCACCTCGTCAGACGGGCCCGGTGCGTTAAGCTGCGCGGCCACGCACCGGGCCACTGACGTATGCCGCGAGCCCTCGCGTGAGGCCCACCACCGCGGGTCATGCGCTAGCGCACGATCGTCGTGCGCCAGCGCACGATAGAGGAGACGAGCCCGTGCGGTACATGCTGCTTATCTACGGAGACGAGAAGGCGCTGAGCGATGCCCAAAGGGAAGCGTGCTACCAGGAGTCGACCCAGCTCGCGAACGACCTTCAGGCGGTTGGCCAGTACGTGGCCGCCGCGCCCTTGCGCCCTACCCCGATGGCGACCAGTGTGCGGGTCCGGGAGGGCAAGCGGCTGGTGACGGACGGCCCCTTCGCCGAGACACGGGAGCAATTGGGGGGCTTCTTCATGGTGGAGGCACCGAACCTGGACGCCGCCCTGTCCATCGCCGCCCGCATCCCCATGGCCCGCACGGGCACCGTGGAGGTCCGCCCCGTCATCGAGATCCCCAACCTGCCGGAGAAGGCTGGGTAGAGCGGCGCCAAGGCCGCGATGGAATGGCCGACGGCCAGACCGCCGACGCACGGAACGGCGTAGCCCAGAGCTGTGGGGGCAACGGGGGAGCCAGGCTTGATGCACGGTGAGACACACCAAAAGGCCCAACGCTGGGTGGTGAAGGGGGGATGGGGCGAGTAGTGGGATTCGAACCCACGACCTCCAGGGCCACAACCTGGCACTCTAACCTACTGAGCTATACCCGCCACCTGGGGATGCGGAGACAGGGTCTCCCGCCCTCTCACTATACCAGGGGGCCTGTCGCAGGGTCAAGAGAAAGCGGCCAAGCGGGCGTTGGAGGATGCCTCGGGTCTCCGGTTGACGTCTGCCTGGAGGCTGACCTTTGGTGCGGCGCGCCATTGGGTGACGCCGGCCGGTTCGAGGCCACCGGCACGCTGGCCGGCCTGGCCGACGCAGGGGCTCTCCGTTGGAGCCGGAGACGGGAGGCGCTCCCGCGGCCCGGTGGACGCAACGATCGTCTGAGGCCTGCTGAAGGGCGCCTCACCTACGACCGGCCACTGACACCGGTCACTTCGCCGGGACCGCCTGCGCGGGCAGGTTCTTCAGCATCTCGTCCATCATCGAGTTCAGGTCCACGCCTTGGCCTCTCGGCGGTGGGAGCGCGGCGCCGCCCTTGGGCATCTCCGGGTGCCTCTCGACCCACTCCAGGTCTCGTCCCCAGGCCTCGTGACGCTCTGGTTCCTTGGGGGTAGGGCAGAGGGCTGACGCTCCGCAGGAGCCCTTCCGGATGCCGGGAGTCTGGGAAGGCCAGATTCACCCGCCCCTCCTCCACCCTGGCGCGAAGGACCCCTGGCTGAGTGGGGTCGATGCGCTCGGCGCCCTCCATCGCCACCAACTGGTCGGGCGTCAGGAACCGCATATCCAGCCCTACGCCAAGCGCGGCCGCGCGTTGCGCCCGCGTCAGAGAGCCCCAGAGGCGCATGGCCGCCATCGCGTCTCCATTTGGGTACCACTGAAAGCCCGGCAGAGTCCCGTACTTCGAGAGCTGTGCCAGTTGACTGTCCCTGAGTTGCGCTATCTCACCGCACAAGTCGGCCGGGTAGGCCTTGGCCTCCTTGGCCTGCCGGAGCCAGTCTCGCAGCGTGTCGGCGGGCGTCTCCGCGGCGTCGGTCCAGAACCAGGCTGGGTCCCGGAAGGTGTGGATCCCTTCCAACTTGCGCCAGGCGCAGGCGCGGAGCTGCTGAAGGGAGGCGATGGCGCCGCCCAGGGTGTCGCCGAAGCTCTGGAGGAAGGGCTCGCCCATGCGGACGTGGTAGTCCGCCAGCAGCGGAACCTTGGATACCCGGTGGATCTGCCATAGGACCCGCCCGGTGCGCTGCCGATCGCCGCTCACAAGGAAGGGAGCCAGGCTTCCCAGGTCGATGTCCATCTCAGGGTCCTTGCGCCCGGAGGGGTCAGGAACCTCCACCCTGCCCCGGTTGGGCCCAGGGAACTCGTGCATCTCCTCCTCAAAGCCCAGGCCGCCGAAGTGAAGGTCGAGGGAGCGCCGTCGCCCGAAGCCCTCCCACACCTTCCCTTCCTTCGCTGCCTCGCCCAGGTCGAGGCCGGCCAGGCGGACGTTCATGGGCCTCACCGCGTCCGGTATGTCTGGGTCAGCCCAGAGGACGACGCTGGCCCTCGCCAGCGTGCTTGGGGGCATTCCCAGGGTCACATCGGTCTGGACCCGCGCCGGTGGGCGCCCGGTCCTGTAGCCCTCGGCGGAGCTCAGGGAAGAAAACTCATCCCAACCCATCCCAGGGAGTAGGCGAAGAGGATCTGGCGCACGCTCCCAGGAAGCTCCGCGAAGGTACGAGCAACCCGCTCCCCTCGGTAGAGCGCGCCGGTCTGCTCCTCAGAAAGCCCCTCCAGGAACAGCCCCAGCCGGTGAGCGTGGGGTCCGCCGGAGGTGGCCAGGTAGCCAAGACGGTCGTACATGCTCTTGTGGTCCTCGAGGAAGCGGCTCCGCTCGTCGTCCTTCACATGACCCCACTGGCGCCACAGGTCCATCCTCCGCCTGAAGACGGCCATGTCCTGGTCGCGCAGCCGGGCTTCCAGCTCCCGGTTCGCCTGGGAGCGCACCAGGCGGTAGCCGCCGCGGGTGGGCGCCGCGCTTGCGTCGCCTACCTGGCTCACGCGTACGTTGAGCCCGAACAGGCTGCTCAGGGCCAGGACCACCTTCCGAGCCTCTACACCGTCGAGGCCGACCACCACCTTCTGCTCCCCCACCTCCTCGGTGCAGGTCATCCTCGCGCCGGTGGCCTTGCCCATCCTGTCCAGAAGCTCCTTGACGGGCACTCCCAGGCCATGGAGGGTTATGGTCTTGTCGAGCCGTGAGTCGG
>DASXUI010000467.1:0-24844 GCA_036504955.1 Armatimonadota bacterium
GGCCGGCGCCCAGGTGATTCGATAGGGCGCCGGCCGCTGGGATCTGGGTCGCGACAGTTCGGTCGGCGAGGCGCTCCCACTAAGAGGTCTGGTCACACGGCCGCAGGGCGTGAGCTCGGCCGAACGTATTGCCTTCTGTACGTTCGATGCAAGCATACCACAGCGCCGTTGGCTTGCCAACCTCGTCTTGGCAGGTGGGACCTCGAAGCGGCCACGGGTTGTCCACGCTGAGTAGCCGTCTGCTGTCGTATGGAAGAGGAAGCGAACCATGGTCCGAGCCAAGATCCAAGGGCTGGCCTACAGCGGGCTCGTGCTGTCGTTGTTGTCGATAGTCACCGCGGCTCCGGTGCATGACGGCAGCGGGCGTGTCATGTCATCTGCCCGGCCAGTGGCGATACTAGGTGCCTTCGCTGAGGAGGTGGAGTCGCTCCGAGGCCAGGTCCGTTCCCCACGCACGACGGTGGTGCAGGGGCGCAGGTTCACCGAGGGTGTGCTGAGGGGAAGACGGGTCGTGGTCGCGCAATCGGGCATCGGCAAGGTGAACGCGGCGGCCGCCACGGCGCTGATGCTCGAGCGCTTCCACCCATCCGAGGTGCTCTTCACGGGCATCGCGGGCGGCGTGAACTCAGAGCTGCGCCCTGGTGACATCGTGCTGGGGGCCCGGGTGCTGCAGCATGACTACGGCGCCGCAACGCCCGGCGGGACGCGGACCAGCGCGACCACCAACCCGGTGACGGGCAGGGACAACCCCCTCTACTTCGCGGGAGAGAAGAGGCTACTGGGCGCCGCACAGGCGGCCTCGCGAAGGGTCAGGTTCGCCGCCGAGGAGACGAGTGTAGGACGCCGGACCCCGCGAGTGCTCTCCGGAACCATCGCCACCGGAGACGTGTTCGTGTCCTCGAGCGCGAAGGTGAAGGAGCTCCGAGAGGCGTTCCAGGCCGATGCCGTGGAGATGGAGGGCGGTGCGGTGGCCCAGATCTGCTGGCAGCAGGGAGTGCCGTGTCTGGTGATCCGCAGCCTGAGCGACTCCGCGGACGAGAACGCACACCAGGACCTGGGTCGCTTCTACAAGACCGCCGCCGCCAACTCAGCCCGCCTGACGGTGGAGATAGTGGCCGCCCTGGCCGCCACGCCAGTGGCCCCACGCACACCCCGGTGAGGGCGCAGGCGCGCCACGATGCCGTGGTGAGCATAGGTAGAACCGCCCGTCGCAACGGGAAGTGCTTTGGTAGCGCGGGCGTCTCGCCTGCGGCTCCGCCGAAGACCGAGCAGGGCTTCGCCATCTGGGGCATTGCCACACAGAGCCAGTCTGCCGGCCCACGAGACTCGGCCACTCCTGCTGAGGGCGAGCGTCCCTTGGCGGGGGTCAGAGGCGCCTCCCAGCCCTCGTCGACTGGCGCTTAGCCCGCATAATGCACGAGGCGCTTGCGCCTCGCGCATGGCGCGGGCTTCCGCCCGCTCTCGTGAATAACGCAGGTTAGGGCGCCTATCGGTGAGAGATGCTAGCCGTCCCGCGCCTCTCCCGACAGGAATCCCTTGAGGTCCTGATCATCGTGGCGGGAGCAGAACTCGCGGAAGGTCTCGCCGTCCAGGCGCTGGTTAGCGTACACGCCCAGAACTCGCTCCAGGGCCTCGGGGACCTCCTCCACGGGTGCCTGATAGCCGATTCGGCGCCCGAAGGTTGCACCCTCCCCCAGCCCACCTCCTAGGAAGAAGTCATACGCGGGCACGGCCTTGCCTTCGCGCTTCACCGTGCGTCCCTGCAGGCCCACGTCGGCGATCCAGTGCTGTCCGCAGGCGTTGGGGCACCCGTTTACGTTGATCCGAAGGTTGCGGTCGAAGTCCGGCATCCGGCGGTCGAGCTCACCGACTAGCCACTCCGCGTAGCTCTTGGTCTCCGTGAGCGCCAGTTTGCAGAACTCCGTGCCGGTGCAGGCGATGGTTCCCCGGGCGAAGGGCGACCCCTCCAAGCGGAGAGCTCCGGCCAGCGCCTCCCGCTCCAGGTCCTTCAGGTTCATCTTCCGCACGTTCGGCACGACGAGGTTCTGCATACCTGTCGTGCGGATCTGCCCGTCGCCGTACCGCTCCGAGAGGTCCGCCACCAGCCGCATCTGGTCGCTGGTCAGGCGGCCCCTCAGCACGTTGATCCCGGCGTAGAACAGGCCCTCCTGCTTCTGTGGATGGATGCCAACGTGGTCTCGGTAGGCGTCCTTGGGGACCTCATCCTCAACCCCGGAGTCCAGCCTGAACCCCAGGCGATCCTGAAGCTCGGCCAGGAAGCTGTCCGGCGTGTAGCCGTACTCCAGGAACAGGTACTTCATCCGAGCCTTGTTCCGGTACTGCCGCAGGCACTCGGAATCGCGGAAGAGCTCCGTTGCGGCGCGCGCGACCGAGAACGCCTGGTGCAGGGAGACGAAGCAATCCAGCTTCACGGCGTGGAAGGGCTCGGTGGAGAGACCTCCACCCACCCTCAAGGAGAAGCCCAGCTCCTCCCGACCCCCAACCTGGCGGCGGGCGCCCGTGAAGGCCACGTCGTTGATCTCCGGGAACGAGCACCACGCCCTGCATCCCGTGGCGCAGATCTTCCACTTCCGGGGAAGGTTGTAGAACTCGTCGTTTCCGGCCAGCATCCGGTTGATGCCAAGGGCCACCGGCGAGGCGTCGAAATGCTCATCCGCGTCGAGGCCGGCCAGTGGGCAGCCGGTGACGTTGCGAGTGTCATCGCCACAGGCCGCCAGGGTGGTGAGGTTCACGCGGCCAAGGCCGGCGAAGAGCTCGGGGAGGTCCTCCGCGCGGATCCAGTGGAGCTGGATGTTCTGGCGGACTGTCACGTCCCCCATGCCCTTGGCCATGCGGTCGGCCAGGGCCGCCACTTCGCGGAGCTGATGGGAGAAGAGGATACCGCTGGGCAGGCGAACCCGCGCCATGAAGTACGGTGCCTCGCCCCCGTAGACGCCGCCGCCGTCGCCCTGGGTGTATAGGCCCCACCACCGCAGGCGGCTGCGAAGGTCATCGTCGGGGATGGCCTCGAATCCCTGGCGGGCCTTCTCCAGAATCTCTGGCAGCATCACCCAGGGGTTCCGCTCCGCCTTGATGCGTTCAGCCTTCTGAGCCTTCGTCTCTTTACGTTCCGCTGGCAAGGGTACTCCTTCCCGTCCCAAGAGGCAGGAGACCGCGTATCGCGCCCCTTGCCCTCACAGTAGCCTATATAGCCGGCCTCGCCCGGCATCCTCAAGGCGTCCACCCCGCGCGGCGCGCGCCAGGTCACCCCGGCGCAGGCCCCTGATACGGAAGAGGGCCGGCCCCAGCAGGAGGCCGACCCTCTTGTGTTACGCTATGACGACCTGGGCCGGGCCCAGCCACTGCGCCGGCGCTGAGCCTGCCCGGCCCGAGCCCCTACGCCCTGATCACCCTCGCAACCCGTGGGCCGAAAGCATCTGGCTGGCCCTGTGCGCCCAGCTCAGCGCCTTGCCGGGTGCGGTGGGTTCACTGCTGCGGCGCGGACCTAACGCTGGTCTGTGACGAGATGGAGGGATTCACGGTGAACTGCCACGTGTGCTTCACCTGGTTGCCGCGCCAGTCTGAAGCCTCCAGGCTCACCACATGCACCCCCTTCTTCAGGGGCTGAATGAGCTCTTCACCCTTCTTGTTCGCCCACCGGAGGTGTACTAGACCGAAGTACTCGTCGTACTTGAACCCCTTGAGCTCCTCGCCATCCAGCTTCAAGCTCACCGTGTTGAAGTCAACTCCGGACCCTTCGTCTATCAGGGTACAGGAGAAGTTGATGGGCGGCTGGCCGCTAAGCTCAGCTCCTCGAACTGGGTCCTCGTTGCTGACGTAGGGGGGACTGGCATCCTGCTGATCCTCGGAGAAGGCGAGCAGCGTTCCATCGTCCGAAAATGCGAACAGCCATCCATCAGCCAGTGCCGGAGAGGCAGCAAAGTTGACGTAGAGGGTGGCCTGTTGGCGCCCGATATCGGCCGTCTTGGCCTTGTAGTCCCAAAGCAGGGTTCCATCCGCCGCGTCAAAGGCGTAGAGCAGGCCGCGGTTGCCCGCCATCACCACATAGTATCGACTCGCGACCATCTTGGGCGGCGCGCCCGGTTTTGCCACCGCGCTCGCGTCAGGGACCTCGGTGCCAGCCATGGGGGCCAGGATTGGAGAGGCGAAAGCAGGAGCGTACATCTTCTGCTTCCACTTCATCACTCCGTTGGTGCCCACGCAGTAAACGTTGTCATCGCGCGCGGAGAAGAAGATGCCCTGAGGGCCGACGGCCGGGGTGTCAACGATGGCCCTCTCGGCGTTGTACCGCCAACGGATGCGGCCGCGGGCAGCGGTCATCGCCACCAAGCTGGAGCCATCACCCAGGTACAGCATATCCCCGTAGAGCGTGGGAGACACGGTTGCTCCGGCAACGCTGGTCCGATACCGCCACTTCACGGCCCGGTTCTGCGTCTGCCGGCCGGACAGCTCCATGAGTCGCGACGGGTCAATGCAGTAGAGATACTGGTCTCTGCAAAGGAAGTAGATGCGGCTATCAGAGTAGGATAGGGCACCCATGATGCCTTCAGGGGCCTGGAAGAGGGGCGACTTCGTGCCGACCGGCTTGCCAGTCTTCGCCTGGATGGCGTAGATGCCGCCATCATCCGAGCCAAAGTAGACTACTCCGTTAACGATGATGGGGGAAGTAGTGATGGGTAGCTTGGCAGTGAACTGCCAGCGGGGCTCCCCGGTCTGGGTGTCCAGAGCGAAGAGGGTTCCGTCCGTGCAGGGCACGTAAAGCAGTCCGCCCAGATAGGCGGGGGTGCCGCGTACCGTGCCCGGCTTGTTGACGCCGATGGACCCTTCTTTGGGGTAGAACCACTTGCTCTCTCCCGTGGCGACGTCCAAACAGTAGACGTGGTCCTTCGCCGCGAAGAACACACGGCCACGGTCGGAACCGCCGCCGGCGACCACCGGCGAGGAGAGGTTCTGGCCCGTAACGGGAGTCTGGGTGACGTACTTCCAGGCCAGGGAGATGGGGAGTTTGAGGGGCGAGGTGGCCTGACCGGTGTGGCCGGGACCGCCCTGAAACATGGACCAGTCATCGGCCCTGACGCCGGAGGTCGCGCCCCAAAGCGCTACCAGCCCAATCGCCAGCTTCCCGAGGGCGGGAAGGCGCATGGAAATCCTCCTTCTGGAAGTCACAGGTATCCAGCCCGCACTGTGGAGGAAGTGCTCCAGCTTTGGGATAGCGTGCGGGCCTCTATAGGGATGTCGGTGATTGAGCGGGCTGACCCAAACACGCGCGGAGATACCAAGAGGGGACTTCGACTTCGGTGGGGTAAGCTCCTCGGTGCGGGGCCTTCCGACGGAAGCTCCAGTCAGCGACCTAACGGCGGCGGAACGTCTCTCGCCGAACGGAAGCGTGTCGCCTCTGCCGACGGGACGGCTAGCGCTGGATACCGAGGCCTTTGAGCCCGGCGCCCCGGCCAACGTGGCTCATCCGCGCTCGTTTGGGTCCGAACTCCCGGCGAGCCCACCGGTCCCCCGGCTGGATGCTTCCTGGGCTCCCAGAGATAGGACCTGCGTCTCCGAGCGGAGGTTCCCGAGCGGCCCCGGCGCTGGCCCCAGGGTGGTCCGACGGACTCCCGAAAGGAAAGGGCGCGACCGGCCGATATACGGTTCAAGGAGGTGGCCGCGCGCGCCCGCAAGTGCTGGACAAAGGGCGCTTGTGGCATTACCAAGGTAGTATAGCAACGGCTCGTTTGAGGTGTCAAAAACGAGCCGGCGCTACCGCAAGACCCGTTTGACGGGCGAAACCTCGGGACCTATAATGCCCGCGGAGGTGTACAATGCCGAAATCCAAGCTCCGGGGCCACCGCGGTGGCCATGCGTGCGACAAGGGCAAGGGCAGTGTCTACCAGAGGATGCTGTCCAAAAGGATGGAGGAGCGCGACATGGAGGGCGCTCTGGCGTTGTCATCGCAGCCGCTTATGAGTGACGACCAGCCGGCCAGCCCGGCTTCGGACTAACGATAGGAGGCAGTCCCTCTCGGGCCGGAAGGCTGTGAAGCCCAGGGCTCGCCAAGACCTTACACCTAATCGGGGGCGGGATGCTTCGGCGTCCTGCCCCTGTTGCCGTCTGGCCCGCACCACGCACGAGCCTCGTGCGTCCGGCCGCTAGCGAAGTGGGCCCTACGCTCGCGGATCACCCTCCTCGCATGAGGAGAGCCACCGCCTGCGCCACGATGGCCTCGCCTCGACCAAGGGCCCCCACCCCCTCGTGGGTGGTCGCCTTGATGCCGATCTGGTTTGGCGCCAGACCCAGCACCGGCCCAATGGCGTCCTTCATGGCGGCGATGTGCCGGGCGATCTTGGGCCTCTCCGCCAACACCGTCAGGTCCACGTTGCCCACGCGCCAGCCCTCCTGCAGCACCCTTCGACTGACCTCCTCCAGCAGCCTCAGGCTCGAGGCGCCCGAGTAGGCGGGATTGGTGTTGGGGAAGAGGTGCCCGATGTCGGGCAGGCCGGCGGCGCCCAAAAGCGCGTCCATCAGGGCGTGTAGGGCCACGTCCGCGTCGGAGTGGCCCAGCAGGCCGACTTCGGAGGGGATGCACACCCCTCCCAGCCAGAGCTCCCTCCCAGGCACCAGACGGTGGATGTCGTACCCGTGACCCACTCGGAGAGGGCTTAGCGCCGGACCTACCTCGTTCACCTCAGATCCTCTCGCCAGCAGGGCCTCCGCGACGTCCGCGTCTTCAGGCCTGGTAACCTTCAGGTTGCTGGTAGCGCCCTCCACCAGGCGAACCGGCACCCCCAGCCGCTCCACCAGTGAGGTCTCGTCAGTGCCCACGAACCCGGCGGCATCGGCCTCTTGGTGCGCACGCAGAAGCAGCGATGTTAGGAAGGCCTGAGGCGTCTGGACGGCCCACAGACCCTCACGATCGACCGTCGCCGTGGCCCACCCGGTCTCGTCGGTGGCCTTCAGGGTATCTACCACGGGTACCGCCGCCACGCCCGACCCATGCTGGCGAGCAGACAGGACGCACCGGCGAACTATGTCAGGGGTAACCAGAGCCCTGGCGGCATCGTGGACCGCGACCGTCTCGCAGCCGGACGGGAGGTGGTCCAGGCCCACGCGCACAGAGGCTTGGCGCGTGGCGCCGCCCAGGAGCACGGAGCGGACCTTTGTGAACCCGTGCTCATTCACTAGGGAGCGAACGGCGGACAGGCTGTCCGCGTCCGTCATCAGCAGAAGAGCATCGACCTCGGGGGTGTTCTGGAAGGCTGCCAGAGTGTGGCAAAGAAGGGGACGGCCCGCCAAGGGGGCGAGCACCTTGTTGTAGGGTCTACGGAACCTTTCTCCGCGACCGGCCGCCGGGATAAGAGCGTAAGTTTCGGCCACCTGCATCCTCAGATACGGCGCCGTTGCCCAGCTTCGCATCGGCGAAGATCATCTTACCGGCGATGGTCTGGAGTACGCTGGAGACCACCACCTCCAGAGTGCTGTTCACGTAGTGACGGCCGCCCTCGACCACCACCATCGTTCCATCATCCAGGTAGGCGACCCCTTGGTTGGGCTCCTTGCCCTCCTTGATGATGGTGACGGTCATCTCCTCACCCGGGAGCACTACCGGCTTCAGAGAGTTGGCCAGCTCATTCAGGTTGAGGACCTGGACCCCTTGGAGCTCCGCGACCTTGTTCAGGTTGTAGTCATTGGTGATGATGGCGCCGTTCAGCAGCTTGGCGAGCTTAACCAGCTTCAGGTCAACCTCGTCGCCCGCGGCGTCGGCCGGCAGGTCGAAGGAGCGGACGAGCAGCTTGGTGTCTTTCTGCATCTGGTGAAGAATATCCAACCCCCGTCGCCCACGCGCTCGCTTCAGCGAATCCCCGGAGTCGGCGATATGCTGGAGCTCGTCCAGCACGAAGCCCGGCACGTAGACGGGCCCCTCCACGAAGCCGGTCCTGCAGACATCCGCGATCCGCCCATCGATGATCACGTTGGTGTCCAGGATCTTGCACTTCTGCGCGGCCAGGTCTTCCAGCGTGTCTATCTGGGAGGGAAGCATGGAGAAGAGCTCGCGCTTCATGCTCATCATGGCGTAGACGCTGATGGAGCAGATCATGTAGCCCATCGCCAGGATGATGCCCATGGAAAGCAGCGGGGACAGCCGCAGGTTCAGCATGATGATGGAGCCCAGCACCGTGAACACGGTTCCCAGCAGCAGCCCCGCCATGGCGGCCACTTTGTCCCGGGGCGGCATCTTCTCCACGGCATCCACGAAGGCACGGACGCGGTTGAAGCTGTGGATGGAGAAGAGGAAGCCTGCCATCAGCCCCGCGAGGACCGCCAGCCACGCGAACACCGCCGGGTCCATCTGGGTGAAGTACCTGGCGTTATCGCCGCCACGGATGTAGTTGGCGGCGGTCAGCCCCAGCGGCTGGCAGGCGGCGGCCCCCAGCACGCTCAGAGTAAGCACCCAGGCTGTCTTGAGAAGTCGTATCACGAGTTTGCTTTGCTCCTCAGAGAGTGAACTTCGTGAGGGTGGGCCGGCTTACCGACACTACCGGTCCACGTCCCCCAAGACAACGTCGATGCTCCCCAAAATGGCTACCACGTCCGCGATCTTCCACCCGCGACACATGTGGGGGATCGCCTGAAGGTTGCTGAAAGACGGGGCCCTCCATTTCAGACGATAGGGGCTGGTCGTTCCATCACTTACCAAATAGACGCCCAGGACGCCTCGCGGCGACTCCACCCTCGTATAGACCTCGGAAGCCGCGGGTCGGAGCGTCTTGGGCGTCTTCGCCATCACGTCACCGGCGGGCAGCAGGTCCAGCGACTGCCTCACCAGCCGGCAGCTCTCCCTCATCTCGGCCACGCGCACGAGGTACCGCCCCAGGCAGTCCTGGGTGTGCTGAACGGGCACGTCGAAGTCCAGGCGGTCATAGACCGCGTAGGGCTCCGCCTTCCGAACATCATAGGCCACACCGGAGCCACGAAGAGTGGGCCCGCTGCACCCGTAGTCAACTGCGACTTCGGGCTCTAGGAGGCCGATCCCTCGCGTGCGGCTGAGGAAGATCTCGTTGCCGGTCAGGAGCTGATCGTTTTCCTCCAGGTAGCCGGGGAACCCCTCAACGAAGGCCCTCACCCTGTCCCCCCACCCCTCCGGGAGGTCCCACGGCACGCCGCCGATCCTCATGTAGGAGTAGGTGAGCCTGGCGCCGCAGATCTCCTCGAAGAAGCTGAGGATCTTCTCCCTCTCACGGAAACAGTACAGGAACACGGACATGGCGCCCAGGTCCAGCGCGAAGGTGCCCAGCCAGATTAGGTGGCTGGCGATCCGGTTCAGCTCCATCACGATGACGCGGATGAAGTGGGCGCGGTCCGGCACCTCAAGGCCCATCAACTTCTCTACCGCCTGGCAGTAGACCTGGTTGTTGGTCATGGCGCAGAGGTAGTCGTTCCGATCCGTCAGAGGGATGACCTGGAAGTAGTTCCGCCGCTCACACAGCTTCTCCATCGCCCGGTGGAGGTAGCCGATGTGCACCACGGCGTCCGTGACCACCTCGCCCTCCATGTGCAGCAGCAGACGAAGCACGCCGTGGGTGCTGGGGTGCTGCGGGCCCATGTTAACCAGCAGCTCCTGCAGATTGTCCCCCAGGGCGTCACCCTTCACGGTCGTCCGCAGCTTCTCCGGGTCCAGGGTCAGGGTCGGGTCATCCATGCCGTCTGGCCTGCTCTCCAATCTCCACCATCGTGGCGTCCCCAAGGGTTCCGTCGCCCCGCGTGTCACATACCTGCCGGAACGCGGGGGCTAGTCAGTCTCCAGGTAGTCCTTGCGCATGGGGTAGCCCTCGAAGTCGTCGGGCAGCAGGATGCGGCGCAGGTCAGGGTGACCGGCGAAGAGGATGCCGTAGAGGTCGTAGGCCTCTCGCTCGTGCCAGTCAGCCCCCACCCACACGGGCGTGGCGGAGTCCACCACCGGCTCGTCGTGGTCCAGTATCACCTTGAGCAGCAGGCTCTCATTCCGAGTGGTCGACCACAGGTGGTACACCACCTCGAAGCGGTCCTTCTGGTCCACTCCGCTCAGGCAATCGAAGAAGTCGAATCCCAACTCCTCCTTCGCCTGGCGGCATACGGTCAGGATCGAGTCACCGCTAACAGTAAGCAGGGGCATTCCCGCCGCGTCCCTGAAATCCTCGATCGCGTCCGGGTACCTCTGGCGGATGGCTTCCTCGGCGGGAACGCTCATACCTCGCCCTTTATCTTGCGCTGCAACTCCATGATGCCATCGATGAGGGCTTCCGGGCGCGGAGGGCACCCGGAGATGTAGACGTCAACGGGCACGATCTTGTCGACACCCTTCACCACGGTGTAGGAGTCCCAGTAGGGGCCGCCGCAGGTCGCGCAGGAGCCCATGGCGATCACCCAGCGTGGCTCGGCCATCTGATCGTAGAGCAGCTTGATGGGGGGGGCCATCTTCTTGGTCACCGTGCCGGCGACGATCATTACGTCGGCCTGCCGGGGTGTGGCGCGGAAGATGCCCGCCCCGAAGCGGTCCAGGTCCCATTTTGCGGCGGCGGTCGCCATCATCTCAATGGCGCAGCAGGCCAGTCCGAAGGAGAGCGGCCAGAGGGAGCTGGCGCGGGCGTCGTTCACCAGGTCCTTAGTGGCCCCCTTGGGGTTCACGACCGCATGCTTCACAAAGGTCAGCAGGTTCGTCAGCCTCGCGAACCGTACGGGAAGCTGCTCAGGGTCCGCGTCGCCGGGCGAGTTCAGCAGCCTGCCGCCGATCACATCCACTTCAGCACATCCTTCCTCCAGGCGTAGAACAGACCAACCAGGAGAATGGTTATGAAAACCAGGCCTTCCAGGAACAGGAACCCCCCAGTCAGCATGGCGGGCGGGTTTCTAAGCAGAATCGCCCAGGGGGCGATGAAGGCGATCTCAACGTCAAATACCGCGAAGACCAGCGCGAAGAGGTAGTAGCGCACGTAGTACTGCGACCACGCCTGCCCGATGGGCGCCTCCCCGCACTCGTACGGAGTCGCCTTGTCTTGGATGTACCGCGCGGGCTTGTGCCGCACCAGCCAGGAGAAGGAGAGCGTTAGCACCACAAACGCTATGCCGACGAACAGGAACACGGCTAGTGTAGTGTACTGGTGCATGTCCGGCTACCGCGCTTCCAGGATCTGCGCCGTCATGATTCCGGCGAAGCGCCCCGAGCTGAACATGGCGTCAGCATCCCCGTGTGTGAACTTCAAGTGCGTCGCGTCGACCAGGGCGGTAGGCGCCGTCGGATCCAGGTCGATCCACTTGCCCACAAAGACCTCATCCCACGCATGGTAGTAGAAGGAGCCCTTGGCGTAGACCAATCCGACCGCGAGCCTCGTGGGAATGCCGGCCGCGCGCGCCAACCCCGCGAACAGGATCGCGTAGTCCCTGCAGACGCCCACCTTGTCCTTCAGCACGTCAAGGGACGACCGCACTAGCGCGATGTCATAGCGGACCGTCATGTGCTCGTGTACCCAGTCGCGGATCTTCAGCGCGGCCTTCAGCGCGTTCTTCTCCCCTGCAACGATCTTTGCTGCCTGGGTCCGCATGCCCGCGTCGTCGCTCTGCACCTGGGTGGAGGCGCGGACCCATCGCGGCTCCAGGGACCCGGCCTTCTGGATGCTCACCGCCTGCGCCGCCGGGATGTCGGTGGTTCGCACCTCCAGCTCGGCGGTTACGACGCCGTCCTTGGTCTCCGTGGTTACCTTCTGGCGGTCGTCTTGCACCACATTGGAGGATCGGAGGCCTTGCAGCCTCAGCTTCAGGTATCGCATGGCGCGCGGGTCATCAATGGGCTTGTCAACTTTGACGGAGGTGATTTCCGCTAGGTCGGTGGGCGGGGCGTACTTGTCGGTGGGCCCGGCCGTCGCGCGCTCACGGCTCTCCCGCCACATTTGAATGCCGAAGGCCGCCTCCATCTTAACGAGGTCGCCGGAGTCATCTTCCCAGGCCGTAACGTCACCCATGGGAGTCCTTACGGCAACCTGCAGCGTGGGGTACGCGACGCCATCATGGGACACGGTATCCCGACGGAGCGCCTCAGCGGTGGCCTTCTCGAGGACGAGGGTTGCGGGGTTGAAGTAGTGGAAGCCGACCTTGGTGCCGACCTTCATCTGCCCGCGCATGGCAAGCTGAGGATCCACGGAGAGAGAGACACCCTTGGGGATGGGGATCACCTTCGTGCTGGCTCCGCCGGTGCTGCTCACCTTCGCGACGATTCGACTTGGCTCGAAGCGGGCACTCACGCGAGTCAGACGGCCCATGGAGGACATGCTGAACTCGGAGCTGAGCGGCTTGTACGCGGGGCTTGTGACGTCGACGGAGCGGATCACCTGTTCGGTGCTCTGACCCAGAAAGCTCATCGTGAGCCGGGAGTCGTTCGTGATCCTGAGCGCCTGCTTGCCTTGCCAGCGGGCGGGCTCCACCACGATGTGGCTGTGTCCAAGCTTGTTGCCCATCAGATAGACACCTAGCCAGGTGTCTCTGGTCTCGGCGAAGGCGCCCGCTGAGGCGCTGAGGAGCAGTGTGAGGAGCAGAAGGGGCTGTCGGAGGGCTCGTGTCATGGCAACGACATTATAACAGACGAAGCCCCAGGTAGTCCCCCGGCAATATCCGAGCAATCGGTACCTCGGCAGAGAGACCGCGGGGGTGAAGAGGTGAGGAGACGAGGGGGTGAGGGGGTGAAGAAGCCTCAGAACCAGGCTTGTGCTCGTCAGAGCAGCTGGGCTGGGGCTCTTTCACCCCCTCACCTCTTCACCCCCGCAGCCTTGTCGCCGCTGGCTTACAAGCCGCCGGCTACCTTGAGGCGGAGATGCGCCCTCGCAAGGGCTAGCTCGGCGCGGGCTACATCGAGGTCATCGCAGTCACGGAGGTCACCGGAGAGGCGGCGGCGGGCGCGCTCCTCAGCCTCGAGGGCGCGCGGCACGATGATCTCATCCGCGCGCTCGGCGGACTCAGCCAGGATCACCGTCCGCTCGGAGTCAACCTGCATGAACCCACCACCGCAGGCGAGCAGCAGCGCCTTACCCCCCGTCTCCGTAATCCGGATCTCGCCGACGCCTACGGTCGTCATCAGCGGAGCGTGGCCGGCCAGAATCCCCAGGTAGCCGTCGGCGCCCATCACCACCAGAGAGGTCACCTCATTCGAGTAGGCACTACGCTCCGGGGTCACGATATCCAGATGGAAGCTTCGGTCTGCCATGGGTCTCCCTGCTTGCGACGGTTCGGGTCAGCGGACTCCGGAGGGCTTACCCCTGGTCCTTCATGGTCTGCGCCTTCTGGAGGGCCTCATCGATGTTGCCGACCAGGTAGAAGGCCTGCTCCGGAACGTCGTCGTGCTTGCCGGAGGCGATCTCATCGAACCCTCGGATGGCCTCCTCACGGGTGACGTACTTGCCGGGGGTGCTGGTGAAGACCTCCGCCACGAAGAAGGGCTGGGAGAGGAAGAGCTGCAGCTTGCGGGCACGGGCCACGGTCAGCTTGTCCTCGTCAGACAGCTCGTCCACGCCGAGGATGGCGATGATGTCCTGAAGCTCCTTGTAGCGCTGGAGGATCGCCTGAACCTCGCGGGCCACGCGGTAGTGGTTCTCACCGACCACGCGTGGGTCCAGGGCCCGGGAGCTGGAGGCCAGCGGATCCACCGCCGGGAAAATGCCAAGCTCGAAGATGCGGCGGTCAAGAACCGTGGTGCCGTCCAGGAAGGCGAAGGTGGTCGCCGGGGCCGGGTCCGTGAGGTCGTCGGCGGGGACATAGATGGCTTGGATGGAGGTAACGGAGCCCTGGCTGGTAGAGGTGATGCGCTCCTGCAGGGCGCCCATCTCCGCCGCCAGCGTGGGCTGGTAGCCTACCGCCGAGGGCATGCGGCCCAGCAGCGCCGACACCTCGGAGCCCGCCTGGGTGAAGCGGAAGATGTTGTCAATGAAGAGGAGGATGTCTCTGCCCTCCTCGTCGCGGAAGTACTCGGCCATGGTCAGAGCCGTCAGCGCGACGCGGAGGCGTGCCCCGGGCGGCTCGTTCATCTGGCCGAACACCATGCAGGTCTTGTCGATGACACCGGACTCCTGCATCTCCAGCCAGAGGTCGTTCCCCTCGCGGGTCCGCTCCCCTACGCCCGCGAACACGGAGTAGCCGCCGTGCTCCTGCGCGATGTTGTGGATGAGCTCCGTGATGAGAACCGTCTTGCCGACGCCAGCGCCCCCGAAGAGGCCAACTTTGCCGCCTTTGATGTAAGGGCAGAGGAGGTCGATGACCTTGATGCCGGTCTCGAACAGCTCGATCGCCGTCTGCTGTTCCTCGAAGCTGGGCGCGGACCGGTGAATCGGCATGCGGCGCGTGGTCTTGCCCGGTCCGCGCTGATCGATGGTGTCGCCCAGCAGGTTCCAGACGCGGCCAAGCGTCTCAGGCCCCACCGGTACGGTGATCGGTCCGCCCGTATCGACCGCGGAGGTGCCGCGCACCAGGCCATCGGTGGAGTCCATGGCGATGCACCGGACCACCTCGTTCCCGATCATCTGCGCGACCTCGACGGTCAGCTTCCTCGGGGCTTCGCCGTCGGCCTGGGCAACCGGGATCTCGATGGCGCTGAAGAGTGCGGGCAGCTCTTCGGCCTTGAACTTGATGTCCACCGCCGGCCCGATGACCTGTACGACTTCTCCCGTACCTGGCAAGGTATTCCTCCGTTACTCAACTCGATCCGAGGACCCGGTTCCCCCGGCACTCCGAAATGCTTGTGGATCGCGCCACTGCCCTCACGGGCCTCACCGGGCCGCGCTCGCGCCCAGGCGTGGCGTCAGCCCTTCTGGGCCTCCACGCCGCCGATGATCTCAGCCAGTTCCTTCGTGATGCCGGCCTGCCGGGCCCGGTTCAGGTCCAGGGTCAGGGTATCGATCATCTCGCCCGCGTTGGAGGTGGCGTTGGACATCGAAGTCATGCGGGCACCGTGCTCGCTGGCTACGGATTCCAGCAGCGCTTGGTAGATCTGCGTGTCGACGTAGCGCGGCAGCAGACCTCCCAGCAACTCCTCGGGGCTCGGTTCGTAGATGTAGTCCGCGTGGAGCGGACCGACGCTTCCCGCATGGTAGCCATCCTGTGAGGGCGCCTCCAGCGGAAGGACCTGCTTCACGCTGGGCTTCTGAGAGATGGCGCTTACGAACTGCGCGAAGACAAGCTGGACCTGGTCCACCTCGCCGCGCTCGAAGTCCTGCCGGAGCATCCCCGTCAGCCGGCGCACGTCCGCGAAGCGCACGACTCCGCCGGGAGCCGACTGGCTGTACGCGATGGGATAGCCTCGCCGGCGCAGGAAGTCACGACCCCGGGTTCCCACCAGGTAGAGACGCACCGAATCGGCCGGGCTACCCCTGAGGACCTCGGTGGCCTTGCGGAGTACGTTCACGTTGTAGCTGCCGCACAGACCCCGGTCGGACGTGAACACCAGCAGGCCCAGCCGGCCGCCCTCACGGTGCTCCAGCAGCGGGTGCTGAAGCTCCCCGGCGGACTCCGCCAGGCGCTCCATGGTGTAGCGCATCTGCTCCGCGTAGGGACGGGCAGACTCCACCGCCTCCTGGGCGCGACGCAGACGGGCCGCCGCCACCATCTTCATGGCGCCGGTGATCTGCTGGATGTTCTTTACGGTGCGTATGCGACGCCGAATGTCGCGCGCGCTGGCCATCTGCTCTCCTTGGGAACCACGCTGCCAAGCAGGTCAGCCCCTCGTCTCCACTAGCGGGTCGAGGGCATCTCAAGCTGGAGGCCTAGCCCCCATAGTACACGAGGCGCTTGCGCGTCGTGCATGGCGCGGGCTGTTACACGCTCTTGTGGGTAGTGCAGGCTAGACCGCCGTGCCGGCCGCGTAGATGGGCTTGAACCCCTCGATGGCAGACCGCAGGCTCTGCTCCGTCTCCTTGGTTAGCTCGCCAGAGGTCCGCAGCGCGTGACCCACTTCCGCGTGCTTCTCCCGCATGTAGCCGAGGAACTCCGCTTCAAAGCGCTTCACAGCGTCTACCGGTATGTCGTCCAGGAAACCGTTGGTGACCACGTAGATCACCATGACCTGCTCCTCGACGGGCATCGGCTGGTACTGCGGCTGCTTCAGAACCTCCACCATCCGCTGGCCGCGCGCCAACTGCGCCTGCGTCGCCTTGTCCAGATCGGAGGCGAACTGGGCGAAAGCCGCAAGCTCACGGAAACGCGCAAGATCCAGCTTCAGGGTACCGGCCACCTTCTTCATGGCCTTGATCTGCGCTTTGCTTCCCACGCGAGATACCGAAAGACCGGCGTTCACCGCGGGACGCTGGCCAGCGTAGAAGAGGTCGGATTCCAGGAAGATCTGGCCGTCGGTGATGGAGATCACGTTGGTCGGGATGTACTGCGATATGTCGCCCGCCTGCGTCTCGATGATGGGAAGGGCGGTCAGCGTGCCGGACCCGAGGCCCTCGCTGAGCTTGGCGGCGCGCTCCAGAAGCCGGCTGTGAAGATAGAAGACGTCTCCCGGATAGGCTTCGCGTCCCGGCGGGCGGCGCATGAGCAAAGAGATGGCGCGATAGGCGACGGCGTGCTTGGAGAGGTCGTCGTAGACGCACAGCGCGTGGCGGCCCGTGTCCCGGAAGTACTCGCCCATGGTGCAGCCGGAGTAGGGCGCGATGTACTGCAGCGGGTTCGGGTCGCTGGCCGAGGCCGAGATGATGGTGGTGTATTCCATCGCCCCCGACTCCTCCAGCGTCTTCATCACCTGGGCCACCGTGCTCTGCTTCTGGCCGATGGCCACGTAAAAGCAGAAGACGTCCTGGCCCTTCTGGTTGATGATGGTGTCCAGAGCCAGAGCCGTCTTGCCCGTCTGGCGGTCACCGATGATCAGCTCGCGCTGGCCTCGCCCAATGGGGATGATGCTGTCCACCACCTTCAGGCCGGTCTGCAGCGGCTGGTTCACCGGCTGGCGCTCCACGACGCCGGGAGCCTTGATATCAACGACCCGGTACTCCTTGGCGACGATGGGCCCCTTGCCGTCCAGCGGCTGACCCAGGGCGTCCACCACGCGGCCGATCAGCCCCTCGCCCACGGGCACCTGCATGATGCGGCCGGTGCGGCGGACGATATCGCCCTCCTTCACCTTCCGGTCATCGCCCATGATCGGGACGGCGACGTTGTCCTCCTCCAGGTTCAGGGCTAGACCCATGACCTGGTTGGGGAACTCCACCAGCTCGCCCGCCATCACGTCGCGAAGGCCGTAGACGCGGGCGATGCCGTCGCCCACTTGGAGCACGGTCCCCACCCCTACGTCCTCAACCTCTCGACGGTAGCCGGCTAGCTCGCGCTCCAGTACCGACGCTACTTCCTCAGGTCGTATCGCCATTCTTCACTAGACTCCCAGGCGTTAAGGTCTTGCCCTGTTCCCGGCCTCCGGAGAGGCCGGATCGACACCCTGGTACCGGCGCCGGCTGTCCTATGCGCGTCGTGAACCCGAAAGCCGGGTCTTCAGAACCTGAAGCTGGCCGCGCACGCTGCCGTCCAGGAGGCGGTCCTCCAACCGGACCACCACGCCCCCAAGAATCCCAGGGTCGATGTGCGGGTCGAGGGTCACCGTCCGGCCTGTTATGCGACTCAGCTTCTCTCGGAGGCGCTGCTGCTGATCCTCGGGCAGTGGAACCGCCGTGGTGACCTCAGCCTGAAGCACCCCGCGGTGGGCGTTCGCCATCTCGGTATAGGCCAGGTAGATGGCCGCCTCCATGCCGGCGCGCCGCTTATCCACCAACAGCTTGACGAAGTGCAGCGTGAGGGGCTGCACGTTGCCTTCCAGCAATCCCTCCCAGATCCGCTTCTTGCTCTCCTCCGAGTAGACCGGACTCTCCAGCGTCTCCTGAAGGGCCGGTTGAGAGCGCAAAAGCTCGACCACCGACTTCAGGTCCGCCTGAACAGCCTCCAGGGAGCCGTCCTTCTCCGCGGCCATGATGAGGGCCGAGGCATACCGACTTGCCGAGCGCAGATCCGCCATGCTAGTTCGCGCCCACCTGCTGGATGAAGTCGTCCACCAGCTTCCGGTGGCGGTCCACATCCAGGGCCTCTTCAAGCACCTTGCTTGCCGCGGCGATGGCCAGGGCGGCCATCTCCTCGCGCAGGGCGATGGTCACCGCCTGGCGATCGCGCTCAGCCTGCTCGTGGCCCGCGGAGATAATCCTCTCTCTCTGCTCGTTGGCCTCGGCCAAGATCTGGTCCTTCATCCCCTGAGCCTCGCGCAGAACCGCCTGCATGCGCTCGCGAGCCTCAGACTCCAGCGAAGACAGTCTTTGGGTCAACTCCGCCTGCTGCTGGGCTGCCGCCGCCAGGTCCGCCTCCACCTTGGCGTAAGAGGACGCGATCTCGGAGCGGCGGTCCTCCAGAACCTTGCCGATCGGCTTGAAGAGGAACCGGCTAAGGATCAGGTAGAGGAGCAGGAAGCCGGCGATCTGGACGCTGACCGTCAAGGGGTCGATCGACAGAAGGCCGCCCCCGCCCTCGCCTTCGGTGGCCGCGAGGAACCGCAGCCCCAATGTGCAGATGTCCAACTAGCTCGCCTCCTCCGTGTTCAGCCGCCGGGCCGGTGACCGCAAGGGGTCAGGACAGGACCGCCGAGGAAGGGTCTGTGAGAAGCCCCCTGTTAGCGGTTGACGGAGGTCGCGGCAGGCTGGCTCTTGATGGCTTCCAGGATGTCCTCAGTCTTGGGGAGCTTGCCCTGCATCATGAAGAAGGTAAGGAGAACGTAGATAACCAGGGACTCGATGAGCGCCAGACCGATGATCATGGCAGTCTGCAGCCGCCCAGCGGCCTCGGGCTGTCGGGCGATGCCCTCCATGGCGGCGGCGCCAATCTTGCCCTGACCCAGGGCCGCGCCGAACACCGCCAGAGGCAGCCCCAAGGCGACGCCGATGCCGAAGAGTGCGAAGTAGAGCATTGTGTAACCCCTTTCTCTGATGCCGGTCCGGCCCTCATCGGGCTTCTACTCTCTGGTGTCCGTGCGTCCGGCGGTCTCGGCCCCTGCCGCTCCGAGACTCCTCCCCGGCTCCACGGGTGATGCCGCCTGTCAGGCTGCCGCCTACCCCGGCCTGCCCCAGGCCCCCACTACACGATCGCGCCTGCCTTCTCACCCCAAGACGCTGCCTACGGTCACGCCCACCGTCACCCAGCGCGGTTGGGCTAGTGGGCGTGGCTGTGGCCGTCCAAGTCTCCCACGGTGACGGAGATGTAGATGCAGAAGAGCATGGTGAAAACGAGGGCCTGGATCAGCCCCCCAAACATGGCGAAGAGCAGCATGGGAAGCTGGAGCGGAACTGCCAGCCCATAGCCTCCGGCAAGCTTGAAAAGGAAGGGCGACATGGCCCCCAGAATCGCGACGACCGAGTCCTCACCGAAGATGTTGCCGAAGAGCCTCAGCGAGAGGGAGAGCGGTCGCGCCAGCTCGCCGATCACGTGCAGTGGGAACATCAGGGGCGCGAGAAACGCGGGCTCACCCGCGAAGTGCTTCAGCCAGCCGCCCACACCGTGAACCTGGATAGCGAGGATGTGGACCACCACAATGGCGACCAGCGCCAGGGAGACCGTGGTGTTGAGATTGGCGGTGGGCGACTTCATTCCAGGGACGGCGCCCAACAGGTTCTGGCCAAGGATGTACAGGAAGAAGGTGCCAACCAGCGGCGTGAGCTTCGCTCCGGAGGGCCCAAGGATGCTCGTCGTAAGGCCCGTTAGGCTATCGACGACCAACTCCAGGAGGTTCTGAAGCGTGCTGGGGATCCTCTGTGAGCGCTTGGTGCCTAGATAGGCCACCAGGGCCAGCGCGACCAGGACGACGAAGCTGTAGGGGACCACCGCTGCCATCGCCCCGGGGAGAGGAAGATGGTCGAATAGGCCGGGTTCTTCGTGCAACCGTCACGCCTCCTTGGAAGCAGGGCCGTCCGCCCGCCCGCCTCTGCGGAGATGGGCTACCTCGGCCTGCTCTCTCACGAATCCCACAATCCCCTGGTACAGTATGGCGACGGGCAGCACGGTCACCCCCAGCGCGAACCCGCCTGGGCTGAGGGCGGGCGTGGCAACCAGCCACGCGATCAGGACTCCCAGCAGCAGAAAGCGGCACAGCGCCAGAGTGCCCACCGCCCGGCGGCTTCGTGCCCCCCACCCTCGCGGCCTAAGAACGACTCTGACGCTCGTCTCAACCAGCAGCAGGCTTCCCGCGCCGGTGGCCGTCCCTAGGGCGTAGGCTGCCGCCATTCCGCCGGAGACCAAGGGCCACAGCACAGCGGAGCCCACAAGCCCAAGCACCAGGCAGGTGCGGTAGATACGACCTACCAGGCTCCCGGTCACGCTACTCGTCTTTGTTGATGTCGGACACCGCCTTGAACATCTCAAGGAACCCAGCGGCAACCCCCATCAGCCCGAAGACAAGGGTGAACCAGGGCGTCTGAGTGTGGAGCTTCCCGTCAAGCCACCACCCGAACCCGAAGCCTAGCGCGGAGCTGATGACCAGGGTTAGCCCTATCGTGCTGGCTCTGCCGAGGTTGCGAAGACTCCTGCGGTCCTCGTCACTGAACTGCTTCCGGGCCATACGCCACCCCGTCCACGCACCCTTCGCGCGTGGCCGCTCCCAACAGCGGGACCCTCTGGGGACACAGCCGGAGCAAGCCGCGCTCGGTACAATCGAGGCCCTAACAAAGCAAATGGGCGCCTCTCGCGCTAAGGAGAGGGCCCATGGCACTTGGGGGCCGATGCCAAAGGAGGCACACAGGGGGACGCCAGGGCCGCACCCCGCTGCAGGCGGCGCTTTGCTGCCTCCCTACCCTCGTACTAGGGAAGCAGCTTCCCGGGTCAAGGGTAATCTATCATGTTTGTGAAAAGATTGTCAATCCTCCGCCGCCGTGCCGGACTCGACGGGCACACGTGCCTCAGAAGGGCATACGGTCGGTGGCTCCAGTGCCCTCTGGCGGCCAAACTCCAGCGCGTCCTGAACCCGCCGGAAGCTCATCTTCACTCCTGTGTGTGCATAGGAGTAGGCCTGCAGCAGGAAGTAGCGGTCGACGGTATACATGAAGGAAGGGGTCATGTAACACCAGATGGTGCAACCCTTGCAGAAGTCGTACTTGCCCGCCTTGCGCCGGTGCTCCTCCATCTCCGGTGACTTCCACTGGGTAAGGGCATCCTCGCTGATGGGCACCTTCTCCACCGCCGCGTGATAGCAGGGAAGGTAGTACTTGCCGTCCGGCGACACAGCCACGTTGGCGCTGATGGCCTTGCACTTGGGCTTGGCGGGGTCGTTGCCCCCCTCCTCCTGGAACCTCAGGGCTGCCAGGTTGACAGATAGGTACGGCTTGCCAAAGAGCGACCGGAGCGCGGCGATGTAGTCACGCTGAAGCGCCGGGTTGTCGAAGTAGGAGAAGACCGGCATTATGTGAACCACGACCTTCAGGTCCTTGGCTAGTTGGGCCATGCCTGGAATCTCATCGAGGTTTTCGTTGCCAACAGAGAAGTTAATGTTCACGAACTGCTTCATCTGCCGAGCCGTGGCGATGCTCTCCAGTACGCGGTCGTAGCAGTTCAGCTTACGGCTGGCGTTATGTCGGTCGCGATCGGCGGAGTCCAGAGAGAAGGACATCGAGTCCACAAGCCCGCTGAGCTGCTTAGCCTTCGCCGGATAGAGGAACCCGTTGGATACGAGGCCGGTCCGTAGGCCTAGCCCCTTCGCCTCACGCAGGAGCTCGGGCAGGTTCTTGCAGAGGAGCGGCTCACCCCCGGTGAAATCAACGTAGCGGACGCCGATGCGCTTGAGCCCCTGAAGGATCCTGGCAGACTGCTCGATCGGCAGTAGCTTCGGCTTCAGCCGAGCAGGCCCCTCCCAGATGTCGCAGAAGCCGCACTTGGCGTTGCAGACGGTGGTGACGTAGTAGCTGCAAGCGATGGGTCCCAACCTGAGTCTCCTTGTCAGCGCGCTGAGCGGCCCCACACCCCCGGCGTCCTTGAGGACCAAGGACCGGCTAGGGGTTCGGGGCACGGGCAGCGACGCTCGCCCGCCCCCAGTCGCGCACACCTGACCATCATATCATGCGCTCCAAGGCGGACCTAACCCGCCGGGCTCTCGGCCGAGTCACTCGTCGCTGGTCAGCTCGCACCTTTACCGACTCCACACGCAGTTCCCGACACCACCCGGCGCATCCAGAACATGCCCGCGGAGCAAGGTCTCGCTTCGATCTGGCGACCCGTGGGTGCCGGGGGCCGGCCCGCCACCTCGATCGACGGCGCGCCGAGTTGGGTCCACCGTGAGACCAGGGGCGGAGGGCTCTCGAAAGGGCGGCCCGAAGCTGACTGACGCCCGCAAGAGGGTACCGGAAGGAGTCCGAGGGGGTTAGGTGCCAGTATACTTCGGGGGATGCGCGCTGTCAACAACCATTAAGCGCCGGCTTGGCATGCGCGCCGATTCGGGCCTTCGGGGAGCCCTTTGGAGGGAACGGATCGGCCTCACCAGCGTTCATGAGTATGGCTTCCGGCGCGATCCGTGCCTGACGCCCGGACAGCGCCGAAGCCGGTACGAGCGACCTTCGTGGACCGCTGCTTCCCCCAATGCGCCGGCAGCTCCGCCCCAGTGAGGAATATGCCTCACGAGCGGTCTGGGTCTGGCGCTTCAGGATCTGAAATGGTTCGTCACCAGCCTGCCGTTACCCTGTGAGCAGTTGCGCGGCGAGCCGCCAGTGGGAGACCGAGATGAAGTGTTGGAGGATGTATCTAGCCGGGTCCCTCGTGGCCGGGATCCTGTCGGCGGGCGTGGTGACGGCGGCCCCGGCCCCAACAGCCGCCAAGAGCAAGCAGAGCACGAACGTCGTGAGGCTGGCGGTGAGGGGCCTCCATTGCGACGGATGCGCCGCCGCGGTGGAGAAGGCCCTCAACGGCGTCAAGGGTGTTAAGTCCGCCAAGGTGGACCGCAAGGCGGGCCACGCCGTGGTGAGCACCGACGGCAAGACGAAGCCGGAGGAACTCGTCAGCGCCGTTAACCGCACTAAGAAGTTCAGCGCGACGGTTGAGAAGTAGGCTGGCCTCTGCTTGGCGCAGCGCCCACTGAGTCTCCTCCCGGAGGGTAGGAGGCGGAACCCGGCCCCTTCTGTCCTGGCAGTCCGTCGGCTGGGCCTTCTCCAGCGGCAGCCATGAGCGTCACGATGCGATCCTGAATAGCTCGGACCTCCGCTTCCGTGCCGGCGTAGTGGTTCATCAGCAGTGAGAAGGCTAGCGGCTCGCCGGCGGCAGTGCGGGCGTACCCAGACAGAGCGCACACTTTGAAAAGAGTGCCGGTCTTCGCGCTCACCCGACCCTGGGCGGGCCCCGAGGTCATGCGTCGCTTCAGTGTCCCATCGACTCCGGCCACCGGCAGGCTGTCTATGAACAGACGGCCCTTCGGGCCCGCGGCCATGTGACGCAGCACGCTCACGAGAAGCCGCGGAGTGACCTGGTCGCGCCGGGAGAGGCCGGAGCCGTCTGCCAGCTCCCAGTCGCTTCGGGCGACTCCGAGGGACCGCAGGAACCGCTCCTCCTCGGCTAGCCCCTCCTCAAGGGTGCCCTTCCCGGGGGAGTGAAGTGCCCCCAGGGTGCTCAGGATCTCCTCCGCGATCAGGTTGTCGCTGGGCTTGTTGAGCAGCTTCAGCACCTCTTCAAGCGGCGGCGAGTCGTGTGTGGCCATCTGACGGTCGCCTTCGCCTGCCCTGCCACTGACCACGCGGCCCCCAACCTGAACGCCCTCGCGCTCCAGGCACTGCGCCAGGAGGGACCCCGCCATCCTCGCGGGGTCCTCCACCGTAACGTCGACCTCCACGGCGCTCTCCTCCGCTGGGATGCTGCCGGCCACCAGGACCTCGTCCGTGGACCGGCGACGATGAACCTCGACCGTGGAGGGGCTCCCCGCCGCCCCAGTTACCGCCGAACAGCGGACACGCAGCCCGGGGAAGGACTGAAGGGGATGTGCCTTGGCGGGCTCGCCTTGGCGCCGGCCGGGAGTCACCCGGATCCCTACGGTGTTGCGGTTCACCGCAAGCGCGCAGGTTCGGGCAGCGTAGTAGTCGGATTCGTAGTCCCAGGCCCAGCCGGAGCCCAGCGGAGGCGTGTCGAAGAGGCTGGAGTCGGCCTCAATCCCCCCCGTGACCTTCGTGATCCCGGCGGCGGCGGCTTGACGCGCGAGATCCCCCAGGTCCGCGCTGAGGAGCGTGGGGTCCCCTCCCCCAACCAGGACCAGGCTCTCCGCTCGCCGGCCGTCGGGGCTTAGCCCGCGCGCAAGCAGACGTGTTCTCCACCGGAACTCCGGCCCAAGGCGATCGAGCACCGTAGCGGAGACGATCAGCTTGAGGTTGGAGGCTGGCATGAAGCGGCGATCCTCGTTCAGGCTGAACCAGGTGCTGCCGTCGCGAAGGGACACGACCAAAACCCCCGTCCATCCGGCGGCCAAGTGGGGCGAAGAGAGCTCGGCACCTACCCGCGCCGCGAAATCGGGGGGCGGCGCGGCAGAGGCGGCGAGGCAGGCCGCGGCCATCAGCAGCGAAACCGAAGCCGTCCGAACCGGCCCGAACCGAGTGCCGGGGTCCACTGGGCTGTCGCTGGCAGCGCGCGCTAGACACCGTGTCGCGCGGTTCGGCTCGCCACCTCCACGCCCCGGCCTCTCCTCACCCATAGTCCATAGGCACTCGACCCCCTTCCTTGGGTAAAGGAAATGGAGACAACGGGCGAGAATATGCCTGAAGCCGCCGAAGGGCTTCGCGCCGCCTATCAGAAGGCGCATCCACAAGGGCCCACCGCGCATCTTGTTCGCCAATAC
>DASXUI010000468.1:0-9167 GCA_036504955.1 Armatimonadota bacterium
TGCCTTACCACAGAGACACAGAAGGCACAGAGAAACACAGAGAGGAAACCAGCTTAGGTTCTCTTGGTGTATCGTGCGCCAGCGCCCTACTCTTGGTGGTGAAGCTGCTTGCGGACACTGGCCAGGAGACGGTACCCAGCTTGCTGCCGGCATGGCCGAGAGGGTGGGTCGGGGCGGAATAGGGGCGAGAACCGTGAGGACGCCGAACTCTGTGGTGACAGGAGGTGGGATGGTCACGGACACCCCTTTGATCGACATGGAAACGCTGGAGCAGGCGGCCCCTATCATCCGGGCGGCGGCCCATCCCCTTCGGCTTCGCATCCTGGACTTCCTGAACCATCAGGGGGAGCCAAGGTCGGTAAGCGACATAGTTGAGGCTTGTGACGCGGGGCAGGCGGTGGTGAGTCAGCAGCTCAGGATCCTGAAGGATCAGGGCATCCTATCCGCCCGACGAGAGGGGAACTTCGTTCTCTACGGCATCGCCAACCCCAGCGTCCTGTTCCTGCTGGACTGCATCCGAGCGCATTCCTGCGAGAGGTAGCGCCCAGACCGCGCCGATGCCGGAACCGCTGGTCGGAGCGGTCCGGGCGGCATCAGAAACATAGGACAATAGCTATATCCCGATACTCATAGAGCAGCGCATCACCCACCAGCACCGAAAGGACCAGACAGATGGCAGCAGCTTTGGAGAGCATCACCCCTGACAAGACTGTGGACGCCCGCGCCATGGCCTGCCCCGGCCCCCTGCTGGAGGCCAAGAAGGCGATCGGCGCCGTGACCGTGGGACAGGTTCTGGAGATCCAGTCCGGAGACAAGGGCAGCCGCGAAGACATCCCGGCATGGTGCAAGAAGACCGGCCAGGAGTACCTGGGCGTGGTGGAGCGGGACGGCTACGACAGCCTGTACGTCACCCGCCGCAAGTAGACTCAGCCCGCGCTGCCCTCCGGGCCCCGCCGGCAGCGCGGGTCGCCGCTGGCTTGCGGTGCGCATCAGGAGCAAAGGGATCGTCATGAGCGGGTCGAGCACACCCCGAATCCTTCTCATCACCACCATGATCAGCTCCTACCCCGGCGCCAACACGGTGGGGCAGGCCCGGCTGCAGTACTCGCCGGGCACCACCATCGTCAGGGTTCCTGACCCCGTGCTGTTCCCGGAGGAGTTCTACCTCCGCTGCTTTGAGAAGGGGATCGACGGGATCATCGTGATGTCCAGCGGCTCCGACTGCCCCTACGAGGGGGCCTACCCGAGGCTCTCGGCCCGGATTGGGCGGGTGTACACCCGGATGAAGGAGCGGGGCATCGACCCGGGCCGCCTGAAGCTGACCACTATCTGCACGGTCTGCAAGGCCGCCTATCTGAAGGAGATTCGGGAGATGCAGGCCACCCTCGAGAAGGCTGGGGCAGCGGCATGAGAAGCGAGACCATGAGCCAGCCCGCGGAGACACTTCGGGCCGACGTCCTGGTGGTCGGCGCGGGCATCGCCGGCCTTCAGGCCTCACTCGACCTGGCGGACCAGGGGAAGACCGTCCTACTGGTCGAGAGGCAGCCCAGCATCGGCGGCCGGATGATCAACCTCAGCAAGGTCTTCCCCACGCTGGACTGCGCGAGCTGCATCACCACGCCGCGCATGGCGTCCGTCGCGCATCACCCCAACATCCGCCTGCTCACCTACACCGAGGTCAGCAGCATCGACAAGGTGGAGGGGGTCTTCCACGCACGGGTCACCCGCAAACCCCGCTACATCGATGAGCAGCAGTGCATCGGCTGCCGGCGGTGCGAGGAGGCCTGCACTACCTACCTGCCGGACGAGTATGACCACGGCCTGGGCGCTCGGAAGGCCATCTCCATCCCCTTTACCAACGCCATTCCGCAGCTTCCCGTGCTGGACATGGAGAACTGCCTGCTGTGCGGCTCCTGCGCCAAGGCCTGCCCGGCGGACTGCATCGACTTCCTCCAGCAGCCGCGGCCGGTCGAGCTCGAAGCGGACGCGGTCATCCTCACCACTGGATTCGACCTGACCGAACTGGGCGCCAAGAAGCAGTACGGCGGCGCGAGCTACCCGAACGTCCTGTCGCCACTCCAGATGGAGCGCCTACTGGCGCCGCACGGCCCCTACGGTTCGGTCCTGCGGCCCTCGGACGGCAAGAAGCCGGACTCCATCGCTTTCGTGCAGTGCGCCGGATCGAGGGACCAGAGCCTGGGAGTCCCCTACTGCTCCCGCGTCTGCTGCATGTACGCCATCAAGCAGGCCATGCTCCTCTCCGGCTCGCTGCCCATCGCGGACATCACGATCTACTACATGGACATCCGCGCCTTCGGTAAGGGCTACGAGCAGTTCTACCAGAACGCGCGCGCCATGGGCATCGAGTTCGTGAAGGCGAAGGTAGGCCGCATCCGGGAGGACGAGGAGCACAACGCCATCCTGCGCATCGAGAGGCAGGAGGACGGCGGGCGGCCCGAGGAAGTGACGCACGACCTGGTGGTGCTCTCCCTTGGGATGGTGCCAGCCTGGAAGCCCACGGAGGGCGGGATGATCCCGGTCGAGGCGGGCACGGACGGCTTCATCCGGTGCCCGAAGGCCAAGGTCAGCCCCACGCTGACCAGCCTGGAGGGGGTCTTCGCCGCCGGCACCGCCATCGGCCCCAAGGACATCGTGGACAGCATCGTGGACGCGGGGGCCGCGGCGATGGAAGCCGCCAGTTACCTGGAGCAGAGATCCTCCGTTCGTCGACACACACCGGACGTCGCCCGCGCCCTGCCCCAAAGCGGGCCGGGTCCGCTTGAGGCGGCGGTAACCGGCGCCGTCCTGGCCGGAGCCGGGGAGGGGAACTGAGATGCGCGAGGACAACCACGACACCACGGCCCCAAGGGCCGAGGAAGTCCGCGTCGGCGTCTACGTGTGCCACTGCGGCGGCAACATCTCCGATGTGGTGGACACGGCGGCGGTAGCGGAGGCCGCGAGCCGGCACCCGCAGGTCGCGGTCTCCCGCGACTACCTCTTCATGTGCTCCGACCCGGGGCAGAAGCTGATCATCGACGATATCCTGGCGAACGGCATCAACCGCGTGGTGGTGGCCGCCTGTTCTCCCACGCTCCACGAGCTCACCTTCCGCAAGGCTCTGGAGCGGGCCGGGCTCAACCCCTACCTCTACGAGCACGTGAACATCCGCGAGCAGTGCTCCTGGGTCCACAAGGCCGACCACGGGGCCGCCACGGAGAAGGCCCTTCGCCTTACGCTGGCCGGCGTGGAGAAGGTCACCCGTCAGGACCCTCTGGAGGCGATCCAGGTCAAGGCCGAGCGCCACGTGGTGGTCATCGGCGGCGGGGTGGCCGGCATGCGCGCCGCCCTGTCGCTGGCCCAACGGGGGCTCGCGGTCACGCTGATCGAGAAGAGCGGATCACTGGGCGGCCGGGTAGCCGAGCTGGATACCGTGTTCCCGACGGAGGAGAGCGCGCGCGAACTGCTTCGGGAACTCTCCGAAGCCCTGCTCCAAGAGGAGCGCGTCAGCGTCCACCTCCACAGCCAGGTAGAGCAGGTGGAGGGCTACGTGGGCAACTTCACCGTCCGCCTCCGCACCGAGGCGCCGGGCGCTCCCGCCCCCGCCACCCAGGAGGTGACCGCGGGGGCGCTGGTGATGGCCACCGGCTACGACCACTACGAGCCCTACGCGGGAGAGCTGGGCTACGGGCAGGTCCCGGAGGTGATGACGCTGCCGGAGTTCCAGCGGCTCCTGTCCGACACACCGGAATCCCGCTCCACGCTGCTGTTCGGGGGACGCGAGGTCAGAAGCATCGCCTTCGTTCACTGCGTGGGCAGCCGGCAGGTGGAGGGTGTTCACCAGCCCGACAGCGACGGCCACATCAATGAGGGCTGCTCTCGCGTCTGCTGCACCGCCGCTCTGCACACCATCAACCGAACACTGGACCGGTTCCCCGGGCTCAACGTGTACGACCTCTACCGCGACATCCGGACCTATGGCCGGGGGCACGAGGAGTACTACGAGGCCGCCTCCAAGAAGGGAGTCCTCTTCCTCCGGTACCGAGAGGACGGCCTGCCCCAGTTCCAGGCGTCCAAGGGCGGCGGACCTCACACCCTTACCGTTACCGACTGGCTAACCTGGGGCGAGGAGGTAACGCTCCCCGTGGACCTGGTGGTGCTGGCGACCGGCATGGTGCCACGGGACATCTCCGGCCTGGTGGGGCTGCTCAAGCTGCCGACGGGGACCGATCGGTTTCTCCAGGAGGTTCACCCGAAGCTGCGCCCCGTGGAGCTGGCCAACAACGGCATCCTCCTCGCGGGCACCTGCCAGGGACCGATGGACATCGGCGAGAGCTGCGCGGCGGCCCAGGCGGCGGCGTCCAAGGCCTCTATCCTGCTGGCCAAGCCCACCATCGAGCTCGACCCCTTCGTCGCCCGCGTCAACGAGGCACGCTGTGACGGCTGCGGGCGGTGCCTGGCCGAGTGCTCCTACGGCGGCGCTCTGACGATGGTGGAGCGGGCCGCCGGCTCGGGCACTCGGCGCGTGGCAGAGGTGAACCCGGCTCTCTGCTCCGGCTGCGGCGCCTGCGTGGCGGTCTGCGAGCCGCGAGCCCTTGACGTGGCCGGGTGGACGCTGGACCAGTTCGACGCGATGGTGGACGCCATCACGGCGGAGCCCGCCCTGGCGGGGGTTGGAGGTTAGCGATGAGCACTGAAGAGGGCTCGGCCCCGCAGGCTAAGCCGGCGTACATCGACCAACTGAAGCAGCTCCGCCAGCAGCGCGGGCCGGTGCCCCCGGAGAAGCTGGAGGAGGGCAAGGCCCAGAACCGGGCTCAGAGGGCAATCCTCAAGGCGATCGCCGTGGAGGCCCGGACCGTGCCGGAGATCGCCGAGGAGACGGGGCTCCCATCCCAGGAGGTCTTCTGGTGGATCACCGCCCTTCGGAAGTACAACCGCGTCCAGGACGAGGGCAAACGGGGTGATTACGTCGCCTACCGAACCAAGTGAGAGGCAACTAGTATGAGTCTCACCGTGAACCCGGAGCTGCTCCGGGATATCAAGCGATACGGCGCGTTCGACATCTCGGCGTGCTTCAACTGCGGCAACTGCACGGCCGTCTGTCCGCTATCCGACGGGGTTGGCTCCTTCCCGCGCAGGCTGATCCGGCTAGGCCAGATTGGGGACCGGGAGCGATTGCTCTCGGGCCCCGAAGCCTGGCTGTGCTACTACTGCGGCGAGTGCTCGGAGACCTGCCCGCGCCAGGCGGAACCGGGCGAGTACATGGCTGCCGTCCGCCGGTACGCCACCGCCGCCTACGAGCCCTCCGGCCTGGCGCGCCTGCTGTTCCGCAGCAGCGCCGCGGCGGTTCTGGTGACGCTGCTTCTGGGCGTGGTGCTGGGCGCCTTCCTAGCCGTCACCAAGGCGGGCCGGAACCCAGGCCACTGGCTCTTCGACGGAGTCTCCTATGAGGCGATCCACCTCATCGGCACCGCCGTCTTCCTTCTGACCACGGCGATGCTCGTGGGCGGCGTGGCAACCGCCCTCCGACGCATGCTCCGCGCGCCGGTGCCGGAAGGCGCCCCCAAGCCAGGGGCTGCCCAGGTATTACACGCGGCCAAGAGGGTGCTGGCTGAGGTCGCCACGATGAAGCGCCATCGCGAGACGACCGAGGAAACCGACGGCCAGCCCTGGTACCGGCGCGCGGCGTGGGTTCATCTGGCCATCATGTCCGGCTTCCTGGGCCTTCTGCTGGCAACCGCGCTGGACTTCCTCTTCCTGGTGCTGCTTCCCCTGCATCTGAAGGTCTTCTGGCCCGCCCGCGTGATCGGCACGGTCTCGGGGGTGGTGATGCTCTGGGGCGTGGTCACGGCGCTGACGCGGCGTCTGGGCGGGGTTGAGAAGAGCGTCGAGCATTCCCGCCTGCCGGACTGGTGGCTTCTCTTCTTCCTTCTGGTCCTGGCGGTCACGGGCTTCTGGCTTGAGATCGTGGTCACCCTGGGCCTCGCCAGCCCCGTGAACGACCTGATCCTGCTCGTCCACGCGGCGATGGCGATGGAGCTGGTGCTCCTGATGGCCTTTACCAAGATGGCGCACGTGCTCTATCGGCCCCTCTCGCTCTTCGTCTACTACCTGCGCTCGCCGCAGGCATCCTAGCCCGTACTGCTCACGAGCCGGCCGCGGTCCGTGAGCAGTGTGAGCCAACACAAGCTCGCGGAGGGTGATGCGGGCCAAGGAAGCGACTCCAATGATCAAGGAATCCGAGCGTTCTATTGACGCGCTGGCCGGGCAGGTCGAGAGCCTGCGGCACGAGCTAGAAGAGATCAAAGCCTCCTCACTGCCGGAGGACAAGCTGTCCATGGTCGTCTTCAGCGGCGACCTCGACCGGCTGCTGGCGGCTTTCATCATCGCCACCGGGGCCGCCGCCATGTTCGAGGAGGTGGTGATGTTCTTCACCTTCTGGGCAACCCCGGCACTGCGTGACCACTCAAAGAGCGGGGGCCGCAAGGACCTGATGGCCAAGATGTTCGGCTTCATGCTGCCCAAGGGCTCCACCAAGCTGAAGCTCTCGCAGATGCACATGGGCGGCATGGGCACCGGCATGATGAAGGGGCTGATGAAGAAGAAGAACGTCATGTCCCTGGAGAAGCTCATCCAGACGGCGGCGGACTCCGGCGTGAAGATCTACGTCTGCCAGATGAGCATGGACCTGATGGGCTTCTCCCAGGAGGAGCTGATCGACTACCCGGACCTCAAGCTGGCAGGAGTCGCCAAGTTCCTCCAGGAGGCGGGCTCCAGCAAGTCCACCCTGTTCATCTAGTGCGGAAACAGGGCGGCCCTGTGGAGAGGACCGAGGGTGTGCCGGGCCGGTGAACGACCCGGCACCGGGGCCTTCGGCCAAGCCCGTTGGCACAAGGTGGAGAGGACCGAGGTCGACTCAGAGCGGGGGGCTTCCCCGGGCTTCCTCCCAGCCTGGCCGCGGGCCCTCGTACCAAGTCGCTCACCGGCCCGGCATACCCTCGGTCCGCTCCACAGGGTCCCCGTGGGATGACACCAGGCTCACGCCGTCGTGCCAGAGTGAGGCGTCGATGAGGAGCGCGGCGCCGAAGACCGAGGGCTGGACGCCACCGGGCCTGGGCGTGACCGACTGGGTGTAGGTCTCCGCGAACTCGCCGGCACGGACCACGTCCCGCATGGCGGTCTCCGCCATGGCCACCGCTTCCTTCGGCTTGCCGTAGCGCCAGACGCCGCGCAGGGCCAGCGTGTAGGTGGGGTGCTTCGTCAGGTTCGGGAAGAGGAAGGGGATATCGCTCCAAAGGCGGCGCAGGTTGGCGAGGAGGCTGTCGCGCTGGGAGGGCGACAGGATCTCCGGCGGCAGGCTGAGCCCCTGGAGCGTCCAGGAGCCGCCGCGGTCCCCTCGCTGGCCGGACCGCTCGTCGTAGAGGCGGTAGGGCAGGCCTCGCGGCTCCACCCAGAACCATCGCCGGTAGTCCTCAGCCAGAGCGCGCTGTTTGGTCTCCCACAGGGACGCCTCCGCCGGGAGGCCCAGTGCCTCGGTGATCCGGCGGGCGTAGCCGAGGTCCAGCAGGGCGTGGACCACGAACTCCGAGTCCTTCTGTCCCGGCGCGGTGGAGCCCTTGAAGATCCACCGGGGATCGGCGGCTTTCCACAGCAGCAGACGCTTCATCGCCGGGTAGACCCGGCGCAGGCGCTCGCGGTCACCCGTCAGCGAGTAGAGCACCCAGGCGGTCTGCGCGTGACGGGAGGGCAGCCCCTCCCCGCCCAGGGTGCCCTGCTCGTCCACCAGCGACATCAGCCCCTCGTAGGCGTCCCAGGCGGAAGTGGGGTCCACCAGGGCCATGAGCTGCATCTCGATCATGCTCTCCCACTGAGCGGAGGAGCTGGCCTTGGGGTGCCCCTCCGGCCAGAGGGAGGGCTTGCCGCAGGAGTACTGCGGAAAGCGGTAGCCGTTCTCCGGCATCGGCGGCAGCAGGTTGCCGAGCAGGAAGACCCACGCGCGGTAGTAGGTCCCTCTGATCGCCTCCGGCGTCACCCCCTTGGCGTCGACCTGCCGGAGGGTGAAGTCGGCCGGACGGGGCACCTTCGCCAGCCAGCGGTTCCACAGCGCCTCGCTCCGCCGGAGGGCCCGCCGGAAGCCGTCGGGGCTGGCCGAGGGCGGCGCCGGAGCTCCGGAGGCCTTAGGAGAGAAGCGCGCGGAGACTACCACCTCGTCGCCCGGCTTCAGCCCCTCGAAGGCCGCGGCCCAGGTGCCCGAGGTCACCGCGGGGTCCGACCTGCCCTCCAGCCACGCCAGACGCGAGGGGTACACGCCCAACCACCGGGCCCGACGGCTGAAGGTCACGGCAGCCTGGTAGCCGGTGCCGCTCAGCCGGAGCACGCCGCGCTTCTGGTCCCAGGCGATCCGGCCCTCGGGGAAGGCACCGGTGAGCGTGAGGGCTCCCAGGCCTCCGCCCACCCTCAGGCGCTGCGATACGGTGCTGGCGTCCGGGAGGCAGACCGTGGCGACCGCCTCGGCCGCGCCGTCGGTCGCCTCCGTGACGACCTGGTGCGGCTGCCACCGGGTTCGCGTGGGCCTGAAGACCGAGGGCGTCCTGCCGCCCGCGAAGGCCAACCGGTCAAAGGTCACGAGCCGCCCGCTATCGCCCACCGCGAAGAGGCGCAGCCGGAAGGTGCGCTTGCCGTGCCAACCCGTGACGGCACGCAGGTCGTAGGCGAACACGCCGGTCTGCCCGGTGTCGCGCTGCACGAAGAGGTCCTCGCGCCCATCGAGGGCGTTCACCTTCGCCGCCCAAACTGCGGAGGCGCTCGGCACGCGGACCACCAGGTAGGGCCATCGGTCCAGGTCCAGAGTAACGTTCCGGTCGAAGGCGGTCACGGGGCCGGACTGGATGGTCAGCCGGAGCCCCTCGGCACCGGTCTCCGCCAGCAGCCCGCTCTGCTTCCACCCCTCGAGCCCTGTCGTGACGAGGTCGACCGCCGGCTCGGCCACGTTCCCGGCGGCGCCGGGCAGCCACTCCAGGAAGCCGGGAAGCGCGACCGGCCGCTCCCCCACGTGGTACGCCAGGCTCACGGGCAGGTTGGGCACGCTGGGCGGCGGCAGCGGCGCGGTCACCCCGAAGTTGGGGTTGAGCACCAGCCGGCTGCCGGGCAGCGTGAGCCACGGCAGGTGA
>DASXUI010000469.1:0-2505 GCA_036504955.1 Armatimonadota bacterium
GGCGGCGCCGCGGGGTGCTGGAACGGGCCCATCCGCTAGCCGACCGGGCCTGGCAGGTGCTCTAGCTCGTTCGCCTTGGCAGGGAGCGTCACCTTCCGCCAGCCGAGCCACCAGGTAGGCCCTGGAACCTGGTGATCGGTCACAGACGTGTTCCGGGCCTTGAAGGCTTGTCCCCCTCAGGGCGGCACGACCCCTCACGAACGGAGGCGCGATGAAGTTCACGGATGGCAACTGGCTGATCCGGCAGGGCGTTCGGGTGCGGTACCCGGCGGAGGCCTATGAGATCGAGGCGGGGAGCGGTCAGCTCACCATCCTGGCCCCGACGCGGCCAATACGGCATCGCGGCGACACCCTCGACGGCGCGGTGCTCACCGTTCGCCTCTCCTCGCCCATGCCGGACGTCCTCCGAGTGCGCCTCAGCCACTGGGAGGGAGGCGGTGACCCTGGGCCGCACTTCGAGGTGGCCCCCGACACCGACGATGGGGTAGTCGCGGAGACCGACGAGAGCGAGGGCCGGCTCACCAGTGGACGACTCTCGGCTCGAGTCCGCAGGGGCGGCGAGTGGGGGATCGACTTCGAGGCCGAGGGCAGGAGTCTCACGCGGAGCCCTGCAAGGGGAATGGGCTACGCTCAGGTTGAGGGAGAGGGCCCTTACGTCCACGAGCAACTCGCGCTGGGGGTCGGAGAGCTGGTGTACGGCCTGGGCGAGCGATTCACCGCCTTCGCCAAGAACGGGCAGGTGGTCGACCTCTGGAACCGCGACGGCGGCACCGGGAGCGACCAAGCTTACAAGAACGTCCCCTTCTACCTGACCAACCGTGGCTACGGGGTGTTCGTGAGCCACCCGGAGCGCGTCTCCTTCGAGGTCGCCTCGGAGAAGGTGTCGCGCGTCCAGTTCAGCGTGCCGGGCGAGTCCCTGGACTACTACATCATCTACGGCCCCACCCCAGCGGAGGTACTGGAGAGGTACACCGCGCTCACCAGCCGGCCGGCCCTGCCGCCGGCTTGGTCCTTTGGCCTGTGGCTCACGACCTCCTTCACCACGAGCTACGACGAGGGCACCGTGACCGGCATCCTCGAGGAGATGCGAAGGCGGGAGCTGCCGCTGCACGTCTTCCACTTCGACTGCTTCTGGATGCGGGAGTTCCAGTGGTGCGACTTCCGCTGGGATCCTCGCGCCTTCCCGGACCCCGCCGCCATGCTCGCGCGCCTACGGGAGCGCGGTCTTCGAGTGTGCGTGTGGGTCAACCCCTATATCGCCCAGCTATCCCGCCTGTTCGACGAGGGGAAGCGGCGCGGCTACCTGCTGAGGAAGCCGAACGGAGACGTGTGGCAGACGGACCAGTGGCAGCCGGGGATGGGCATCGTCGACTTCACCAATCCGGATGCCCGCCGTTGGTTCGCGGACGCACTGAAGGAACTTCTGAGCGCTGGGGTGGACTGCTTCAAGACTGACTTCGGGGAGCGGATCCCGACCGATGTTGCCTGGTGGGATGGCTCCAGCCCGGAGGGAATGCACAACTACTACTCCTACCTCTACAACCAAACGGTCTTTGAGGTGCTGGAGGAGGTCCGGGGCAAGGGCGAGGCGGCCGTCTTCGCGCGCTCCGCCACGGCGGGGGGCCAGCGGTTCCCCGTCCACTGGGGCGGCGACTGCTACTCCAGCTTCGAGTCGATGGCGGAGAGCCTGCGCGGCGGGCTCTCGCTGGGCCTGTCCGGCTTCGGCTTCTGGAGCCATGACATCGGCGGCTTCGAGGGGATGCCTCCGGCGGAGGTCTACAAGCGATGGATCGCCTTCGGGCTGCTCTCCTCGCACAGCCGCCTCCACGGCAGCTCCTCCTACCGGGTTCCCTGGCTCTTCGACGAGGAGGCGGTAGATACACTCCGCTTCTTCACAAACCTCAAGTGCCGCCTGATGCCTTATCTCTACGGCGCGGCGGTTGAGGCCACCCAGCGCGGCGTGCCGGTTATGCGTCCCATGCTGCTGGAGTTCCCGGGCGACCCAGCCTGCGAGACGCTGGACCGCCAGTACCTGTTGGGCGGCTCCCTGCTGGTGGCCCCCGTCTTCAGCGCTGATGGGGTCGTCACCTACTACGTGCCGGAGGGGCGCTGGACCCACCACCTAAGCGGAGAAGTGGTGAACGGCCCCTGCTGGCGCCAGGAGACCCACGGCTTCCTGAGCCTCCCCTTGCTGGTTCGGCCCGGCACGATCCTGCCCATGGGGTCGCGTGACGACGTGCCGGACTACGAGTTCGGTCACGGAGTGGCCCTGGAGGCCTACGAGCTGGAGGACGGCCGCACGGCACAGGTGACGGTGCCCACACTGAGCGGCGAGCCGGACCGGGTCTTCCGCGTGACCCGGTCCGGCTGCACGGTTGTTGCTGAGGTTGAGGAGGCCGCCGGTGGCGTGCCGGAGCGCCCCTGGTCCCTGCTCCTGGTGGGCTGCCACGCCACCACTCAGGTCGAGGGCGGCAGTGCCGAGGACACCGACAGAGGCGTCAGAGT
>DASXUI010000470.1:0-6474 GCA_036504955.1 Armatimonadota bacterium
ACGCCCCGCTCTTCGTGAACGTGGCCGACCGCAAGTGGAATCCGGACGCCATCGTCTTCGACAGCGCGACGTCCTTCGGCACCCCCTCCTACCACGTTCAGAAGCTGTTCGCCAGGAACCGGCCGGACCTTCTGCTGCCCTGTTCCGTGACGGCGGCCAACGCCAAGCCGAAGGCCTACACTGGCGCCGTGGGCGTTGGGACCTGGTCCACCCAGGCCGAGTTCAAGGAACTCAAGGTGACCCAGGGCGACCGCGTCCTGGCCGAGGCTGACCTCAGCGGCGAGGGTAGGGGCCTCCGGCTCGGCGAAGGCGCCTGGGAGGTGGCTGACGGTGTGCTGCGGCAAACGGGTGACGGCGACGGAACCCGCGCCGAGTTCGGGGACCCCGCCTGGGGAGACTACACCTTCTCGCTGAAGGCACGGAAGACGGGCGGGCGCGAGGGGTTCCTTATCCACTTCCACGTGAAGGACCAGAGCAACTGGTTCTGGTGGAACGTCGGCGGCTGGGGCGACACGCGCCACGGCATCGAGCGCAGCGATGGGGGATCGAAGCAGGAGATCGCGTCCGCTTCCGGGCACATCGAGACCGGCCGGTGGTATGACCTTCGGGTGGAGGTGGCTGGCAGCCGCGTCCGCTGCTACCTGGACGGCAAGCTGGTGCACGAGGTCAGCGACACCGGCAGCCCCTCGCTCGTCGGCATCGCGGGTCTCTCCAGCAAGAGCGGCGAGGTGGTCCTGAAGGTCGTCAACCTCAGCGATGAGCCCAAGGAGACTGCCGTGGAGCTGAGAGGCGCGGGGCGTGTCGCGCCGGAGGCTAAGGCCATTGTGCTCAGCGGGGGGCCGCTCGACGAGAACTCCCTCGCGACGCCGTTGAAGGTTGCCCCCACCACCTCGACGGTCTCGGGCATCGGGCCCTCCTTCCGCCACACCTTCCCGCCCTACTCCCTCACGCTCCTCCGGTTCAAGGCCTCCCCTTAGTTCGCGGCCGGGAACACTTCACCACCACCAGGAATCGTGTGCGAGCACGCGATACACCGAGACACCAAAAGGGCTGGCAAAGCCCTACCACAGAGACACAGAGGGCACAGAGGAGCACAGAGAGGGACCCAGTGTAAGCTCTCTTGGTGTCCCAGTGGTGAAGTTGGTACGAGTCGCTGACTCAGGGCGTGACCCACGGGCGTCTCTCTGCCGGTCCCTGTCGGGGCGGCTGAGAGACGTCCCTTTGCCCCTGGAACCCCTCTGGTTTGCCCAGAAGAGACCCCCTTGACAGCACGCCCGAGGTGCGGTATGGTGCAGCGACTGGTCTGTAGTGCAGACCAGTCCGCACGCAGGGAGGGTTGGTATGGATAGTACGGTTCGTGAGGCAGGACGGAGGGCTCGGAGGCACGCCTACGAGGATGGGCTTGCTGAGCTGGTGACCGGGGCGCTGTTCGTCGCCGTCGGGGCCTACATCCTGGCGCAGTCACTGGTTAAGCCAGGATCAGTGTGGTGGGTGCTGCTCGGCGTTGGCTTGCCGGTCCTGCTGCTGGCCGGCAACTGGGCTGCCGCCAGGGCCACGCGCGCGCTGAAGAGCAACATCAGCTACCCGCGCACGGGTTACGTGGCCTGCGCCCCATCGCCGGGGCAGTGCAGGGCCGCGCGCTGGTTGGCGGTGGGTGTAGTTGTGACTCTTGCCATCCTGGTGCTGTACTCCGCGCTCGTGTCACCGGTTCTGCTGGGCTGGATGGCCTTGGGGCAGGGGGTCATCGTGGGCGCCATCCTGCTGATGATAGGATGGCAGGCGGGTGTGGTCCGGATGTCGCTCCTGGCCTCCGTCTCGCTTGTGCTTGGCGGGCTCATCTCGTACCAGAAGTGGGACGCGACCCTTGGAAGCGGCGTCTTCTACCTTGCGTTCGGATCGGTGTTGCTCCTCACCGGGGCTGTGATGATGGCCAGGTTCCTTCGGGCCAACCGACCCGTGTCGCTCGACTCCGACGATGAGTAGAGACGATCCACCGGGTGGGGTATCGGGCGAGTTGAGGGCGCTGATCGGCCTGGACCGGGTCATCCACGAGCCCGCCCGGCTGGTGATCACAGCCATCCTGGCCGCCGTGGACCGTGCTGACTTCCTCTACCTTCTCCGTGAAACCGGGCTGACCAAGGGGAACCTATCCACGCACCTCGCGAAGCTGGAGGATGCCGGCTACGTGGAGATCACCAAGGGCTTTGAGGGCAAGCGGCCCTTCACTCTCTGCCGACTTACGCCGGCGGGCGTTGAGGCCTTCACGGAGTACCGGCGGAGCGTATCGCGGGCCGTGGGGCATATGGGGGCGGACTAGCTTGCCTATGCCCGCGCGGCCGTGGGGGGCCGGCGCTGCGGCTACCCCTGCACCAGGCGGTCCAGGCGCGACAGCCAGGGGGTGCTGGCGATGGTCTCGTTGAGGGAGTGGCGCTCGGAGTAGAGGTGGAGCCAGAGGAGCAGCAGGACGAGAGCGCCCTGACCCCAGAGCGGGAGTTGGGTGGCGGCGTGGGCACCCAGGGCGCCGCCCAACAGGTTCGCCCCGGTGTCGCCCAGCATGCTGTGTCGGCGGCGCTCCGAGGGCATCAGGGGTGCCGCTCCCATCACCAGGCATAGGGGGGCCCAGGCCATCCGTCCGGCGGCGACCTGCCAGACTAACAGCGCCGCCTCGCCGGCCATGAAGAGCGCAAGAACGCGGCAGGGGCGCGTATCGACCAGGTTCAGCGCGTTGGCGCACAGCGCGATCAGCAGGGCCCCCACCGCCACACCGGTCGGGGCTGCCTGGGGGCCCTGGAACCAGGCCGCGAGGGCGAGGGCTCCTAGAGTGCCGCCGACCGCCTTCACGGCGCCCGTCGTCAGGATGCGCTCTCGGAGCAGCTTGCGGAAGTGGCCCTTAAGACCTCCCACCCCCCGGTCGCCCCACCGGTCATCCAGAAGCCCAAGCAGTGCGAAGAGGAGGGCTGCCAGTAGGACGGTGGCCTCGGCCCGGGATGGCCAGGCGGCGCGCGCCAAGAAGGCGAGGGAGGGAAGGCACGCGAGGAGAGGCACCTGGCCGCTGCCCCGGGGGATACATCGTCCCTGGTAGTTCCCTCGCGTCCAGCCGGCGGCCACCAGCCGGCGGAACACCCAGGGGCGCAGGGCCAGTGAGAGCAGCAGGCAGAGGGCCGCCGCCGCCATCCCGACGCCCGTGCCGACCGTCGGCCCCACCTCCGAGGGGGATGGGGTGAGCCCCCAGGCATGCATCAGGAGCCAGGGTTCCGGCGTGGGCGCAGGGGGCGCACGGCGCGGCTGAGCAGCACCCGGGCGATGGCCCAGAGCTGCTTGCCCCGGTGCTTGAAGCCGGCCCAGTCTCGGCCGGTCTTGCGGTGTGCCATGGCCGTGGGGACTTCGGCGATCCGGTAGCCCGCTCGAAGGAGGTCAAGCGTCATCGCGGTCTCGATGCCGTATCCGGATGCCAAGCGTCCCAGGCTCCCCAGAGTGGCTCGCGAGAGGAGCCGCTGTCCGGAGAGAGGGAACTCCACCGATACGCCGGTCAGCCGCCGGATGCCCCAGCGGGATAGACCCTGCGCCATGCCAAAGCCGGATTTGCTGCCGGTGCGGGGGAAGCCGGCGACGGTTACGTCGGCCTTGCCCACCAGTACGGGGTCAAGCAGCTTCACCGCCTCCGAGGCGGTGCCCCTCAGGTCGGCGTCCAGCAGCAGCACGAGGTCGCCCCGAGCCTGCGCCAGTCCGGTTTCCAGGGCGGCACCCTTGCCCCGGTTGCGGGCGTGAACGATCACCTCATCCGCGCCGGCAGCGCGAGCGGCCTCCGCAGTACCGTCTCGCGACCCGTCGTCCACCACCAAGATCTCCAGCAGACTTGCTCCAGTGGGTGCGCGGAAGGCATCCCTGAGGGCCGTTAGCGTCTCAGCGACGGAGTCGGCCTCGTGGTAGGCGGGGATGACGATGGAGAGGGTGGGCTCAGGCGGCATGTGGAGGAGGGGGGCTCTAGGGGACCGCCAGAGAGGCCCGCAGCCGACCTGCTTCGCCGGGTCGGGCGTAGCCCTTCACTGGCACCTCGGGCAGCACCCGCTGGGCGGAGGCCTTCGTGCCGAAGTCGCCTCCGTAACTGGCCGAGGCAAGCGCAAGCACCACGGCGGCCTGCCCCGCGGGCGTGTCGATGTTGTCGACTGTCGGCACCTTCCCTCGCTGGTAGACGGGGACAAGGGAGACCGGAGCCCCCGTCGGCTCCGCCCCCACCGCGCGGACTCCCAGCTCCTTCCACACCTCCAGCAGCGCGGAGTCCGGCGTCTCGCCATCGTTCGCCAGTCGAAGGCGGTCCTCGTCGGCCGCCGAGGAGAGTAGCACGGCGTACTCCGCAGGGCGCGTGTAGTCGCCGGAGAGAGCTACTCCGTTGGCTCGCCGCGCCACGTCCTTCAGCGCCTGCGACCAGATGCCGCTGACGAGCGCCCGCGCCAGGGCCTTGTTGGCGGCGCCGGTGCTTTCCCCAGGGTCCTGGTCCGGCACTTGAAGGCGGCGCAGGATGTAGTCTCGCTCCGCCTGCGTGTCGGGCAGCCAGTCATCAGCGATGTAAGTGGTCGAGAGCACTTCGGCGCCGGCCGTGCGAAGAACGCTGGTGAGCTGCCCCAGAGCCTCTGACTTCTCCATGTCGCCGGTTGCGACCAGGGCGACCGTATGCCCCGTGAGGATGCCGGAGGTGATGGTGGTCGCCAGGGCGCGTTCCGCTTGGTCGCGCTGCCGCATCTGGGCTCTCAGGAGCTGGTCCGCCTTGAGGATGCGCTCGGAGCTTCGCTGGACTTCGGCGACCTCACGGCCAAGGCGCTCGATGGCGCCCTTCTGCCAGGTGGCCGAGGTCTGGCCCACGAAGGTGTTGCCGATCAGGATGCCCACTCCCAAAGCAAGGAATACGGAAGCAAGGCTTGCCAGGTGGTACCGGTAATCTACCAAGGAAGGAGTCTCCGCCAGTGGCCCCACTGGAACTGCAAGCGCAGCGTGTGCAACAGCCCCTGGAGCGTTGGCGATAGCGAGAAGAGAATGATGATAGGGACCAGGGCAGCGAGCATGAGGAAGGCGACGTAGCGCAGCTTCTGGGGCGGCTGGTATAGCCGGCTCAGGCCCTTCGCGTCCACCAGAATGGAGCCGACCTTCAGCCTCACCAGGAAGGTGCTGGCCATGCCGGCCCGCCCCTTGTCCAGGAACTCAACGAGCGAGAAGTGGGTGCCGACGGCCACGATGGTATCGGCGCCGCTTTCGAAGGCCAGCAGCATCGCGGCGTCCTCGCTGGTTCCCGCGATGGGGAAGGGGACCGACTTCAGCCCCAGGGCCTCCAGTCGCGGCATGCCAGGCGCGCGGCCATCCACATAGGCGTGAACGATGAGCTCTGCCCCGCAGCTTAGCGCCGCATCCGTCACGGAGTCGAAGTCGCCCAGGATGATGTCCGGCTTCAGCCCGTGCTCCAGCAGCGCGTCCGCGCCGCCGTCCACGGCGATGATCACCGGCTTCACCTCGGCGGCGTAGGGGAGTACCCGCTGAAGGTCCTCACGGAAGCCCTCGCCCCGCACGACCACCAGCACCGGCCTGTCCGCCATGCTAACCGCGACGGGCGGCAGTGCCGCAGGCTCCAGAAGCTGCGGCATTTCGTTCCGCAGGCGCTCCAGCGTGTTCTCCGCGAAGCGGCCCAGCTCGACGGTCAGGTTCTCGCGCGCCGCTGCCAGGCGGTGCGCGACCGACTCCAGTGTGAGTAGCTCGCCCACGCCGACGACGGTGCCCCCACGCTTCAGGCAGGCGACCGGTCCCCTTGGCGCGATCGCGTCCTCCGCCTGGATGGGCGTCGGCTCTGGGCCGGCGTCTGGCCCGGTGGCAGAGGAGACGGCGCAATAGACCGGCGCGGCCCGTGTCAGGGTGACCAGGTCGCCCTCCTGAAGGGCGCGGAAGGCGTCCAGGCCCACGTTATCGAGCAGGGGTATGCCGGCGTCCAGAAGGATGTTTGGGCCCGAGTTGGGGTAACGGCCGGTGATGGACGGAGCGGCGTTGACCACGAGGCTGGGCTCGCACTGAACCAGTGCCCGTGCCGCCACGGAGTCTAGGTCCGGGTGGTTGATCACCGCGACCTCGCCGCGCTGGAGCCGTTTGACGAGGTTCTTGGTTCGGGTGTCCGCGCGGGCCCGCCAGGGGCCGCACTGGAGGTCCGGCCAGCCGTCGCCCTCGGGGGGATCGCCCCGGTGCCAGGGGTCGAGCTGGCTGAGCTTCTTTAGGAGCCGGGTCAAGGGCGTGGGCGGTGGCGCCAAGACGCTCGCCTGAAGCGCTGCCCGGCCGGAGGGCTTCGGGGTCCGCATCAGAGCGCCCCCTGATCCTGGGCTTCGGGAACCTGCAGAGCGGCCAGCATCTGGCGGGCGTGCTCGGTGGCCGCGCGGCTGTCGATGCCTCCCAGCATTCGCGCGATCTCCTCCGTCCTCGGCTCTCCAGACACTTCCCGCA
>DASXUI010000471.1:0-20387 GCA_036504955.1 Armatimonadota bacterium
CCGCGAAGGAGAGTGACTCCTCCTGCCTGATCTCCCTTGTCACCGTGACCTCGACGCCGCCGCCCCGTCGAGCGGCGACTGACGCCTGGGCTGGAAGCTGGGAGGCCTGTGCCTGGCCTCTCGTGCCGGGCTGTGCCTCACCGAGAGGGTGGACGCCCCTAACCTTCCTTCCTGTCAGCTTCTCGATCATCATTCGCCGTACGACCTCACGCACGGATCCATCGCCTTCGGAGTCTCGCTTCGCGGCACCGTCGGCGTGCCGGGTGTAAGTTGGGGCTGAGGTAGAGGGCGCGGCGGCCCCCAGCGTCAGCGTGTCGCCGGCTGGGGATGCTGCTCCGGCTTCAGGCGCCTGCTGCCAGATCCTCACCATGGTGCTGTACTGCTCCGACCGCTCGCTGTAGGAGCGGCCGGCCAGCGCCAGACTGGACTGCGTGACGTTCATGGCTGCCTCCCGCACCCCAAGCCTCCCAGACAGGCGCGGACGCGCCCGGGGGAGCCCGGGCGTCCACGCCCGGCAGGGGGCGGCCGGAGTCAGCGGCGGCAACCTCTCTATCGACACTGAACCGCGGCACTGAAGGCGCCCTGTGGCCTCGCTCTCACCCTCGGGCGAGTTGTGCCTGCGACGCCGATCCCCCCTCGTCTGCCACGGCGGCGCTTGGGGGGCATACCTCAGCAGCCGCGTCCTGTGGCGTCGGCACCCATGGCCCAGTGAGGCTTAGCTCGCACCAGGTTGCTTCGGGAGGGTGAAGCTGAAGGTCGCGCCCTGGCCAACCTGGGACTCCACCCAGATTCGGCCTCCGTGCCGTGCGACGATCTTCTCGCATATCGCCAGGCCGATTCCGGAGCCTGTGTACTCCCGTCGTGTATGGAGTCGTCGGAACATGGCGAACACCTGGGCCGCGTAGGCGGGGTCGATCCCGATCCCGCTGTCTGCCACGGCCACCACCCACTCCCTGCCTCGATCCTTCGCCGTGACCCGGACGGAGGGAGGCCGGGACCCGTGGAACTTCAGCGCGTTGGAAAGAAGGTTCTGAAGAAGCTGCTGAAGCTGGGTGGGATCCCCAACCACCGTCGGCATCGGGCCCCAGGTCACGTCCGCCCCGGACTCCGCCACGGCGGGGCCCAGATTGTTCAGGCATTCACGAACCACCGACTCCAGCGCGACGTGCTCCCTGACCAGCTCTCGGGTACCTGTTCGTGAGTAGGCGAGCAGGTCGGTGATCAGCCGTTGCATGCGGCGGGCGCCATCCAGTGCGAAGTCGATGAACTCATCCGCGTCCTTGTCCAGCCTCCCCGCGTACCTGGAAGCCAGAAGCTGGGTGTAGCTCGCGACCATGCGGAGCGGCTCCTGGAGGTCGTGCGAGGCCACGTACGCGAACTGCTCTAGCTCCCTGTTGGAGCGCGACAGCTCCTCCGCCTGACTTGCCAGCGCGGCCTCGGCCCGGCGCGCTCCCTGGAACAGCCGAGCGTTGTCGATGGCGATGGCAGCTCGTCGAGCCAGCAGGTCTATCAGCAGAAGGTCATCGGGGCCGTAGTCCCTTCCGCTCTCCTCGGAGACCACCGTGAGGGTGCCCAGCAGACGCTGGCGGGCGATCAGCGGCACCGTGATGTAGGCGCTCACGCCAGGGGGGCAGGCTGGGCCCAACTCCTCTGGCCCGTCAGCGCGACCGCGCATCTCCGGGCGGCCGGTGCCCAAGACCCTACCCGCACCCAGCGGAGCGTCCTGGCCCTTCCACCACTCCAGCACGCTGGTCTCTCGCGCGGGATCGTTGTGGGCCGCCGTGACCCAGTTGGGGTTGTCCCCCTCCTCCAGGACGTCCAGCACGCACCAGTCCGCGTGGCTGGGCACAACCAGGCGATTGAGGCTCGCCATGGTGGCCTCGAAGTCGAGGCTGGAGTTGAGCACCTGGCTCACCTCGGCCAGGAAGGTAAGCCGCCGACGAGCCGCCTGCTCCCGGTCGTACAGAAGGGCGTTGTCGACCGCGAAGGCCGCGCGGCTCGCCAGCTCGGACGCCAAGGACAAATCGGTGTCGGCATACCTACGGCCGTAGCAGGCGGAGACCAGCGTCAGCACGCCAAGCATCCTTCCCCGTGCCTGGAGCGGAACGCACAGGAAGGAGCCCTTCCGAAGTGCTCCGGGCGTCTCCAGGTGTTCCGTGCCTCCGGCAGCGTGCCCGAGCGCCGGCAGAGGCGTGTCGTGAACGACCTCGGGCCTTCCGGTGCTCAAGACCCGTGAGACAGGGTGGCTCAGGTCCTGGGTGTCCGGGGCGAACTGGTCGGCTGACCTTGACACCAGGTCCACGACCTCTGGCTGCCCGTGCACCGCGGCCAGACGAGTCCTCCCTGACACAGCGTCAAGCATATGGATCGTGCACCAGTCGGCCAGATCCGGAACAAGCAGTCGGGCTAGCTTCGCCAGGGTCTCCTGATAGTCCAGCGACGAGGCGAAGAGGGTTCCGAGATCAGCGTGCAGGCGGATGGCTAGGGCGGCACGCTTCTGATCGTCGATGTCCGTGCACGTACCGACCCAACGGAGGACCCTTCCACGCTCGCCAAGCACCGGCAGGGCTCTGCCAAGATGCCATCGGTAGGTTTGGTCAGCGGCCCGTAGGAAGCGGTACTCAATCTCGTAGTCGCCGCCGCCCTCCAGGGATGAGCGCCAGAGCTCCTTGCATCGCTCCACGTCCTCAGGATGGAGGACCCTCTCCCAGCCCCAGCCCTGGGTCTCCTCGAGGGTCAGGCCGGTGTAGTCATACCAACGCTGGTTGTAGTAGTCGAGGAAGCCATCTGGGCGAGCGGTCCACACGATCTGTGGCATGGCCTCGGCCAGCTCACGATAGCCCCGCAGGCTGAGCTGCTCCGCCATCAGGGCGGGCGCCCTCTCGAAGGCCTGGGCGAGAGCGCGCGGCAGGGCGTCGGTGCCGAGGTCTGAGGCCGCGACACGCTCACAAGCCTCAAGGCTGGACGCCAGGGCCGTCTGGCTTGGGTCCTCGGCGTCCACCACGGCGACCATGGCAACGCCCTTCGCCCTTGCCCTCAGCAGGCGGACAGCCTCGTCCCCGGGCAGCGACAGGGAGTCGAGGGGGAGGAGCACCACGGAGCGGGTTGGAGCAGCCGCGGCCGTGACCACCGCATCCAGACTACCTGCAACCCAGACCCCGAAGCCCTCCCTGGGTCCGGCGGGCCCAGGATCGGCGGCAAGCTCCAGCAAGCGGCTCACAAGGTCGGACTCCGAAGCGAGCACGAAGAGGCGGTTCGTGAACAAGGGCAGCGATCCTGAGGAGGAGTGGCGGCATGGCACAGTGCTGGCGGGTACCTACCGGTTGACTCGCGGAGAGCCCGCGAGCCGGTTCGCGGCGTGGCCCAAGGAATACCTTACCCAGCGTCCAACATCGGCTCACCCCCGGCCCTTGGCGCTTGGGACCCGGCGCGTAGCGCAGAGACCCCAGAGGGCACCAGGTAGGGGCTACCTGGTGCCCTCTGGGGTGGATGGAGCACAACCCCTTGCTGTGACCTAGCGGCGCTCTCTGGGGGCGGTGCTGCGGCGCCTGAGTCAGCTAGTGCCCGTCCGCGTCCTGGGCCTCCGCGTCGACTTGGTCGAGGTCACCGAGGAGCGCCACCGTTGAGATGTCGCTCCAGAGGGCGCTGTCACTCCACAGAGCGCTGTCGCTCCAGAGGGCACTGTCACTCCACAGAGCGCTGTCGCTCCACAGGGCGCTGTCGCTCCACAGGGCGCTGTCACTCCAGAGGGCGCTGTCGCTCCAAAGGACGCTGTCGCTCCAAAGGGCACTGCTACCCCACGCCCCGGCGATCTCGGTGCCCGTCAGTGACCCGTCGGCCTTCATCGTCACAGAAGGCGAGATGGCGGAGCCCCAGACGTAGTCCCTGCAGGCCAGCGCCTTGGGGACGTTGACGAGGCCCGCGCCGCGAGCGAAGGGGCTGTAGCTGATGCTGGCGTGCCACCGCTTCGTGGCGGTCTTCATCAGCCGGCCCTTGATAGTGTCCGGAGACAGGTAAGGGTCCTTCTCCAGCATCAGGGCAACGGCGCCGCTGACCAGTGCGGTTGACATACTGGTTCCGGACAAGCGGTAGTAGCTAGGGCTCGGCTCGTCGCTAGGTGACTTCGAGTAGTAGCGCAAGGGAACCGCGTTCAGGGAGTCCCACTGGGTCAGCGTGGTCTTGGTGGCCTCTAGTGAGATCACCCTATTGCCTGGGGCGACGACATCCGGCTTCACAACGTGGTCGATCCGCGTCGGGCCGCGCGAGGAGTAACTGGCGATGAGGTCATCGCCGGCATTCGGAGTGTAAAGGGTCTTCGTGGCGCCGACCGTGATCACGTAGGGGTCGTTGCCGGGGGAGTTCACGCTGAAGTAGGCAGGGGCGCTGTTAGGGTCGGCGGGTACGCTTCGCCCACGATTCCCGGCGGCGCAGACCACCGCAATGCCGGACTTCCAGGCCTTCTCGAGGGCCAGGCAGAGCGGATCGGTCTTGTAGCTCTCGCCAGGCTGATGCCCGAAGGAGAGGTTCATTATGCGAATGCCGCGGGACCGCCGGTTGTCGATGCACCACTGGACCGCGCTGATCGCGCCGCTCACGGAGCCGGATCCATCCCAGTTCAGGACCTTAACGGATAGGATCCTTGCCTCCGGAGCCACTCCCCTGAACGTCCGGGTGTACCGCCAGCCAGTGCTCTGGAAGCCGTTTCCAGCGATGAGGCCCGCCACGTGGGTACCGTGGCCGCACTGGTCGTCGGATGTTGGGTCGCCGCTGAAGTTCGGACCGACCATCAGCCGTGACTGGCCGTAGCCGCCGCTAAGGTCTGCGTGCATTCGAACGCCTGAGTCCAGCACTGCCACGGTCACACCGTCGCCACTGAACCCGAAGCTGCGAGCGATATCGGCCCCTATGGCTGGCAGCGCGAACTCACTGAGCTTGCGAACGGTGAGGTCAGCGGACACATGCTTCACCCAGCCGAAGGATGCCAGCCCCTCAAGCCGCCGGACGGGAGCGGTCGCGCTGAAGCCGTCGATGACCCGATACCGTTCCTTCACCTTCACGCCGAGAAGCCGTAAGGCTGCTTCTCTCTGGGCGGTGAGAGGTCCATCGGTCTGGACGATCAGGTTCACCGTGCCCGACACGGAGCGGGGAGCGACACCACCTTGCCTCGGCGAGAGACGCCCTCGTAGCGCATCGTCGAGCTTCGCGCCCTGGGAAGCGGCACCCACCTGGGAGCCTACCAGAACGGCGCCCAGACCCAGGGCTATGAGAGCCGGGTAGCGCGTCACGACGGATAAGCCCTTGTACCTGCGCATGAGGCCTGTACTCCTTCTCTCAGATCTCTCGAGCCGCTCGTCACGGCTGCCCCGCCATAAGGTGGAGCCCCCTCAGAGATCCGCTAGGTGGTTGTTCCACACCTACCGGGGGAATGGGAACCGTCACTTTGGGACCGGTTTATCTACCACCTATACACTCAAGATGGCCAAGCTGGCGGTCCAGGTCGCCCATCTGCTACTCCCTGAAGGGGCTCTGCTGGGTGGTGAAGAGACCCCAGGCGTCATAGAGCTGCTTGTCAGACGCGAAGGAGACGTGCCCATCGCCCCAGAGGACCTGGTACTGCCACCGTTCCTTGTCCTCTAGGTCCCACTCGCGCGTGCTACGACGGTACCGGTGGTGCCAGTACCCGGCCATGTCCCACAGCACGTTCACACAAGCGGGCTCCCTAAGGTCGGTCTGGTCACGGTCGTAGAGGCCCAGCTCAGTGCGATAGGCGTAGGAGGTGCCCCAAGCCTCGAAGGCCGAAGCCCCCAGGGTGCTGCCGGCACTCGGCGCGCGGGAGAGGTTGATGAAACTGGTTCCAGTGTCCGACGGGCACTCGAACAGGTGGTCCGTCGCGACGTAAGGCCGCATGACCACGGGAAGGGTGCGCTGCCCACGGCGGAGCTGCGAGACGATTGCCGCCGCGTCCGGGATGTGTGGGTGCCCTCCCACCCACAGCTTCGGCGAGAGGTAGTCGGAAGCATCCAAGCCTGCCGGGAACCGCCCGTCCCACTCACGGCCGTACAGCACCATCGCCTGCCCGAGCTGCCGGAGGTTGGACGTACAGCCGGCGGTTCGGGCCGACTCACGAGCCGAGCCAAGCGCCGGCATCAGCAGGCCGGCGAGGACCGCCACGATGCTTACCACCACCAGAAGCTCCACCAGGGTGAAGCCCCTCAGACACCTGGGAGGATGCGATACCACGGCCATCAGGCCAGCTTCTAGTTGCCGGACGGTTGGGCTACGGCTGCCCGCGGATAGGGCCAGTCAGCCCGCGGGGCCACGCACTGGTAGAGCATGGAGATGGCGTCGGCGACGTCCAGCCGCCCGTTGCCGTATGGCCTGCCGCCACCGGTTGAGGTGTTCACATCTAGAGAGCGGAGGTCCTGGGATGTCGTGGGAACGATCCCAACCACCTTCCGAAGCGCCACCACCACGTCGGCCACGGTGAGCCTGCCATCCCCATTGGCATCGCCAACCACCAGCCCGTCCCCGAAAGCGTAGAGCTTTCCCCCAAGCGAGCCGCAGTACAGGGTCCCATCAGCGCCCATCGCCATTCGAGTGAACAGCGCGGGCAGTGGGATGCTGGACACGTAGTGGCCATTGCGGTCGAGCTGCCAGAAGTCGGCCTCCGGCGAAGGGACGTAAAGAGCGCCGGTGGCATCCACAACGGGCGTGCCCATGTGCAGGGGCATCCCCTGCCCCGTCTCGGGATCCAGGTGGTACGAATCGGGCTGGAAGGTCCAGAGCACGTCACCGGTGGGGCTGTAGGCAGCCAACTCCCCGTTCCCTGAGCCCTGGAGCACGGTTCCCCCCGCGGCCAGGGCCGGAAACTCCAGGATCGCGGTGCTGGGCGACCGCACCTCGCTGCTCCACTTCAAGGCGCCCGTGTCGGGGTCGAGTGCGTAGACCCTCCCAACCTTGCACGCCACGTACAGGGTTCCGTCAGGGCCTACCGTGGCGCTGCGCATTTCGTCTGGGCCGGTAAAGGTCCAAACAGGCGTGCCTGTCGCGTCAAGCTTCATCACGTTCGGGACGTTGCCGTGGCGCAGGCCTATCACGGGCTCGCCCTTCAGCGTGAAGCTGATGGGAGCCTGGATCCGGGCGTCGAACTTGTGGTTCCACTTCTGCTTACCGGTAGCGGGATCGACTGCGTAGAGGTACCCGCTCAGCGCTCCCTGGTAGATAGTGCCATCCGGCCCAACCGTCGGAGATTGGTACTTGCCCAGGTTCGGCGCCTCGAAGCGCCACTTCTCCTTGCCCTCGGGGGTAAGCGCGTATAGGCTCAATCCAGTGGCGTAGATGGCGCCATCCGCGCCGATCGCCGCGTGCTGGCACGGGGCTCCGCCGAGCGGGAAGCTCCACTTGAGAGTGCCGTCGCGGTGCAGAGCGTAGAGGTTGGTATCATCAGACGGGGCGTAGATCGTTCCGTCGCGGCCGACCACCGGCCCCCACACGGTCCCGGCCGCATCGAAGGTCCAGAGCACCCTCGTCTTCTCCGGCCCCACGAAGGGAGCCTGGCTGGTATGCGCCAGGTCTCGGTTGGCCGTGGGCCAAGGGGCCAGTGGGTCCAACTGGGCCCAAGCCGCGCCGGCCTGGATGCTTAAGCCAAGCACCGCGAGGGCCAGAGTACGTCCCATCATCTTCCACTCCTTCAATTTGGTCGGGCCCGTTCCGGACGGCCGACAGAGGAGCCGCCCCTGCGGCTTTCGCGTGCATGCGCTACCTAGCTAGAGGCGGCTCGGCCCGCGGGTCTGTCTGGTACGGGGCCGCAGGGATCCTTCGCGACGACTCCACGACGCGCCCACCCCGCCTTCGCGGGGGTCCTTCTGGGGCCACTCCGCGCGACGAGTGAGACGGACTCCTCTCGCCCACCGCGTTCGATGCCACGGGCCTGCCGCGAGAGGCGCAGGCCTGGGTAACAGTCAGGCGGTCCTAGGCAGGGGCTCGGGCGGTACGCCGGGGCCGCCCGTGGCGCCATCGCCCAGTTTGTCGAAGTACATCCGGCGGTCGGCCACCGATAGCAGCGCCCTCCAATCGCCGCCGTCAGTCGGGAAGCAGGCCGCGCCGATACTTGCCCGAAGCGTGGCCGCTACCCCGTCCAGGCCCCGGTACTTCCCGAAGCCCTGATGCACACGGTCGGCAATGACTGTGGCTTCCTCGAGGCGGCGGCCGTGGCAGATGATCACGAACTCGTCACCTGCGTACCGACCCACCAGATCCTCCTCAGCACGCGTGGACTCCCGCAGGATGAGTGCCACGTCACGCAGCACCCGGTCGCCCTCCAGGTGGCCCAGGGTGTCGTTGACCTTCTTGAACCCGTCCAGGTCCAGTAGGAGCACCACGAAGGAGGAGCTGGGTTGGGCGGTAAGCCCTTCCAGGTGCTGAATCAGGTACCGCATGTTCGGTAAGCCGGTTAGGCTATCCGTGTGCGCCAGAACCTGATTCGTCTCGATCCGGAAGACGGTCTCGAGGGCGCTTGAGGCGTGCTCTGCCAAGGTGGTCAGCACGCGCTGGTGGTGCGCGGTGAAGAGGTTGTATCCCGTGTGGTAAAGGGTGATGGCGCCGATGCAGGTGCCGCCGATCTGCAGGGGCACGCTGAGCGCGCTGCTCAGCTCCAGGTTCCGGCCCGGGGACACCCTGCGGGCCAGGTCTCCGGCAGCCGGCGTGTTCCTCGCCGGCATGTTGTTGGCGGCCACCCAACCGGATACGCCCTCACCGACCTTCATCCCCAAGCCATCAAGCAGATCCGTGTAGAGGCCGTGGTGTCCGTGGACCTCCAGCTCCTGGCTCTCCGTGTCCACCAGGAACACGGCGCCGGTTGTCGCGGGGAGTAGGAGCAGAGCCTTCTCAAGCAGCAGGTCGATGACCTCCTGAGGGCTGTGCGAGACGTTGGGCTTGAGCGAGATCTCAGCCAGAACCACCGCCTCCTCCGCCGCGTGGGCGATCTCTTGCAGCGCCTCCTGCGGCAGCATCTTGGGGTGCCCCTCCAGGCTCTCCGGCTGCCACTCCTGTTGGTTGAGGGAGACGATCACCGGCTTGACCTTGGGCAGGGCGCGGAACAGCGCGTCCACAACCTGCGGGTCGTACTGCCGTCCCCGCTGGCTCATGATGAGCTCGTGGACCTCATCCTCCTCCATTGCCTTCCGATAGTGGCGGTCCGAGGTCAGAGCGTCATACCCATCCGCCAGGCACACGATACGGCCGGCCAAGGGGATCTCATCACCCTTCAGACCGTGAGGGTAGCCGTTCCCGTCCCACCGCTCGTGGTGCGCGCCCACTGCTTCGGTAACTGGGAACGGGAAGCCCACCGCTTCCATGATCTTGACGCCAATGAGGACGTGCCCCTTCATCCTCTCGAACTCCTCGGGAGTGAGCTTCCCGGGCTTGGTGAGGATCATCTCGGGCACCGCTATCTTGCCTATGTCGTGTACCACCGCGCCGATACGCACCGCCTCGAGCTCGGGCCCCGAGACCCCGAGCTCCCGCGCGATGGCCACGGCATACGCCCGCACCCGGTCCACGTGCTTCTGGGTGTAGCGGTCCTTGGCCTCGATGGTCATGGCGAGGGTGCTGATCATGCGCTCGTTCAGCTCGTTCAGCTCCTGAACCAGCCGTAGCTCCGCGCCCATCTTGGCGACGTTGAGGCGGTTGTTGCGGTACACCACGTAGACCGTCGTGGCGAGGAAGACGGACACAAAACCCAGGTTCTGCTGCATGATCGCGGCGCAGGCCGCCGCGCTCACGCCGCAGAGGCACCCCGGTAGCGTGGCAAAGAAGTTGTCTCGCCAGACTCTCCAAGAGCTGAGCCCTTGCGATAGGCTCACGGCCACGGCGATCCCACCAGTGTTCACCACCCAGAAGGTGAGGGCCATGGCACTGAGCGCGACCAGGAACCCAAGGGTTACGTCCTCCGGGAGCGGCTGCTTCCAGGCCGACGTCCATACTGCCGATGCGGCCAGGGAGCTCTCCACCAGGTTGGCGGCCGAGAGCGCCGGCTTGTACCAGGTGCGCGGCGCCCGGGTGCCGTCAGGCCTTACCGGACGGCGGATCACGATCGTGCCGGCGAGGGCGCTGAGCCCCGCCACGATGGCCGCCTCGGCTGGATCTCGCCTGAGCATGACTGCCAGGAAGACCACGATGTTGCTAAGGGTGACCCGGGCGCTCTGAACGCTCAGGTGGACCTTCGGCACGTTGGATACGACGGCCAGGACCAGAAGGAGAATGAGGACCGGGTCGGGGTGCAGACTGCTGTCCTTGAGTGCCCATACAAGGAGTGCCGAGCCAGCGCACAGGTTGACGAGCGTGTAGACTCGTGCGGCTATCGGCAGCTCACGGAAAGGCATTGGGTATCTCCAGACGCTCAGGAATGCGCCCTGGGGTGAAGCGATGGGGTTGGCGCGGGCTATCCCACACCGAAGGAAGTATCGACGATGCTCCGGCTTACCTTGAGCAAGCCGACCTGGGCACCTGAGCATGGCTGCTCGGTTCCTGAGGCGGAGCTTCGTGCCTCGTCGTGCCAATAGGTGCATAACGAGGTAGGAACCGCCTATGAAGGTGTGGTGCGAGGTAGAGCTCGCCAAACGGGGGGGATCCCGATGAACAGGGCCGCGGAGCGGGGGTTGTGCCTTGAGGAGGTGCCGAGGGGCCCGAGTGCTAGGCGACTAGCCGCCGGCCTTGGGGCCAGACCGGCTGAAGGTCATCTCGCCGGCCTTCCAGTCCTGGTACCACTTCATGTGGCCATCGAAGAAGACAATGTTGTTGCCTTCGGCGTGGCGGCCCGGCCAGTAGAGGTAGAGGGGTGTCTGAACGCGGGTGATGGGGGTCAAAGTGCGCTTGGTGCCCAGGTTCTCATAGACGTGCCCGTCGCTCTGGCCGTTGGTGTCCAGGTCCGCGTCTCCGGAGTCGACCTTGGCCTGGGCATCGGGAGTGGCGGTCCCGGACCCCGGGCAGTCCGCGAAATGGATGAAGAGAGACGGCTGCTTGATGTCCGAGACATAGGCGTCCGACACGGGGGTGATGTAGGGTGTAAGGCTGGTTGCCTCTGAGTTTTCCGTGTAGCTGAAGTTGTGGTCATCACTGGGGCAGTGGAACAGCGCGACGGCCCTGTTGTACTGCCGTACACGATTGGTCCAGCCAAGCCTATCGCCCCAGACGTAGGCGTTCTCAAAGGGGTTCAGCGTCTCGTCCCAGGCGTCGAAGTAAAGGCCCATGGCGGTGCTGATCTGCTTCAGGTTGTTCCCGCAGTTCCCCCTCCGCGCCGTCTCCCTGGCCTTGGCGAACACGGGGAACAGGATCGCCGCAAGGATGGCGATGATCGCGATCACCACCAGCAGCTCTATCAGCGTGAACCCGCTTCGCTTCGACATGACACACCTCTTGAGGGGTCGTAGGGTCGTAGGGTCGTAGGGGAAGGGCCTCAGAGGGTGTGCTTAGGTCTCTTGCGTCCCTTGGGTCCCTTCAGCCAAGGGACGTAAGAGACCCAAGGGACCCAAGGTGAACCCTCTGAGGCCCTTCCCCTACGACCCTACGACCCTACGACCCTACGACCTTACGACCTTACGACCCTATAGCCCCTTAGCCGGATAGCAGTACTCAAGCCAGTCATAGGCGGCGTGTTCAACTTCCGCCGTCGTGGTGTGGATGAGAGGGTAGTGGCGATACTCCACCCGGAGGTTCGGGCACCGGCGCCGCAGGCTGTGGAAGGCGTCCTCGACCTCGGAGGGGTCGATCACTGGGTCGTGAGTGCCGGCGACCAGAAGGATGTGCCCCTTCTCTCGGGCCTCGAGCTTGGGCCATGGGTCCAGCGACGCTCCCAGGAAGTCGTAGTCGCACTTCCCCATGAAGCAGATGGCCGCCTGAATCGAGGGGTTGCAGGCCAGGGACAGCAAGCCTACGCTGCCTCCCAGGGAGAACCCTGTTACCGCGAGTCGTCCCCCCACAACATCGGGGCGGCTCAGAACCTGGTCGGCCACCTGCCGCGCCTCATGGACCACGCAGGGAGCCATCCAGGCGGGAGAGAGGCGGCTGTCGTTCTCCGGGATCCGTTCACGCTCTCCATGCCCCGGCAGATCGAAGGCGACGGTCAGGTAGCCTCTCGAGGCCAGGCGGGAGCACTCGTAGAAGGTGGAGAACTTGCTGGCTCGTCGACCGTGGAAGCACAGGACGGCGGGCCAGGGGCCCCTCCCAGCGGGCCGGTAGACCAGTCCGGGCAGCCCTTCGTAGTCTCCGTGGCCTTTGGGGGCCTCGGTCTCTACATCGAGGTCCACGCGCTCCACCGTGCAGGTGAAGCTCTCTAGAGACTCCATGACTCCCTCCCTCTGGCCGCGCGGCTCCCTGGAGAGGAAGGAGTCTCAGGAGCCCCGGCCAGCCTGTATCTGTAGATACGCTGCCGCCTTGGGCAGCTCCTCCGCCTTGTCCACGTCGGCAGCCACCTCCGCGAAGGGCGTCTCCAGGGCCTTCACGGTGCCGGCCAGGACCCGACTCACGCGAGCCTCGGCCTGCGCCACCGTAAGGCGATGGGTTAGGAAACGCGCTAGAATGCCCAGACCCAGGAGCCTGGCGAGCTGGACCGGCTTTTTCCGGGCGTCGTAGGCGGCGGCGAGGATTGGCTCGCACCGGTAGAAGAACCCGGACCTTAGTAGGAAGAGGTTGCCGCCTGTGAAGGTACCGTCGGCCAGCCGCGCGTAGGTCCGACGCATTTCGGGGAAGCGCGCCTCGATGGTCTCCTGGCGCACGATGGGGTAGCAGAGGTCCGCGCCGCAGGCGAGGCCGCGGGATACGAAGTCGTCGATGGCTGATGGCGTGAGGAAGGGCAAGTCCGCGCCCAGAAGCAGAACGGGGCCTTCGCACGCCGCCGCGTCGAGGCCACGCCGGATGTTCTGCAGGAGGGTGTCGCCAGCAGCAACCAGCTTCCCGGGAGCCACGGGGGCGCGTAGCTCCTCACTGCCAACGACGAGGACTTGGCCCAAGGTCGCAGAGCCCGCCAGGGCCTCAAGGCAGTAGCGCACCAGAGGCTTCCCCAGCAGCGGGGCAAGCGCCTTGTTCTCGACGCCGGCCGCCGAGAGGAAGGTCGGGTCTGGTTTGCCGCCGGCCAGGACTACCGCAGAGATGGGGCGCTCCCGTGACTCAGTCATGCGCCACCTCTAGGCCGGTCGCGGCGGCGCCCGCTACATAGGTGGTGACTCCCACGCCCCTCAGGCGAGGTTCAGCCGCGCGGGCCACCGCCTCCGACTCGAACAGCCCGAACACCGTGCTTCCGCTTCCCGACATCAGCGCCCCCCTAGCTCCGGCTTGCAGGAGCCGCTTCTTCAGCTCGCCGAGGCTTGGGTGCTCCGGCAGCACGGCTCCCTCCAGGTCGTTGGTCAGGAGCTCCCCCACCCTCTCATAGCTGCCAGCCGCCAGCAACTCCGCCATGGCCTGACTACGACTGTCGCCAGTCTCCTTCAGTCGAAGGTTGCGGTACGCCCAGGCCGTTCCCACCCCGAAGTCCGGCTTCACCAGCACGAACCAGAGGGGCGCGTCCTCGGGCAGCGCGACCTTCGTGAGCCGCTCGCCTCGGCCTCCTGCCCTGGCGCAGCCCCCGACGAGGAAGAAGGGCACGTCGGACCCAAGGCTGGCCGCGAGCCCCAAGAGCGATGGGAACTCCAGGCGATCGTCATGCAGCCGGTTAAGCGCCAGCAGCGCCCCTGCCGCATCGCTGCTTCCGCCGCCCAGTCCGGCCGCCAGGGGGATTCGCTTCTCCAGCCTAAGGTCTACGCCGGCGTCTGAGCCCGCTTCGGACAGGTAGAGTTCCGCCGCGCGGTAGACCAGGTTGCGGGAATCCGTTGGGAGGGGCGCGTCCGCGCAGGTCAGACGTATGCCGTGGCCCCCGAGCGCCGCAACCAGACGGTCGGCGAGGCCGATGTTGAGGAAGACAGAGTCGAGGTCGTGAAAGCCATCGGGCCTTCTTCTCAGGACGTCAAGGGTAAGATTCAGCTTGGCTCGGCAGAGGACTGTCAGCATTTCACCCCGATTATACCAGGCGCCCACGCACCTGCGCGAGGTACGCACGAAGGTGACCAGGCGCCCGGGCCGAAGGAGTCTTGCGGAAAGGTTGGGCTGCCATGGAGCCAGAGCGAATGGGTGGCGTCACCCGTCACCCTTGGCGAGTGAAGTCGAGCACTCAGCACAAGACGGGGCGGTTCACCGTGACGGTTGACGAGATCCAGTCCCCAGATGGGTCTCGTGACCTGACGTGGACCTACATCCAGGCCCGCCACGCGGTGATCGTGATGGCGGTGGATGCGCAGGAGCGCGTCCTCCTGGTGCGCGAGTACCGGCACCCCATGGGTGGGGACGTGCTGAACCTGGTGGCGGGCGCCGCCCATCACTGCGTTTCTGACGAGGAGCTGCGGTCGCAGGCTGCCCAGGAGCTGGCCGAGGAGGCGGGCTTACTCGCCACCAAGTGGGACAGCATCGGGAGCTTCTGCCCGGTGCCAAGCTGGACCGCCGCCGACTTCCACCTGTACGTGGCGCGCGGGCTGAAGGGGATCGAACACAGGGGCCACGGGGCGGAGTGGGAGGAGATCGAGGAGTTGGTCTGGGTGCCCGCCCAGCAGCTCTATGAGGACGTGCTCCAGGGCCTGTACTGCGACGGGGGGCTGGTGACTGCCGTTCTATGGGCTGTGGCCAAAGGCCTGCTCCGGGTGTCGTCGGCCGGCCTGTCCGGTGAGTGAACCCACGGACCACGCTCCCGAGGGCGCCGCAGACGCTCTGGCAGACCTCGTCAGCGAGTTCCTGCACCACTTGGCCGTCGAGCGGGGCCTATCTGGGAACAGCGTCTCGAGCTACGCGTCCGACCTGAAGGGCCTGGTTGCTTTCTCGGCGTCGCGAGAGCAGGCCATGCTCACAGCCGGCCTCTTCTCCGCCTTCCGAACGCACCTGGGCTCGTCCGGGCTGGCCCCAAGATCCCTCGCCCGTAAGACCTCCGCCCTCCGCACCTTCGCGCGCTTTCTGGTCCGCGAGGGCCACCTGGCAGCCGACCTGGCCGCGGAGCTGGAGACCCCTCGCCTACCCCGTGCCCTCCCTAAGACGCTCTCGATCCCGGACGTGGAGAAGCTGATCCTGGTGCGGGAGACCGACCCTCTGGCGGACCTTCGCAACCGCGCGATGCTGGAGCTACTCTACGCCACGGGGCTGCGCGTCAGTGAGTTGGTCTCGCTGGATCTGTCACGGATCGACCTCGAGACTGGACGGGTTCGGGTCATCGGCAAGGGATCGAAGGAGCGTGTCGTGCCCGTTGGCCGAGCCGCACTGGCGGCGTTGCGAGACTACCTTCGCAACGCACGGCCGAAGCTCGCCAAAGGAACGTCGAGGGCGGTGTTCCTCACCAGCCGGGGACGGGCTATGGACCGAACCACCTTCTGGCGCTTGCTGAAGCGTCGAGCCGCCGCGGCCGGAGTCGCAGCCGAGGTGAGCCCCCACACCCTCCGCCACGCGCTTGCCACCCACCTGCTGGAGGGTGGCGCCGACCTCCGCGTCGTGCAGGAGATCCTCGGCCACAGCAGCCTGGCCACCACAGAGATCTACACGCACCTGACCCGCGATGCCATTAAGGAGGTCTATGTCCAGGCTCATCCCCGAGCCCTCAAGCGTTAGGACGAGGTCAGGAACCGGCATCCTGGGAGCTGCCGGCTTGGGAGCGAGTTGTGCGCGGGGACCTGAGGACGAGGCTAGCGAGAGAGGCCGCCGGCACTGGCGTGACGTCGCCCGGCCCCGGCTTAGCTCCGGCGGGCTACCACGTGGTATTGGGTCGTAAGGAAGCGGCGAGCGGTGCCGAGGGAGAGGGCCGCCAGAAGCTCGCCCTTCGTGCCGAGGGCATTCCCCCTCAGGAGATCCACGCGGAAGCCGGCGTCCTCGAAGAGACGGGCGACCGTCCGCCGTGTGAAGAACCGCAGGTGCGAGCGGTCCATCACGCCGGAGGCCTGGTACACGAACTCGTCCTTGAGGATGAGCGGCACAAGAGCCTTCCAGTAGCTGAGGTTGGGCAGGCTCGCGACCACGACCCCATCGGGGGTGAGCCACTCCCGCATTCGCCGTAGGGCCGACCAGGGGTCAACCAGATGCTCCAGCACATCCCCCAGGAGAAGACCATCCAGGGGCAACCACTCGCTCGGAACGTCGGCGGCTTCGAGGTCCACGCTGAGGACCCCATCGAGCCGCCCTCGCGCGACCTCCGCCGCGCGAGGGTCGATCTCAACCCCAAACACCTTCGCGTCAGGCCCCAGCTTCTGCTTCAGCGCCATCCCCGTCGCGCCGGCACCGCAGCCGACGTCAAGCAAGCGCCGCCGGTCGGGCGGCACCAGTTCAACCAGCTCAATACGGGGCTGGTCGAAGTACGCCTCGCCCTTCTCGGCATAAAGGCCATCTTTGGGCCCGCTCATTCCTGCTCCTGAGGCTCCCGGTAGGGGACCGTCCACGACGCGATCACGCCACTGGAGTACCGGGTCACCACTCGGAGGTACCTCACCACGTCCGTCAGCTTCAGAGTTGCCTGGTAGGGCGCCTTAGCCGGGGTCTGGTGCTCAAGCTCCCCTCCGTCTGCGTCCAGGGCGTAGAACTCCACGCTCCTCAGCCCTTTGTCGCCGCCGCTCCACTCCATCTCTGCCCGGTCACCGGGCGCGACCCCGATTCGGATGCGCTTGCCAGGTCCCGCGTCCACCGTTCGAGGAGTGCGCCGCCGTGGGGCCGGGGAGTCTGATGCTGTGCTGTCTGCCGGATCCTCTGGTGCCCCCTCCTGCCCGCCATCGCCGCTGCTGAGGACCCGAGCTCCCCCCTCCGTAGAGGCGCCATCGGTCTGGGTGCCCTCCCCCTCAACATCCCCCGGTGGACTGGGCTCCTGCTGGTCAGAAGCCGGTGGCGCATCACCTCCGGCTGATGTACCTGGTGACGGCTGTCTGACCTCGGTGGAGGGCTGCCCTGGCAGGGGCGCTGAGGGCGCCGAGGCCAGCAGCACCGTTGGCTCGTCCACGGGCGCTACGGGCTCCTCGAATCCGTGAGGAACTGACGAGCCCAGCGCACGAACTACCTTGGTGAAGGTGGGGTACTTTGCGGCCAGCCTGCCGATCGCCTCGGCAACCCAGGTCGTGTCTACGCGTTTCCCGGCCTCAAGGCCCTTCGACACCATCGCCAGGTGGATTTGGTCCAGTGCGCGGAAGGGAGTGGAGTCCAGAGTGTACTCGGGCGCCCGACCAAGCGCGAGCAGAGACTCGTCACGCAGCAGGGCAAGCCACCACTGAGCCACGCGGACGCGGCTGCCCGAGGCCCCGACGAAGCTACGTGCAAGCGCTCGGTCAACGGTCACGATAGACTGCGAGTCCTTGGCCCCAAGGGCGTACTCGAGGACGACCTCCCGGTTCCTTAGCGCGATGCGGAAATGGCTGGGGTCGAAGGCCGGGTCACCAAGCCGCTCGTTCAGCCGCATGGCGACCGTGTCAGCGCGCTCCTTGGGGGAGTACCCACCGGCGCTGCCCGGAAGCAGGAACAGGTCCATCCCGAACGCTGTCACAACGCCCTGCGTGCCGCGAGCGCTGCCCGCGAACACCGTTCCCTGGCACCACCCGTACGGTGCCAGGCCCCCTAGGGCCACGAGGACGAGCGACATCAACCTCAGCGAGCGCATACAGAACCCTCCAGAGGGCACGCCAGCCACCCCTCTTGTTGGACTGGTCACCTGCTCCAAACGTTACAGCCCCTCTATCCAGGCCATCCCAACCTGCCGGTGCCGGGATCGGCATGATCCCCCACGACCAAGTCGCCAGGGCACCAGGAGTCACCAGGAACTGCCTTACCACAGAGACACTGCGGTCACAGAGAGAACCAGGCAATGCCTTGTGTGGTGTCCTGGTGTCTTGGCGGTGAAGCAGTTCCTTGCCGCTGACTAAGGTCCCATTCCGAGGTAGGTCTGGCAGGGCCACAGGGACTCCCAGGTTGGCATGAAGCTGCCGTGGTTGAGCCAGTAGTCGAACACCCCGGCGGCCTGGGCCCACTGGAGCTTACCGCCCGGTCCCGCGCCCTCGTCGTTGAAGGCCACATAACCGTAACGTATGCGGCCTGCCTTGGCGGGGTCCAGATCAGGGATCTCCTTCCGAGGAAGGCTGGCCTCGTAGCAGGTGGTCCCTGTCATCTCGTCGCGACGGATCACGATCTGGCTGCCTTCTACCGGTACCTGCCAGGCGGCGGAGTGGGTCTGCCATGGCACGCGGAACTCCACCCCCGGCTTCGTGAGGCGGTACAGCTTCGGCCCCGAGGCGGTCTGCGTCAGAAGGTACAGGTAGTCGGTATCGCGGAAGATGCCCTTCCAGTACCACGGGTCGCCGGGAGCGTGGAAGTCATCTCCGGCCCGCTCCTTGAGCCCAAAGCCGACCTCGATGCAGTCCTGTCCCCAGGGACCGGTCTTGCTGTCCGACGCCCCGCTGAAGCTCTGGACCAGTCCGGGCTCCTTCACCTCGAAGGCCAGGTACAGGCGGTCGTCGTCCCAGGCGGTGTAGCCGCTGACGCGGACCCGCTTCGCCTCCTTGGGGGTCTCGGGCCGCTTCAGGCTGGGGTTCAGCAGGTACTTGGCAAGGTCGTCACCGTAGCCCAGATCCTGGCTATCACACGTCATCGGCGACACTCGGGACCAGTCGCTCAGGTTTCCATCAACCTTCGGCGATAGCTTCGGGGCGTAGGCAACGCTCACCACCTGCGAACGCTTGGCAGCACCGGCATCGGTCTCCGCCACCGCGGTGATGGCGTACTGGTTGCCGGCCGTCATCCGGGCCTGTCGGAGCCGGAAGGTGACCTCGGCTAGCTCCGCGGGGGCAAGGGTGATCGGCAGGCTTCGCTCCAGCGCCTCCCAGCCTTCGGGAAGCTGAACGCTGACCTTGCCCTGCACTCGGCGGTTGAGCTGGTTCTGCACGCGGACGCTCACCTCGCCGCCCTGCTCCATCGGGCGCGTGAGGGAGTTCACGCTGAGGCTCACCGGAGTGGCGCCGCTGATGGTGCCGACCGCGACCTTCGCGGACAGCTCGGCGGCGCTCAGCAAGTTGGTGGTGATGTAGATGGGGTAGTGGCTCAAAGGGAGCGTCAGAGCCCCCTCCTGACGCTGGCCCACGGGGGCTCCCATGAGGTCGAAGGCCTCCAGGCTCCCGGCATCCTTCAGAAGCAGAGTGGCCCCTGAGTCAAGATGGTCGGCGTCCGGCCCCGTGTTGCTCCAGACCACTGCCACCTTGGTCGTGTCCGCCAGGCGGCTCTTCACCTGCCAGCGTGCCGAGAGAGCGTCGGCGCGTGGCGCCTTGCGGTCGGCCTCCGACGCGTTGGCGAACACCGCACCCCAGAGCAGTGGCTGGCTCGGCCAGATGTCGGCCACCACCACCCGGTCCTCCAGGAATGAGGTCATGACCCCGTAGGCCACGGCCCCCTTCATCTGGTCAAGCCCCCAGCCGATGCCTTCTTGTACGTTGGCCTGGTACACGCCCGCCAGGGCTGGCATCACGTGAAGCTGGACCACCTTGGGCGCGTTCAGCGGGTTGTCGCGCTCGCCGGGCACCTCGGTTCCGTTCTCCGTGATGTAGTGAAGCCCCAGCCCCGCGCGTCTCTCGACCTGGACTCCGTAGTCCGTGTACCGGAGCTGAGAGCCCTGCCGGTAGTTCGGCCGCTCCCCCTCCTTGTAGGGGTGGTTGCTACCCCCATCCAGCACTTTCGGGAGGTCGGGGCTGTCGGCCAGGTGGTCAGCGAGGAAGGAGGCGCTGTGACCACCCAGGATCCTGATGTCCGGTCGGGCCTCTCGCGCGGCGGCCGACCACTTTGCCTGCAGGTCCCCGAACTCGCTGGCAGAGCCGGCCCAGGTCCATCCGTAGATCCACGGCTCGTTCCAGAATTCCCACGTTCGGATGCCCGTGAAGTGCTTCACCACGGGCACGGTCGCGCGGATGAACTCCTCGTGGCTGCGAGGGGGGCCGTACATACGAAGCCTCTGGGCCTCCTCAGTGCGCGCCCACTCCGGGTTGGCATACCCCACGATGCCAAGAACGGAGATGTCGGCCTTTCGGGCACGCTCTAGCTCCGCCTCCTGAGCGCTGAAGTTGAAGGTCAGCGGGTCCTCCGGCCTCCGGGTTGGCTTCCTCGACTCTTCAGAAAGGGATGACCACTCGTCAGCCCAGTGCTGGCGGAAGACCTTGAGGCCGATCCGGCGGTCGAACTCGTTGTGACCCTTGTCGTTCGTGTTGCTGGCAAAGAAGGACTCGGGTCTGAGCCCCTTCGCGGGTGGCGGCACAACGCCAACGGTGACCATCTTGGTGGCCGACGTGCCGCCCGTTTTTGCGGTCACC
>DASXUI010000472.1:0-5337 GCA_036504955.1 Armatimonadota bacterium
CCCCCCCCCCCCCCCCCCCCCCCCCCCCCCCCCCCCCCCCCCCCCCCCCCCCCCCCCCCCCCCCCCACGCACCCCCTCACTTCTCCTCCCCTCACCCCCTCACCTCACCTCCCCCTCAGCGTGCTTGACGGCCGTTTGGGGAGGGCCCTATAATGGCAATGTCGGCGTGGGCCTGTAGCTCAGTTGGTTAGAGCGCACCCCTGATAAGGGTGAGGTCAGAGGTCCGAATCCTCTCAGGCCCACCATATCCACGCACAAAGGTCAGGCGCTGCCGTCCTCCTCGACGGCTAGGTCGCTGGCCTTCAGTAGTTTTTGGCTGGGGGTGTAGCTCAGTTGGGAGAGCACTTCCCTTGCACGGAAGGGGTCAGGAGTTCGAGCCTCCTCACCTCCACCAGCCCCTCCTTCATCTGGTGAGCCCCTGATCCACCCTCAAGACGACGGACGCGTTGCCCGACGCTGCCAAGGCTGCCCCCTCTCCCTAACTCCACTGCTCGCGAGGAGCGCGGGGATGCCCCCTATCTGTACGGCCTGAGCGCCTTGTACCCCATGCCCTGTCCCTTGCCCACAGGTTCGGTAACCCCGCGCGGGTCCGCGGGGTCGGCGATGGGCAAATGCCAAGGTCAGGTGACCGTGGGAACTGACGGCTGCCCGGCCCCGCTGCCATCTAGCCAGCCCGTTAGCAAGGACGATCTCCTCGGGAGGCGAACTACCAAGCACGGGCGTCGCCCCAGTCGCGCCTTTGCCACCGGCCAACCACAACTCCAGGCCATCCAACTGACCAAACAGCGCATCCCTTCTAGGGGAGGAGTCCATGGGAACTGATGTGTTAGCCGCCACCACCGTCTTGACGCCAGACCCAGACAGCCTGGATGTGGCCGTTGACCTTAGGGACCGCCTCCGGGGCTGGGGGCTGGGAGAGCGCCGACAGGGAGGCCGGCCCACCTGCTCCGTTTTCGCGGTGGTGGGCGCCCTGGAGTTCGCGGCGGCCAGTCGCAGGGGGCGGGGTGAGAGGCTCAGCGTCGAGTTCGCCAACTACGCCGCGCACAAGCACTGCGGGCGGTCCGAGGATGGCGGCTTCTTCTCAGAGATCTGGGACGGCTTCGCCGCCTATGGCGCCTGCCCGGAGGAGACGCTTCCCTACCAGCAGGCCTTCGACGCAACGCTGGAGCCGCCCAGTGAAGCGCTTGAGGCTGCCGCGCCCCTCAAGGACCTGGGACTGCGCCTCGCCTGGATCAAGGAGTGGAATCCAGAGACGGGTGTTACGGAGGACCAACTAGCCGAGATCAGGCGGGTGCTCCGAGAGGGGTGGCCCGTCTGCGGCGGCTTCCGATGGCCTAAGCAAGCCACCTGGGAGGCGAACGTGCTTCAGGTCGTTCCGCCGGAAGAGGTCTTCGATGGCCACAGCATCCTGCTAATCGGCTACGCGGAGCCCAAGGAAGGTTCCGGTGACGGACTCTTCCTGACCCGTGACTCCGGGGGCGATGGGCGCGATCGCTACGTGCCCTTCGAACACGCCCGCAGGTACATGAATGACGCGGCATGGATCAGCCACGACTAGGCCTCGCCGGCACCACATAGCTGGCGGCCAGGAGTGACCCACCACCAAGAGTCGCGCGCGAGCACCGGATTCACCAAGACACCAAGGGAACCGAGACGAGTGTTGCCTCTGTCAGCCTCTTTGCCCTCTGTGTCTCTGGAGTGGAGCCCTCATAGCCCTACTTGGTGACTTAGCGGTAGGTTGTTCCTGGCCGCTGACCTCGCTCCCCCACTCTCTCAGGCCCGCGGGACGCCCACCGACTTGGGCAAGCGCGGGCCTCGAGCGGGACCCCGTACACCCAGTGCGCAGACATCCTTCTGCAGCGATAACCCCTCATGGCCACTGCTCTCTGGGTCCGGCTCAGCGTCTCTCAAGTGGCACTGCATGGCCGCCGATAAACACTCCACAGGACGCTAAGGCGACCTAGCAGCAGGTATGCCAGCCATGGGGCCCGCGCTTCGTGTTCTGGGCAGCAACCGGGCAGTCTGAAGAGCGTCGGGGGTAGGGAGGTCGGCTCCCTACGGCACCGACTATCAGACTGAGCCTCCGCCCAGCACATACGACAGCGCGGAGATGGCGGTCTACCTGCCTTCGCCCGATCGGGGTGCGTCTTCGCGGCGCGGGGTGCTTCGACTGTAGTCTCCAGTGACCTGTCCATCAGTTCCCGTGGTGCCCGACACAGATGCCGGGCGCGCTTGTTACTTCCTGGGAGTGGTGGACCACTGGTACGCGCGGCCAGCCACCCAAGCCCGCGATGCAGTATCAATGGGGAGAGCGCGGGAATGAAGGCCTTCTTGGATCTGAGCATATCTCGAAAGCTGCTGGCCTGCTTTGGGGTCCTCGCCCTTGCGGCGGCTCTCGTTGGGTACCGAGGGGTCAGCGGTATCCGCACACTCGATGGGGCGGGCGCCAGGCTTTACACCAACACGGTGTCGCCGCTGGCACAGCTATCGAGCCTCCGCGAGTCCTACGTGCAAGCACGGATGGCCGTGCGTGATGAGCTTCTGGCACGCAACCCTGAGGAGCGAGCCAAGTACATCGCGGGCTTCCACAAGAGCGTGGAACGGAACCATACCCTCCTCAAGGGCCTGCAGGATACCGTCGTCACCGAGAAGGCGAAGGCCCTCTGCGCCACCTTTGAGTCCGGACTCAACGATTTCGACCGCGTGGGGCAGCGCGTGATTGACCTGGACACCAGCGTCGATAGGAAGACGACGATGGCGTACATGCGAGGAGGCGCCCTCGCCTCGGCGCAGGCAACCCAGGCGGCGCTTGAGGGCCTTCAGGCCTCGATGGTCGATGAGGCCAAGGCGCTGGCCGCAAGCAACAGCGTTCTCGCCGACCGTACCGCCTCCGCCATGGTGATGGTGATCATCGCCGCGTTCCTGGGAGCCATCGGCCTAGGCCTGTGGCTCTCCAAGCTTCTCGCTACCCCGCTGTCCGAGCTTTCCGCCCTGGCCGAGAGGGTCGCGGAGGGTGAGGTGGGGATGGAGATCCGCTCTGACAGGGCCGATGAAGTCGGGACCCTGTCGCGCGCTCTCGCCAAGATCGAGGCCTCGCAGCGGGAGATCGCCGAGGCCGCCGCCCGCATCGCCGCGGGTGATACCACCACTCCTATCCGGCTCAGGGGCGAGAAAGACTCCCTCGGCCAGAGCATGGCTGCACTGAGGAAAACGCTGCAGGACGTCATCTCCGATCTGCGGACCCTCACTCAGAAAGCCGCTCAAGGCCAGCTCTCCAGCCGCGGAGACGCAGCCCGGTACCAGGGCGGGTACCGCGAGATCATGGAGGGCGTCAACCAGACGCTCGACTCCGTGGTCGGCCCCCTCAGTGCCGCGGCCAGCTATGTGTCGCGCATCAGCCAGGGAGATATCCCCGAGCCGATCGCCGAGCAGTACCACGGCGACTTCAACGCCCTGAAGGACAGCCTGAACACCTGCATCGCAGCCCTGAACCGCTTCATCAGCGATATGAAGGCCGCTGGCGCCGCTCAGGTCGCGGGTGACATTGAGGCCTACATCCCCACCGCCGGCTACCAGGGCGCCTATCGAGACATGGCGGAGTCCGCCAACGCCGCCGTCCGCTTGCATGTAGACACTACGCTTGAGATCCTGACCCGGCTGAAGGAGTACGCCGAAGGGGACCTGAGTCAGGAGCTGCGGAGGCTGCCCGGCAAGCAGGCCATCGCCCACGAGCGACTGGACCTGCTCCGGCACAACCTGCAGGGGCTGGTGGCGGAGATCAACGCCCAGTCTCAGGCCGCGGTGGCAGGCCAGCTCGCCACCCGCGCGGATGCTTCTCGCTACCAGGGCGCCTACCGTCAGGTCATCCAGGGAGTGAATCAGACCCTGGACTCGATTCTAGAGCCCATGGACCTGGCGGCGAACTGCATCGAGCAGTTCAGCAAGGGGATTCCCCCCACCAAGACCGACAAGGCCCTGCCCGGTGACTACGAGCGCATCCGGGTCAGCATCAACCGAACCATCGACGCCATGGTTGCCCGGGGACAAGACGTCGAGCTGCTCGTTGGCGCGGCTCAACGGGGCGACTTGGCCGTGCGGGCCGACATCAGCCGGCACGAGGGTGCCAACGCCAAGCTGGTGCAGAACCTCAACCAGATCCTGATTGAAGTGGAGAAGCCGATCAGCGCCGTAGGCGAGGTGCTGGAGCAGGTGGCGCAGAAGGACCTGACTGCTCGAGTGAGGGGCGAGTTCCAGGGCGAGTTCGAGGCCATGAAGGTAGCCCTCAACACCGCTCTCGACAACCTGGACCAGGGACTCGGACAGGTGGCTCTCGGCGCCGAGCAGGTGGCTTCGGCCTCCTCGCAGATTGGCGACGGCAGCCAGGCGCTCTCCCAGATCGCCTCGGAGCAGGCTAGCTCCCTCGAGGAGGTCTCCAGCAGCCTTCAGGAGATGGCCTCCATGGCCGACCAGAACGCCTCCAATGCTCGAGAGGCTCGCTCCCTCACCGAGGCGGCCCGCACCGACGCCGCCAAGGGCGTCAAGAGCATGGACCAGCTCTCCCAGGCCATCGAACGCATCAAGAGCTCCTCCGATGACACCGCCAAGATTGTCAAGACCATCGACGAGATCGCCTTCCAGACCAACCTGCTGGCCCTGAACGCGGCGGTCGAGGCCGCCCGTGCGGGCGACGCGGGCAAGGGCTTCGCGGTGGTGGCCGAGGAGGTGCGCAACCTCGCGATGAGAAGCGCCGACGCCGCCAAGAACACGGCCAACCTGATCGAGGAGTCGGTGAAGAACGCGGAGCAGGGCGTGACGATCCAGACGGAGGTGTTGAGGAACCTGGAGGCGATCGAGCAGGACGTGGACCGAGTAACGGAGGTGGTCAGCGAGATCGCGGCGGCCAGCGAGCAGCAAAGCCAAGGGGTTCAGCAGGTGAACCAGGCGGTGGAGCAGATGAACGGGCTGACGCAGCAGAACGCGGCCAACAGCGAGGAGAGCGCCAGCGCCAGCGAGGAGCTCGCCAGTCAGGCCGAGGAGATGCTCAGCATGGTCGCCTCCTTCACGCTGGATAGCAGCCGAAACCGCTCCCTCGCAAATCCCATCGGCGCGCCCAGCCGAGCCTCTCGGAAGCGGCCCCTGGGGCGTGTGTCAGCCAAGCCAAGCCCCTCAGGACGTCTGCGCACCGCCGAGGACATCATCCCCATGGAGCACAGCGACCAGGAGGTCATGGCCACCTTCTAGGCGCCGCACCGTGGCGGGCGGAAGCCCAACCCGCGCCGTCGTGGCAGGCTACGGGCCGAGGCTGTGTACGCGGGCGGGCGTCGCTCCGCACACAGC
>DASXUI010000473.1:0-7225 GCA_036504955.1 Armatimonadota bacterium
AAGGACCACGCCACGCTGATCCGCGCGTCGCAGGGCCTCACCGGCTGCCGAGTCCTCTTCGTGGGAGGCGGCCCAAACGGCCCCAAGATGGAGGCGATCTCGCGGGAGTTGGGGACGACCGGCCACGTGGAATTCCTCGGCGAGCGATGCGACATCCTCGACCTCCTTGCCGGCTCCCACATCTTCGTGCTCGCCACCCACTGGGAGGGGCTGCCGATCAGCATCCAGGAAGCCATGCGCGCCGGGCTGCCCGTGGTCGCGACGGATGTAGATGGCGTCAAGGAGGAGGTCATCGACGGAGAGACGGGTCGCCTTGTCCCCCACAAGGACCCCGAGGCCCTTCGAGCCGTGCTGTTGGAGCTGATGGGAGACCCCGAGCTTCGCGCCCGCATGGGTCGCGCCGGCCGCGCCCGCTGGGAGCAGGAGTTCAGCCTCGAGGCCATGCTTGCCAAGACGGATGTTGTCTATAGGGGAGGGTCGTTGGGTCGTTAGGTCGTTGGGTCGTTGGGGAGAGCCTCAGAGCAGCAGGTGTGTCGGGCAGGTCTGACAGGTCAGGCTTGTCGGACGATAAGTGCCCTGGGACCGTAGGTGCTAGCTGCCGCCAACGTGGGCCGGCTTCCCAATTCCAAGCTATTTGACGCTCTGGTGGCGCGGGCGTCTCGCCTGCGACTCGGACGCAGGCCGAGCGTTCCCCTGCCCCGGCTCGCTTCGGCCACTCCCGGCCTCACGGCACCCGGTTGCGCCAGAGGCAGTTGGGGCGCAGGCGTCTCGCCTGCGCGACCCATCGGCCAGCCCCAAGCCGCGCCGGCAGGGCTGCCCTGTCAGGAGCGCCAGACGTGGGGGCCGCGCGGACGACATGCCGATGCCCCGACGCCCGGTCGCACAAGCGGCAGACACTCCCGCCTGAACGGTGAGCCCGCCAACCAGAATGGGCCGGAGGTGGACCATCGCCCGGAGGCCGGACGGCGCCGCGCAAACGAGACGTCTGCGCCCCAACTGCCTCCGTAGTGGGCTCGGGGCCAGGTCCGACTCCGTGGGGCAATAGGTCTGGGCCGTTCGGCCCGCGCCACCAGAGACCGGCTGGCGCAGCTCGACTGTTGGCGGCCAGGGGCGGGCGCGTCGTCTGTGCTCCCGGGGATAGTTGGTTGGATGGGCCCTGCGGCTCTCTCAAGACAGGAGGTACGGAGCGGTGATGTCCCGTGGTGCACTGATGTACCGGATTCCGGGTGCCGCCGCGGCGCTTGCCTCGGCGCTCCTGGTCTCGGGCTCCTTGGCGGCGCCCGCGCCCGCGCGGGATGCCAAGGCCGTGAATCCGGGCGCGGTCGTTATCGCGACAGGGTTCGAGAAGCCGGAGCAGCGCGCGGCGTGGTCCGCTGACCCTCGGGCGCGGTGGGTCGGGAGCGACCGGGGGAGCATGGCCCTGCGCGTCTCCGTGCCGGCTGGGAGTGAGGCCGAATCCCACCTGGTGGCGATGCCACTGGACCTCGGCAAGTACCGCGGCTGCACGCTGCTGTTCGAGTGCCTGGCCAAGGCGGAGGGTGTCAGCAAGCCTCCCCAGACCTACCTCGGCGTGAAGTACATGCTCCACTACCAGTCCAACAGCGGTCCCCTCTGGAAGAACGAGGACGGTGTCTATGGCACCTTTGGTTGGAAGAAGCTGCGCTTCACCGCGCCGATCAGCCTGGACGCCGAGGACGGCTCGCTCTCTCTGGGACTGCAGAGCAGCAGCGGCACCGTTTGGTTCGATGATTTGCGGGTCACCGTCGTGAAGCCCCCGCGCGCTCCGCGCCCCCAGCCGCCCATCAACCCGCCTCCTGCCTACAAGGGCCACAACCTGCCCCGCCTCAGGGGAGTGATGTCGCCCAACGAGTTCCGCGACGAGGATCTGCGCGTGCTAGGCCAGGAGTGGAAGGCCAACCTCATTCGCTGGCAGCTCACCTCCTCGTGGGGCAAGCCCGGCACCGACCGCGACCTCGTCGCCTACGACCGCTGGTTGGACGGCAAGCTGGATGAGCTGGACAAGGTGCTGGTCGCCTGCAAACGCTACGGCATCAAGGCGGTCATCGACCTCCACACGCCCTCGGGTGGCCGCTACCCGAATATGGAGATGGCGCTCTTCCAGGAGCCGCTGTACCAGGACCACTTCGTGAAGACCTGGCAGCGCATCGCCAAGCGCTACAAGGGCAACCCGGCGGTCTGGGCCTACGACCTGGTGAACGAGCCGGTACAGGAGACCCCCTCGCCGGAGGGCGTTGCCGACTACCTCGGCGCTCAGGTGAACGCGGCGCGCGCGATCCGCGCCATCGACAGGGACACCACCATCCTCATCGAGTCCTCCGGCTGGGATTCAGCCGAGGCCTACAAGGACCTGGACCCGGTGGACGTGGCGCGCGTGGTCTACCAGGTTCACATGTACGTGCCGCACCAGTTCACTCACCAGGGTGTCAGCAGCCCCAGCGCTCCCATCGCCTATCCGGGCGTGATCGACGGCGTGAAGTGGGACAAGGAGCAGCTTCGGAAGGTGCTTCAGCCAGTTCGGGAGTTTCAGCTTGCCTACAACGTCCACATCTACTGCGGGGAGTTCAGCGCCATCCGCTGGGCGCCGGGCGACAGCGCGTACCGCTACCTGAAGGACTGCATCGACCTCTTCGAGGAGTATGGGTGGGACTGGTCCTATCACGCCTACCGCGAGTGGGACGGCTGGAGTGTAGAGCACGGTCCGGATCCCAACGACCACACTCCCACCCCAGAGCCCACTGATCGCAAGAAGCTGCTGCTGTCCTGGTTCGCCAAGAACGTGAAGCCGTGAGGGCGTGAAGGCGGGTCGTTGGGTCGTAGGGGAGGGGCCTCGGAGGGCGGACGGTTTGGGACCTGTCGGACGGGTCGGACCGGTCGGACGGTGAGGGCCTTGGGGACGGCGCCGTAGCGGTGCCGTGAGTGGGTGCCCGTTGGCCGTCGGCCCGGCCGGGAATCGGCGGGCTCCGGGGCTCAACCCTCCTGAAAGGAGGGTTTTGACCCCAAGGTGCGCCTGAGCGCCCTGTCCTCTGGTTCCCTCTAGGGGAGTCTTCTTGCCCCAAGGTGCACCCTTGGTTCAGAACCCCGGTTCACCGGGATTGAGCCTCGGAGCCCGGTGATTCACCGCCGGGCGGCCGTCCGCCGGGCACCCGACCGCATCGCACAGAATCCAGCCCCGCCCTCCGAGGCCCTTCCCAACGACCCAACGACCCACCCTCAAGGAGACGCCTATGGAACGCGTAGCTCCAGGAGTCTATAAGCTGGCCCTTGGTACATTGGAGGAGCACACTCCAGTGCGGCACCGGTATGTAGCCGCGCTACCCAGCGAGGAGCTCTGCGACTGGCCGGACAACCTCGGCGAGCTCTTTGGCGAGGAGCGGATTGGGTTCCGGGCGAGTGACAGGGGCTGCGTGGTGGAGCTGCCGCTGGAGGAGGGGGAGCACCTCTTCGGCTTCGGGCTTCAAATGCGCACCATCGACGCCACGGGGAAGCGCCTCTGGATGCGCGTCTCCGACCGGCCCGATACTGAGCTGGGAGATAGCCACGCTCCCGTCCCCTTCTACGTCAGCACCCGTGGCTATGGAGTTCTGATAGACACCGCGCGCTACGCCACCTTCTATCTGGGCGGCCTGGGCCGGCTCGACGATCGCGGGGCGGTCAGCGAGCCGGCTGACCGGGCGGGTGCTACCTCAACGGACGAGCTGTATGCCTCCCGTGGACCGGCCGGCAGACGCGTGGTGGTGGACGTGCCGACGGCGCAGGGGGTAGACGTCTATCTCTTCGCGGGCCCTTCGCTGATCGAGGCCGTGCGACGCTACAACCTCTTCTCCGGCGGCGGGTGTCTGCCGCCGATCTGGGGGCTGGCGATGGCGTACCGGGGGCTCAACGTCTTCGGCGCGAAGGAGACGTTGAAGGTCGCCCGTTACCTCCGCGAGCACGATATCCCCTGCGACTGCTGGGGCCTGGAGCCCGGCTGGCAGACCCGCTCCTACTCCTGCTCCTTCGTGTGGCATCCGGAGCGCTTCCCGGACCCCGACGCCTTCCTGGCGCAGATGTCCGAGATGGGCTACCGTGTGAACCTTTGGGAGCACGCCTTCACGCACCCCGAATCGCCTCTCTACGGTCCCCTTAAGCCCCTGAGTGGCGACCACCGGGTTTGGCAGGGCCTGGTGCCTGATCTCTCCCTGCCGGAGGCGCGGCGGCTTTTCGCGGAGTACCACGCGAAGGAGGTCGCCCGGCCAGGAGTGGCCTCCTTCAAGCTGGACGAGTGCGACAACCAGACGCGCACTCAGCCCTGGTCCTTCCCGGAGCTAAGCCGCTTCCCCTCCGGCATGGATGGGGAGCAGATGCACTCTCTGCTGGGCCCGCTGTACCAGCAGGCACTGTTGGACGTCTACAAGCCCTCCGGCCAGCGGACCTACGGGCTGGTGCGGGCGGGCCACGCGATGGCGGCGCCCCTGCCCTACGTGCTCTACAGCGATGTCTACGACCACCGTGACTATGTGCGCGCCCTCATGACCGCCGGGTTCAGCGGCCTCCTCTGGACGCCCGAGGTGAGGGACTGCAAGAGCGTGGAGGAGCTGTACCGGCGCGTGCAGACCGTCGTCTTCTCTCCACTCGCCAACATCAACGCCTGGTACCTGAAGAACCCCCCCTGGCTCCAGATCGACCGGAAGCGCAACAACGCCGATGACCTGATGCCGGAGCGCGATGAGGTGGAGGCGGTGATCCGCCGCCTCTTCGAGCTGCGGATGAGCCTGGTGCCATATCTCTACTCGGCCTTCGCGGAGTACCGGTTCCTTGGGCTGCCGCCCTTCCGCCACCCCGTGATGGACCATCCGGAGGACCCAAACACCTACGGCCTGGAGGACGAGTTCATGGTCGGCCGCGACCTGTTGGTGGCGCCCCTCTTCGCGGGTGAGCACGAGCGGAAGGTGTATCTGCCCGAGGGCGGTTGGTACGAGTTCCACACCAACCAGCACTACGAGGGGAAGCAGACGATCACCGTGACCGCGGGTCCGGAGCGCATCCCCTTCTTCGTCCGCGCGGGTGCCATCCTGCCCCTGGCAGAGCCGGTCACCCACATCACCCGAGACACGGTCTTCCGCCTGACCTGCCGTGTCTATGGCCCAGGGACTCACTTCGCTCGTCTCTTCGAGGACGACGGCGAGACCGATGCCTACGAGCGTGGTGAGTACGGCTGGGTACGGCTTGACTGGTCCCAGCACGAGGGCGGCAGCGCGTCGCGGGAGGGCCACGCGCCGATGCGGCGCTATGAGGTCGTGGGCTATGAGCTCATCGACGCGAGGTAGCCGGTTCGGAACCTAGCGGCCTCTGGCCGCACTCGGAGCACTGGTTCCTCGATGCCGGGGAAGGCATCGCATTTAGCGTGGTCCATGGTTGGCCCCAGTGCTCGGCCGTCATCACGGTGCTACAGCCGGTGGGCGGGGAAGAGGTCAGCGGCGGGCCAGGTGGTGATCTGGCGGACGGCGGTCTCCAGGGGGGGCCACAGGTTGGCGGGGCCGATCTCCAGGCCGGAGGCGTTACAGACCACCGCGCAGGTGACGCCGTTGGAGAAGTGGATCAGATACGCCAGGGCCCCGGTGATGGCGCCGCCGTGGGACAGCGTCTTCTCCGTAGTGCCCTCCAGACCGGGGCTCACGGTCCAGCCGAAGCCGTAGTAGGTGTCTGCCACGGAGCCGTCGGCGTTCCGGGAGACGGACGCGGGCGGCGGCTGGCGTGGGTGGCGTGCCAAGCCCCAAGACGGGACGTCCTGCTGAGTCGGCCCTGGGGGTAGGGGGGGCCGGGCCCCAGCGTCCGTTGCCCGCAGTGCCCCCCCGTGGGGGCCCGTGGTGACGGAGGGGCAGATGGGGCTGCCGCTTAGCGATCCGGCCCGGGACGGTGCTGGTGGAAGCTAGATGTCAGGCGGCTTGGCCGCGGCGCCGGCAGCCTCGGGATCGGTGTTGCCATTGCCGGGGCGGTCCAGGCTGCGGAGCAGGCGGTACTGGGCTACCAGGCGGGGGAGCAGGACTCGAAACAGGGAGGCCGACGGCACCGCGACGATCATCCCCACCACGCCGAACAGCCTCTCGCCGGCGATCAACAGCAGCAGGATGGAGAGGGGACGCATGGAGAGGTGGTGCCCCATCACCATCGGGATGACCACGTGACCCTCGATCTGGTTGATCAGGATGAACATGACCATGAGCGCGATCCCGGTGGTGGGCGACTTCATGAGGCCCAGAGCGACGGCCGGCACTGCCCCGGCGAAGGCTCCGAAGTAGGGGATCACCTCCAGGATGCCCGCCAGCGTGCCTATGAAAATGGCATAGGGTATCCTGAAGGCCAGCAGCACCAGGGTGACGGTGATGGCCACGAAGGCGATCACGGTCATCTGGCCCCGAAGGTAGCGGCCGAAGGTCTCCATCAACTCGTGGACGGCGTCCCTGGCCTCGTGCTGATGCCGCGTGGGGAAGAGCTCGAAGGACTGGTCCTTCAGCCGGGCCTTGTCCGCCAACAGGTAGATGGACATCACCAGGATCAGGATGCCCCTCACCGTCCAGCCAAGCAGTGCCAGAAGCAGTTGAGCCATCTGCCCCGTCACGGTCTGGGAGGCGGCCTCCAGTTGCTCCAGGCCGGCGTCGATGGAGTTCTGCACCTGAGTCGGCGCGCCGCCGTACCAGGAGGTGAGGTGGCCCGCGAGGCCCTTGGCGAGCTCCGTGTAGCGGGGAAGGTCAGAGAGGAAGAGAGTGGCCTGATGGACCGCCGCCGGAATCACGAAGGCGCCCACCAGCAGCAAGGCGAGCGCCAGCCCCACGTACACCAGGCTGATGGCGATCGGCCGCGGCATGCGCGCGCTGAGGCGCTCCACCGGGCCGTCCAGAATGTAGGCCACGACCCCTGCCAGCACAAGCATCACCACCAGTTCCCGCAGGTGGATGGCCAGGAAGACGCCAGCCAGCCCCAGGGCGATCAGCAGAGCCTGGTGCCGGAGCCGATGCCGCTCGACGAACCACGCCCCGCCGACCAGCAGCAGAACCACCAGTATCCACGCCCCAACAATGAGGGGCGTCAGCAGGGCAGGGGACATAGGACCTCGTTGCTTGGGTTGGGTGAACGGGTGAAGGGACTGAGGGGGTGAGCGGGTGAGGGGGTGTAGGGGCCTCAGACCCGCGTGTCTGCGGATCACCTCGCTAGGCTGAGGCCCCTA
>DASXUI010000474.1:0-7282 GCA_036504955.1 Armatimonadota bacterium
CCCCGCTAAACTCCAAGACCGCCTCTCGGGGCGAGCGGGTCACGGCAACAGTCACCCAGGACGACAACAGCGGACTCCCACCGGGCACGCGCCTCACCGGCTACGTGACCCAGGTCCAGCGAGCCACCAAGAATCAGCCCGGCATCCTGGACGTCACCTTCCGCAGCGTGCAGACCGGTCGCCGCACGGTTCCCACCATCGGCTACCTCGCCAGCCTTGACGAGAGCGCCTCCAACGACACCAGCAGCAGCAACTTCACGGGCGGCAAGAAGAAGCCCAACAAGGTGAAGTTCATCGGCTACGGCGCCGCAGGCGGAGCCATTCTTGGCCAGGTGCTGGGTCACAACCTGTTCAAGGGCGCGCTCCTGGGCGCGGCCGCCGGCTACGTCTACGGCCTGACCCAGAAGGGCGGCAGCAAGTACCACGACGTCGCCCTGAAGCAGGGCACCGAGTTCGGAGTGGTGCTGCAGAACCCCATCAACCTGGACAGCACTTCTAGCCAGCCCTACCGCCGCAGCAGCGGTCCCGGCCGCGTGCTGGGCAGCGGAGCTCGTGATCAGGCTAGAGCGCGAGCTACCGACGTCGGCACCGTGCTCGGAGCGGGTACAGACAGCACGCTGGACAACGGCGACGGCACCTACCAGGCGCGCATCGATGGCCGTTCCGCCGTTCTGCGCCGCCAGTACGCCGACCGTGCCCGAGCCCAGGTTCCGGAGGGAACCGTGGTCAAGGTAGAGCTGATGGGCTACCTCAGCTCCAAGACCGCTAAGGTGGGTGACCGCGTCACCGCACAGGTGTCACCAGACGACTACAGCGGCATCGTGCCCGGCACGCTGATCACCGGCCGGGTTGTGGAGGCAAGGCCAGCCGCGAGGAACCGGCCCGGAGTGCTGGACATCCAGTTCGACCGCCTGGACAGCGGCAACGGGCTCATCCCCATCTCCGGCGACTTGGCGGGCCTCGGGAAAAACGAGGTGTCCACCGCCGCCGATGGGCGCCTGGTCAGCAAGCGTAAGAGTGGCAGCAAGCTGAAGTTCCTGGGCTACGGTGCCGCCGGCGGAGCTCTGTTGGGGCAGCTTCTGGGCGACAAGCCCCTTATCGGAGCCCTGGCGGGAGCCGCCGCGGGCTACCTCTACGGCCAGAGCCAGAAGAGCAAGGGCAGCTACCGTGACGTGGAACTGAAGGAAGGCAGCGAGTTCGGGGTCCGCCTCAGCCGCGACATCAGAACGCGCGTCTGACGCTTCCGCAGCACGCAATCAGACAGCGAGAGGCCCGACAGCGGGAGGATGCTGCCGGGCCTCTCCGTGTCTTAGCGACCTTCGGTATGGGGGTCAGCGCGCAGTAGCTGGCGCAAAGTGGCTGAAGGGACGAAGTAGTGCCTCGGACGATCGAGCAGCTTGATGAAGCCGAAGTCGCGCCGAAGGTACCAAGCCTCAGCCTCATCGTCAAGGGCGTCCAAGACCAGCCCGTAGACGCCCACGGACTCAGACACCCGAGCCACCTCAAGGAGGGCGCGTAAGAGCAGTGTCTCACCCAGGCCCTGCCCGCTGTGACCCTTGGCGACCGCGAGACGGGCCAGCAGAACACAGCCCACTTCTCGCGGAAGGTTGCGCGTAGGGAAGGCCGAGGCGTCGAGAGTCACTACCGTGAGGGTGTAGTAGCCCAGGACCTCCTGGCTGCCGGACTCACTGACGGCTACCCAGGTGCTCCCAAGGTCCCGACGGGCCTTCTGTGCGGCAGTCTGCTGCAGGAAACGATTCATCTCCGGCTTGCCGCAGTCAAAACCTAGCCTGTCGTGATGGGCGCTTAGGGGCTCGAACACCACCGGCACGGGGGCGCGCACGGATTACCAGTTGAGCTCGGGATGCTCGTCACGAAAGGCTTGGTAGCGCTCAGTCGCCCGCCTCAGGGCCTCGGAAGGGGCCGGAGGGTTCGACAGCGCCTCACAGACCGCTCGGGCGTCGCGCAGAGACAGCTCGATCCGGCCGAACTGCTCCAGTACCTCGCTCGCCTTCTCCGCGACCGCAGCCTCGACGAAAGCCGTCAATGTCTGACCCCGAAGCTCAGCGGCCATCTCCAGGCGCCTTCGGTTCTCTGGCGTGAATCGAAACGCAACCCTCTCGCTCTTGGTAACGACGCCCATTTTCACCTCCGGCCACCCAATCCGTACGTCATTATGGCGTACATTCCGACTGAGGGTCAAGGCACACGGCCTGGGACCGCGGCCGTCTTTGCCATGGCACCGAATGCCGCCTGACCGCCGGGCGAGCCGCCGTTGGCCACGGCGCTTCTCGGCTCCAGCAGGTCCGCCCAGCGAACCCTTAGCTGCCGCAGATGCTCCTCCTGCTCCTCGCTGAAGCTGCCCTGGTACTGGGCATAGGTGTCCATCCAGGTCGTCAGGCGCTCAAGGGAGTCGGCGTCAAGCGTCACCCCGTAGTGCCCGCCGGGCGCCCTCAGCAGCTTCAGCAGCCGGCTCTCCGAGGCGATCCCCTGTCCCACCTGGGATGCCCCCAGGCGGTAGGCGGCAAGGACCTGCTCACGCAGGCTAGGGCTCCCGTAGGTGACAAGCGACTCGTAGGCTCTGGCATCTGACAGGTCGAAGCGGGCGGCAGCCTTGTCCGTGGAGGCGGGGCTGTGGCAGCTCACACATTGGCGGTTCAGCGCGGGCTGCACCAGGCGGTCGAAGCGAAGCGGCCAGGAGCCCTCCGGGCCCGGGGTGAGGCGAGAGGGCGGCCTCGAGGCGGCGATGGCCCTCACGTTTGGTGGGCACAGGTTGCGGGGCTCGTGGCAGCCGACGCACCCCGCCACCTGCTTACGCTGAACGTAGGTCGCGCTCCGCATCGTCTGCAGAGCGAGGCCGTCCTTGCTCAGTGCCTGGAGAAACACTGCCGTCCCCGCCGGCACCCGGAATTGCGCGGAGCCGTCGGCCTCCACCGGCACCGTGCCCAGCACGCACTTGCCCGGGTCGTCGCCGGTGGCGCCAAGCAGGGGGCTGTTCATGGTCGGCTGCGTCTTGGGAGGCACGGCGACGACTCGCAGACGGGCTACTTCCCCGCGCTGGACGCCCGTCAGGCCCTGGTACACGTCCAGCAGCAGGAACCGCCCCTCCGGACCGGCCGTCTCCGGCTTGTCGGTCGGCTTCTTCGCGAACACGCCGCTGGAGTGCACGGGCAGATCCGGGCGAGGCCGCAGCGGCAGGGGGTACATGCTGGAGATGCCGGGGTCCCGGTGGAGCAGCTCCAGACCACCATAGGCGTCCCACAGGTAGAGCCCCAGAGCGTTGGGCGGGTTGGCGGAGCCCTCGGAAAGCAACGGAAGGTTGCTCCAGGCGGTCAGCGCCAGCCTCTCGGAGAGCGGATAGGGGTTCGCGAAGTAGGTGCTGGGCCAACCCTCTGTCTCCGGGAAGCAGACCTCGGGCGTCAGCCGGGTGATGGGCTCCGGCCCTTCCGTGCCGATGGCCGGGTCCAGCAGCGCGAGGCTGCCGCCGGTGATGGAGTGGTGGGCGGAGGCCGTGAAGAGCAGCTTGCGGGACCCCGGCACGCATCGGGCCTCGAAGATGGCGTGTGGGTTCGTGGTGAAGTTGCCGTAGACGATCCGAGGGTTGGTGCCATCCGGGTTGGTGGACCACAGGCTCATGTAGGGCATGTTGGTCCGGTCCACGTAGTCCCAGCGGGCGTAGAGCAGCCGCCCGTCCGCGGCCACCGAGGGCGTCCACTCGAAGCTCTCGAAGGGAGAGAGCGCGTGGACGTTGGCGCCATCGGCGTCCATCACGTGCAGCGTGTAGATGGCGACAGGCCGCCAGGGCCCGCCGCCGCAGCGGACGTAGCTGTCCCACGACACCGTGCCGCCCGAGGCCAGGCTCATCGTGGCGTCGTACTGCAGCACCTGTCCCCGCCGCGTGGACAGGAACGCCAGCTTCCCGTTCGGCAGGTAGCGCGGGTCGAAGTCATCCTGCCGGCCGCGGGTGAGCTGCCTCAGGCCGGTGCCGTCCACCCTCGTCTCGTAGACGTGGTAGAAGGAGTCTTCCGGCAGCTTCGCCTTGTCCACCTTGTCGGGCGCCTGAGAGACCCACGGGTAGTAGCGGCAGTAGGCGAACACAACCCGCTTGCCATCTGGGGAGAGGTCCGGGCTCAGGAAGCTGCCTGCCGGAAGGGAGCCGGTGAGGCAGCGCGTCCTCGGCGCCGCACCCCGCAGGCCCTCCAGCACGAACACGCCGCCACCAGGCCGCGACCACCAGCCGTAGTTCTGGTCTGACATGTGGCTGTAGGTGCCGGGAACGCGCTTGACGAAGAGCAGGCGGTCGAAGTTGAGCAGAGGGCTGGAAAGGGCGATGCGGCGAGCGGCCCACCGGCAGGATAGGTAGAGAGAGCGCCGGGCCCCTTCGCTGGAGGTGGGCCCCAGCGCCCTCACCCGGGACTCCAGTGCCTCAAGCTCTCCCCGGAAGGCCTTGGCCGCCACTCCCCCAGCGGCGAGCTCCCGCAGCAGCCCGCGCGCCCTCGCCAGAGCTTGCCCGTAGGGGTAGTGAGTGCCTCCCGGTCCCAGGGCCAGAACCTTGCGCACCGACCACTGGCTGACGCCGCACTGGTCCGCGGGGCGCCCCAGGGCGATGTTGGGGCCGCCCTCCGTCGCCTCGTAGACCTCCACTTCATCCAGGTGCAGATAGTTGGTTCCTGGCTGTTGGACGCGCAGGTACCGGCCCTCCACGTCGGACAGCCGCACCACCAGGGGCTTCCCGTCCGTCGCTCCGTAGAAGACGGTGCCATCGTGCCGGTACACCTCACGCCAGGCCCGCCCGTCCGCCGAAACGAGGAGTGACAGGCGCGCCGCCCGGTCCGCCAGGTCACAGCGGTTGTAGACGGCCACGCGACGGATGGGCCGCGACTTGCCCAAGTCCACTTGCCACCAGGGGTCTGCCACCATGTCGGTGTGGAAGCCGAACTTGCCGTTCTTCACGCCGTCGCAGCCACCGGCCGCGTCCTCGCGGGTCGTAACCTGCCCGCCGGGCGCGGCACGAAGGGCGTCCTGCCTCAGCCAGTCAGCCTCGACCTGCCGTCTCCAGGCGTCGGCGGCGGGCGTCGTGGGAGCGGCAGACAGCCCCTGGGCGGCGACAGTGAGCAGCAGCCCCACGAGCGTGAAGTGGCCCAGGGGTCGACAGCGCACGCGGCCCGGCACCGGGGCCGTGTTGCCCCGTGGTCGACCAGAATGCATGGGACTGTAGCCTCTTCGCATGGTGCGCCCTCCCATCGAGCTCTGGTGCCTCATATCGGTGTCAGAGGGACCGCAGGTAGGCGGCTAGGTCCGACACGTCCCTGGGTGTAAGCTGAGATGTGACTCCGTGCCGGTCTCCCCGATTGCGGGTAGTTAGGACTTCCTCCATCGTCGTGGCGCTTCCATCGTGCAGGTAAGGCGCCGTGCGCCAGGCCTCTACCAGGAGCGGCGTGTAGTAGTCGCCGGTCGTGTCCAGGGGGTCGCGCGCGCCGACGTCATGCGGGCGGAGGTCGGTGTACAGGGGGCCGGGGTGACAGGTGGCACAGCGCGTCCGGGGGGAGAGGAAGAGGGCACGGCCCCGGACGGCGCTGGTGGTAAGCTGGCCCTTGGGCCCGAGGTAGGGGCTGGGCTCCGGGCGTAGGGATCGCACGTAGGCTTGCACCGCCTCGGCCTCCCCTTCTCCTGGCTCTCGGAAGTGAATGAAGCGGAACCCAGCCACGGATGCCTGCTCCATGTCCTCTCGCACGCCGTGCCACATCATGGGCGGCGTCCGGTGCGAGAGCAGCAGGGACTTGGTGTTCTTCGGGTTCCCAAGGCCGTCGTTCGGCATGTCCCAGTTCATGCCGTCGGCGCGGGCGCCCTCCGGGTGGCAGGTGGCGCAGCTCAGCCACCCCTGGAAGGCGTAGGTCGCATCGTGGAAGGTGCGCTCCCCTCGCCGGGTCAGGCCGGGGCTCTGTTGAGCGCCGAGAGAGAGGGACTTCCTGAGGCGACCGGACGCTGCGTCGCACAGAAGGGCCGTGCCGCTGAAGTACCCGGCCACCGCCAGGGTCCCGCCATCCGGCGACAGCGCCAGTCCCCGGGGGCCCACGCAGGGCAGCGGCCACCGCTTCAGGACGCCCGCCACCTGCAGCGCTGTCAGGTCGTTGGACAGCTCGCTCCGCCGCTCCGGATCCTGCGCGATGCGCAGCCAGGTGTTCCGGGAACCCAGGCTGTACTCCGCCGAGGGGCGGGCCAGCCAGGTCTTGTTAGGTAGGCGCCCAGCCAGCAGCTCGTGCAGCCGCCGGAGGTCGATCCGGGCCATCTGGTGGACGCCGCTGAGGGTAACCCACAGAGTCGCGCCATCTCGCGAGAGGGCGCAACCCCAGGGGTCGGCGGCTCCCTCCAAGGGGCGGTCCAGCAGGACGGTGGCGTACACCCGTCGCGCCCGAAGGTCCAGCACGCTCAGCGCGTTGGTGTTCACCCATCCCTGATCCAACTGAGTGGTGGGTATGTTGGTACGGCCGAGGGTGTGGGCCACGTAAGCCCACCTGCTGTCAGGGGAGATGGCAACACCGCGCGCGAGGGCGGAGCCCGCCGGCAGCCTGAGGCGACCGACGGCCTTCAGGGAGCCGAGGCTGAGGAGGGAGACGGCCGCGGCGTTGAGCGGGTTTGAGGCGTCGTCCGAGGGGAGCAGTGACGGCACCACCGCGAGCGCCTCGTCCGGCGTCACGGCGCAGGTCCCAGGCTGCCCGCCCACCGGCGCAGAGCCGAGAGCCCTGCCCGAGGCGGAATCCACGAAGGAGACGCGGCCAATGCCAGGGTCGGTCACGACCAGCAGCCGTCGCTTGGGCGCGAGGGCCAGCCCCTGAGGCCGAGGAGTCACGCTGACGCGCCGGAGCACGCGTCCCGAGGAGCCATCCACCTCGGCAAGCGTCCCTCGCAGCCGCTCCGCGACCCAGAGCCAGTTCCCCTCACGCTGCCAGGCGAGCCCGCCCGAGTCGGGGCTCACGGCGGCGCGGTGCGTGGCGCGCCCCGTGCGCGGGTCGACCAAAGCCACTTCGCCGGCCGTCGCATCGGTGACCGCCAGCATCCGCCCATCAGGCGAGAAGGCCACCTCGCGAGGGGATCGGTGCCGCGACACTTCACTGCGCGGGGCTCCCGAGGTAGCCAGAACCACCGATGCAAGGAGCAGCCCCAGTGCCAGGCACCGCGACCGGACGCCCCGCTTGCGTCTGGCGGCCCCTACGCGGCCGGCGCCTTCAGAAGCCGGTCCGTTAGGATCAGTGTCGCCAAGGGAAACGCCGCAGCTTCGCAA
>DASXUI010000475.1:0-6869 GCA_036504955.1 Armatimonadota bacterium
CCCCCCCTCGCCTCTCCACCTCTTCAGGCCCTCGGGGGGTCAGGGCATGCCGCAGATCCGTGTAGGGACCATGGGGTTCAGCTACCGCGAGTGGGTGGGGCCGTTCTACCCGCGCGGCACCCGACCTGATGACTACCTCAAACGGTACTCGGAGGTCTTCGATACCGTCGAGCTCGACACCACCTTCTACGGCATCCCGCGCGCCTGGACCGTCCGTACCTGGGCTCGCGAGACGCCGCCGGACTTCCGCTTCACGCTGAAGCTGCCCCGCTCCATCACCCACGAGAAGGGCCTCGAGGGCGCGACCGAGGAACTTCTGGCGTTCGTGAAGGCGGTGGAACCGCTGGGCGAGAAGCTGTCCGCCCTGCTCATCCAGATGCCGCCCTCCTTCCGGCCCGACCGACGGGAGGCGCTGATGGGGTTCCTGCGGGAGCTGCCTCGGGACGTCCCCTTCGCGCTGGAGCTCAGGGACCCGGACTGGATGACTTCGGAGACCGCCGATGCCCTGCGGGAGCTCGGAATCTGCTGGGTTGGCGTGGACATGCCCGGTATGCCCCGCACCATCCCCACGACCTCCCAGCTCACCTATCTGCGGCTGCTGGGCGACCACAAGCAGATCGTCTCCAAGGACCGGGTTGTGATGGACCGTGAGGACGAGCTCGAGAAGTGGGCGCGGGCGCTGGAGGAGATCGCCTTCCGAGGCCTGAGCTGCCTGGTCTTCGTCAACAACCACTACACGGGCCACTCCCCCACGACGGTGAACCGCCTCAAGGACCTCCTGGGCCTCCCCCAGCGCCACCCCGCCGGAGCCCTCCAGATCGAGCTTTTCTGAGCCTTCTAGAGGCCCCCTGGCCATACGTGTTCCGGAGGGACCTCCGGGCAATAGGCTCACCCTACTTTGCGGCGAGCTTCGCCTTGGTGATGACCTCCAGCGGCACCAGGACCTCGGTCTTCGTGGGCCTCTTGCCATCCAGAATGGCCTTCGCCAGAGCCACGCCCTCCTTGCCCATCAGGTCCGGATGCTGCTCGATCGTGGCGTCCATCTTCCCCTCACGAATGGCGTCCTGCGCCTCCTTCAGATTGTCGTAGCCCACCACGCGAACCTTGCCGGTCTTGCCGGCCGCCGCGATGGCCTGGATCGCGCCCAGCGCCATCATGTCGTTGGCGGCGAACACGCCCTGGATGCTCGGATTCGCCTGCAGCATATCCGCGAAGACGGTCTCCGCCTCAGCCGTCTGCCAATGCGCCGTCTTGGAGTCGACCACCTTGATTCCGGGCGCGGCCTTGAAGGCGTCTTGAGCGCCGGCCTTCCGCATCTCCGCGTTGTCGGCGCCGGGGATGCCCTCCAGAATGGCGACCTGCCCCTTGCCGCCCAGCAGCTTGACCAAGGTCTCGCCCGCCAGTCGCCCACCTTCACGGTTGTCGGCGCCCACGTAGCCCGCCAGCTTCAGCCCGGCCGCCTGCGCGGTCTTGGCGTCCACCCGGTTGTCGATGTTGATCACGGGGATCCCCGCCTTCTGGGCGGAAACGAGCACCGGCACCACGCCCACGGAGTCCGCAGGGGCGATCAGGATGGCGCTCGCCTTCTGGGCGATCACGTTCTGGATGAGGTTGTGCTGCTGCTCGTAGTCGGTCTCGTTGGGTGGAGCCTCCACCTGAAGCTGCACGCCCTGCTGCTCAGCCGTTTTCTGCGCTGCCTCACGCATCGGGGTGAAGAAGGGGTTGTTGAGGGTCTTGATGACCAGCGCGACCACGGGCTTCTCGCCCTTCGCCGAGCCGCCGGACGGGGGCGCGGCGCTCTCGGTTGGAGGCTTCTGACAGGCCGCCAGCAGCAGAGGCAGCACGGCAAGTACCGCGACTCCGGCGCCGCGAGCCCAGGGCATCGATCTCAATGAACGCCTCTCCATACCTAGCTCCTTCTTCTGTGGTGGTCCACGATCACGGTCAGCACGAGGATGGCGCCGATCACCATGTCTTGCAGGTGCGGCGAGAGGCCCAGCCGGGCCCGAAGTAGGTTGAGGCCGTTGCGCAGCACCCCGATGAGCAGCGCCCCACTGAGCGTGCCCAGCATGCTGCCCTTGCCGCCCGAGAGGCTGGTGCCGCCCAGTACCACGGCGGCGATGGCATCCAGCTCGTAGCCCGTTCCCGCGTTCGTTTGGGCGCTGTTGAACTTGGCGGTCAGCACCGCCGCCCCCAGCCCCGCGCAGAGGCCGCTGAGCGTGTAGACGAGCGTCTTGTACCGAACCACGGCCACGCCGGAGAGTCGCGCGGCCTGCTCGCTGCCGCCCAAAGCCAGCATGTAGCGTCCTGCCGCCGTGAAACGCACGATGGCCGCCCCGCACAGCACCACCGTCAGCGCCACCAGGAAGGGCGCCGGCACCAGGAACCCAGCTACCGGAACCACCCCCAGCCCCAGCATCTGGAACGAATCGGGGAAACGCGACACACTCTGGCCGTCCGTCAGGAAGAGCGTCAGACCGCGAGCCGCGCTCATCATGCCCAGGGTGGTCACGAAGGCGGGAGCCTTCCCAACGGCGGTCGCCAGGCCGTTCACCAGGCCGCAGGCCGCCCCCACGCTCATCCCCGCCAGGAGCCCGACGAGTGCCGAGTCCGTGCGGTGCAGCGCCATGCCCAGCAGAACACCGGAGAGCGCCAGCACCGAGCCCACCGAGAGGTCGATCCCGCCCGTGAGGATGACGAAGGTCACGCCCACCGCGAGGATGGTGTTGATGGCCGTCTGGTGGAGGATGTTCTCTAGGTTGGTGGCGGAAAGGAAACGCCCCTCGGTGGCGACGCTGAGCACTAGCCCAAGAACCAGCAAGGCCGCCCAGTTGCGGAGCGAGGAGAGTAGCTGGCCTGTTCTGGAGCTTCCCAGCCCCGCTGTCTTGTTGGCGTTCAGTGTGGGTACTCCAAAGAGGGTCTTGGGCCGCCGTCTCCCTGGCCCACACGATCGACGAGGCGCCTGTGGCTCGTGGGCGGTGCGGATAGCCGCAAGCTCGCCCACCGGGACGCCGACCAGGAGAGGGTCACCGGCCGGCGCGAGGGCCAACCAAGTGCCCCTTCGGCGGGCGGCAGAAGTGAACCTGCCACTAGGTTAGCGGCGAGAGGCTACTACACCACAAAGGCACTAAGACGCCAAGAAGGGCCGGGAATTGCCTGCCACTGAGATACGGAGAGCACAGCGAGGGGAATCCGCGGCCCAACCTGCGGATCCTGGCGTCCCTCGATAGCAGGAGAGCCAGCGGCTCGGAGGATCGCAGGGCGGTACCTAGCCTCGGTTCTCTTGGTGTCTTGGTGTCTTGGTGTCTTGGTGGCGAAGTCGCTTGTGGCTATGGGCGGCGCGGGAGCCCCAGAAGACCGGTCCGGCGGGGCAGCCGGGTCACCCCAAACCGCGCGGTGCCACTGGTTGGCTTGACCACCGGCTGAACGTCCCCAGCCAGGCTGGCGGGCGGGTGAACTGGGGAAGTGACGGATAAGGGACAGGTGCGTTTTCCTGAGTGGGAGAGACGGGCATGCTGTAGTACTCCCCAGGTATGTGCCGCGCCCTGCTTCCAGGTTCCTTGCTATCCCAGGTAGAACTGGATAGAGAAGGACCTTAGCAGGGGCTTACTGCGGACGGAGCCGACCGCTGCCGATAACATCGTGGCAGGAGGCGGCACCAGCCCACGAGCAGCAGCCAGCCTGGTCCGATAGACTTATTCCGAGGCTAAGGGGGCAGTAGCTTCTTGGAAAAGATACATATAGCAGGTGGCGCCCGGCTGACCGGCGCTGTTCAGGTCAGCGGCAGTAAGAACTCCGCTCTCGCGCTCCTGGCGGCCACGCTTCTGGCCGAAGGAGCCACCATTCTTGACAACGTCCCCAGTATTGGGGACATCCACACAATGACGGACATGCTGGCGCAGTTGGGCGCGCGTGTTCGCTGGCTCTCCGGCCACCGGCTGGAAGTAGATGCATCCTACGTAAACACCTCCGAGACCAGCTACGATCTGGTTCGCAAGATGCGGGCCTCCTTCGGCGTCCTCGGCCCGCTCCTCGCCCGGTACGGTACCGCCCGCGTCGCCCTTCCCGGCGGCTGCGACATCGGAGCCCGGAGCATCGACTTCCACGTGAAGGGCCTGGCCGCCATGGGGGCCACCTTCACCACGGAGCATGGCTTCGTCGAGGGCCACACCGACGGCCTGCACGGCGCCAACATCCTGCTGGACTACCCCTCCGTAGGCGCCACCAACCAGATCCTGACCGCGGCCACCCTGGCCCACGGCACCACCACCATCGAGAACGCGGCCGAGGAGCCGGAGATCCAGGACCTGGCCAACCTGCTGCGGGCCATGGGCGCCAGAATCACCGGTGACGGCACCAAACGCATCGTCATCGAGGGCGTGGAGCGTCTCCATCCGGTGAAGCACCGAGTGATCCCGGACCGCATTGAGACCGGCACCTTCATGGTCGCCGCCGCCATCACCGGCGGGGACATGGTGATCCGGAACGCCGTCCTCGAGCACGTGAAGCCCATCTTGCTCAAGATGCTGGAGATGGGTGTGAGCGTGGACATCGACGGTCCTCCCATGCAGGTCTACGACCGCGAGTTCCCGGAGCCCATCCCCGTCGCAGCCATTCGCGTCATGGCTCCGCGCCGCGTGCGCTCCGCCGACCTCACGGTCACCACCCATCCCGGGTTCCCCACCGACATGCACCCCCCCATGGCCGCACTGCTCTCTGTAGCCCAGGGCACCGCCGTAATCACGGAGACCGTCTTCGAGAAGCGGTTCCGCTACGCCGGTGAGCTTCAACGCATGGGCGCGGATATCCGAGTCAGTGGACAGACCGCCGTGATCGTGGGCGTGGAGGAGCTGACCGGCGCCGAGGTTACCGCCCCGGACCTGAGGGCTGGCGCCTCGCTCGTGTTGGCCGCCCTGGCCGCCGAGGGCGACTCTGAGATCGCCGGACTCGAGCACATTGACCGTGGTTACGAGAACCTGGTACAAAAGCTACAGACCCTGGGCGCCCAGGTGACTCGGTGCGACGCCGAGAGCCGCCGAGGCCTGCTTAGCTACGTGTGACCGGCTTCGCCTGCCCGCCTTCTCAGTAAGCGAGGGCGCGAGCCGTGACGGACGTGCGTAGCCCCGGAAGGGCTAGCCCACCAACTCAGTGAACATATCCCCAGGTCCGCATCCGGCACCGTAAGCTTCCGGTGACCCGCGCGGCTCCCGAGTCGGTAGCGCCTCGCGAGCCACGCGGGCTGATGCACCCGTGTTGAGCGCCCTGTCTCCGGACGGGGCGCTCTGCCCTTCTCCCACTAGCTTAGCGCTTACTCGAATGCGTAGTCGCCCATGCTGAACTTCACGCCGATGATCGGCATCGATCTCGGCACCACAAACATCCTCGTCTACCTGAAGGGCAAGGGCGTCATCCTTCGAGAGCCGGCGGTTCTCGCTGTCTCGAAGGATACGCAGGAGATCCAGGCCATCGGGGACGACGCTCGGCTGATGCTGGGCCGCACCCCCGGAAGCATCATTGCCATCCGCCCCATGTCCGATGGGGTGATCGCGGACTACACCCACACGCAGCAGATCCTGGCGGAGCTGATCCGCCGCGCCTGCGGCTTCCGCAAGCTCTCCTTTCTCCGCCCGCGCGTGCTCATCTGCATCCCCTCGGAAGCCACCAACGTGGAGCGACGCGCCGTGAAGCACGCGGCGCTGGACGCTGGCGCCCGAGAGGTGGAGTGGATCGAGGAACCCATGGCCGCCGCGATAGGCGCGGGGCTCGCCATCGATAACCCCATCGGCAACATGGTGGTGGACATCGGCGGTGGCACCACCGACGTCGCGGTCCTGTCCCTGGGCGGCATCGTCACCAGCAAGTCCCTCCGGGTGGCTGGCGACAAGCTTGACGAGCAGGTGTCGCGCTACATCCGGAGCGAGTACAACCTCCAGACGGGCGAGCGCACGGCGGAGGAGATCAAGATCAAGATCGGTTCCGCCTACCCCCTCGAATCAGAGCTCAAGATGCAGGTCCGCGGACGCGACCTGGTCTCGGGCCTGCCCAAGACCATCGAGGTTACATCCCCGGAGATCCGCTCCGCTCTGTCCGAACCCGTCTCCGCCATCGTCCAGAAGGTGAAGGCCGTGCTGGAGGAGACCCCGCCGGAGTTGGCCGCGGACATCATCGAGAACGGCATCTACCTCACGGGCGGCGGCGCGCTGCTCCGCGGGCTGGATCGCCTGTTGCAAATTGAAACGAAGGTGACCGTGCGCGTGGCCGACGACCCCCTGTCCTGCGTCGCCATCGGTACCGGACGGGCGCTGGACCACTTCCGTGCCATCCAGCGAAGCCACCGCTCCCTGGAGAACTGACCCCTCAGCAGCGCTGACCCCTACCGCCTGACCTGTCTCCGCAAGCGGCTGGCCGCGCACCCCAGCATGGTCAGGGGCATCTGTTGTAGAGGACTGCCGCCTCCCTCACGGCCCGCCGACCTAACCAGCACAACGAACGAGGTGCTCGTGCGCCTTGCATGACGGGGGCTTCCACACGCTCCACCGGGCAGCGGAGGCTACGCCACAGCCATCTCACCGGGGCTGCTCAGGCCACGCCCGACCCTCTCCTGAAGGCTGCTGGGGCACGGCACCAGCGGCCAAGCGCCACCCCTTGCGCCCGCCACAAGCGGGTCGCTACTACGACCTGGGCCGGCTCGCCTCTGCTGCTGGCCCTCTCAGCTTAGCCAATAGACTGACACACCTAAACAGCGTGCGAGTAGCTCCCGACAATGATGGAGATGGGAGCGCACCCCTCACGAGGGACCCCCGGCTTGGGGGTGAGGGGACGCACGCGGGACAGTGGAGCACGGTCCTCCGGCTTCCTGGCCCTTGGAT
>DASXUI010000476.1:0-7978 GCA_036504955.1 Armatimonadota bacterium
CCTGGTGGGCCAGACTCTGGAAGCCCACCTCTACGAGCACACCCTCCAGCTCTACCGAGGCACCCAGCTCGTGGTCACCCATCCCCGAGCCCAGAGCCGCGGGGAGCGCTTCACTCGCCTGGAGCACTACCCCCAGGAGAAGGCCCTCTACCTGGAGCGCACGCCCGAGGTCTGTCAGGAGCGCGCTCAGCAAGTCGGGGAGTCGTGTCACCTCCTGGTCCTCTACCTCTTAGTGCAGTCCTCCGCCGACAACCTGAGGGCGGTCCAGAGCCTGGTGGGACTGGAGAGCCAGGTCGGTCGGGAGCGCCTGGAGGCGGCCTGCGCCCGAGCGCTGCACTACGGCGACCCGCGCTACCGGCGAGTCAAGGCCATCCTGGCCGCAGGGCTCGAAAGCGCGCCCCTCACCGAAGAGGGGGAGACCTTTGCCCCTTCGCCACCGCGAACCTATGCCCATGCCCGGACCCCCGAGGAGTTCTTTGGCTCGGAGGCCTCCTCCTGCTGACCCATCCGCTAGCCCCCAAGCTCAAGGAGCTGAAGCTCTCGGGCATACTGAACACCCTCAGCGCACGGGTGGAGCTGGCTCAGAGTCAGCAGCTCTCCCCGCTGGAGTTCCTGGCCCTGCTGCTCGAGGACGAGATCGACCGGCGCCACCAGCACGTCCTGGAACGCCGGGAACACGAGGCCGGCTTCGAGCGGCCCAAGCGGCTCAGCCAGTTCGATTTCGCCGCCTTGCCCACCCTGGACCGGGCCTTCATCCTGCGCCAGGCGAGCTGTGAGTTCATCGCCCGCCAGGAGAACTGGCTGCTCTACGGACCGACCGGCGTGGGCAAGAGCCACTTGGCTATCGCCGTGGGCTACGAGGCGCTCTCCCGGGGTTACCGAGTCCTGGCGGCTTCGACTCACCGGCTCCTGGCGGGCCTCTATGCCGCCCGGGCCGATGGCACCTATCCCCGGCGGTTCCAGAAGCTGAGCAGCGTGGACCTGCTGATCCTGGACGACTTCGGCCTACGGCCCGTCAGCGCCGCGGGAGCCGAGGACCTCTACGAGATCCTGCAGCGCCGCTACGAGCGGGGCAGCATCCTGCTCACCAGCAACCGGGCGCCCTCGGAGTGGGCGGAGGTCTTCGGCGACGGACTGCTGGCCTCCGCCGCGCTGGACCGCCTGACCCACCACGCCCAACTCACGGCCCTCACCGGCGAGAGCTACCGCCAACGCCAACGACGTTCCCTGTTCCCCCAGGAAGGAGGCTCTCCCTCAGCTCTGACTGAGTCCTAACCCACTACCAGGCAACGACCTCCGCCAGCCCAAGTGGTACAGATCCACCCGACTCTGGGTGGTACAGATTGGGGCGGCTATTGACATAACGGGCCCATTTTTAGAGCAGATACCAGCAGGACGTGTGTAACAGACCACTGGTGGCTGGTCACACAACCGCTGGCAGACCACTGGCGTGCGCGTGACGAACCACAAACACTTGCAGAACGTGTGTGACAGACCACTAGTGGTTCGTCACACAACTACTGACAGGCTGCTGGTGCACGGGTGATGGACCACGAACGCCAGCAGAGCGTCTGTCACTAGGCATCTCGCGTCAGGAGTGAGGCATAGAGGCAGGTGTAGTCTTGGCTTCACGGCGCCGGCAGATCTCTTCGCCCAGCGCGCGGATCACTGTCTCATCGATGGAGCTGTCCTTGAAGCCGTAAACGCCGAAGTGGGCTCCTCGGGCCAAGGCGATCCTGGCCATCGCGGCCGCTCTGGTGGGGCCGGGGTTCAGTACGGGGCCGCAATCGGTGTTGTTGAGTGTAGGCTTCCCCGCCGTGGTCAGCCGCAGCGTCTTCTCGGTGAAGTCGTCACAGTGATGCCAGTCCACGTAGTCGAAGCCGGGAACGCGAGGGTCGCCGCGCCCAACGTCGCCGTTGCCGGCTCGGAGCCCCGGCCACTCCCGCGTCGCCATCTCGGCCCACCGGTAGGCTTTGCCCCCCTCCTGGCCGTCCGGCTCGGAGACCGGCAGCAGGATGACGCGGTCTGGGCCGATGACGGAACGAATCTCCCGCAGGCGCTCGAGGAACCAGGCGTCATCCTGCTTTCGTTGGGCGCTGCCGTTCCAGTTCACCAGGGAGATCATCGTGGTGATGTTGCGCCGCCGCATCGCCTTCACGAGTCGCTGGGCCGCTCGCACCCGAGTCTCCGCCGACTCCCCACGGCGAGCGGCCTCGTTGAACCAGGCCACATACTCAATCTCGGTGAAGTTGCAGCCGGCGGCGTGCAACCTCGCTGCCAGTCTGGCGGCATCAATGGTGTACCAGAGGTTCACCAGGCCGTAGCCGATGAAAGGCTCAGGGTTACGGCGGGCGACCGCGGGAGCACGGCGCTGGAGTGCCGTTGCCTTCGACGCCATACAGGCGCCAAGGACCTGGTAGAGGAAGGCTCTCCGGGTATGGCTCATCTTACTTCCCTCACTACGGCCGGGGCGAATGGGGGATCCTCGATACCCCGGGCCATCTTCAGCTCTCCCGTTCGGCGGCCACGCATGGGCTCCTGGAGGGGCGCTCTGTAGAGCGTCGCCTGGGCGACTGAACACCCACCTGGCCCAGGGTCGCCCCATGCTTCGCCTCCGTCGCTCTTGCCACGGCCGCCAGCAGCCCTGTTCCGGGGTCCACTGCCCACGCCGCCCGCGTAGGCCTGCCGATGTACTCAGACCGGGGCACCTCTAGAGGGCCGCCGTCGCGCCGGCCAGCTTCCGCCGATGCGGCGCGGCCGGTGGAAGGTCGGCGCCTGGCAGGAGCGTGAGTCGCGCACTGGATCCGGCGAGCCCCGACCCGCTCCTGACCTTCGCCCTTGTGCCTCCTTCCCGCGTCCTATGACCCAAGCCGCTGGCGCTTGCCAAAGGGCAGAGCGAGTGCTAGACTCGTGCTACCACGAAATAGCACGCCACCAGGGCGCGCCGCTCTCCGTCGGAACGCGGTCGCGGAGCGGGTTCAGTGGAGGACAAGAACGAGTGGGTTCTAGGGGACGCGAGCGTGTCTTTGGCCTGCGGACCGCCCAGGCGCGGCGGCGCCTAGAGGCCTTGCCTCGGTGTGCCACGGGGGTAAATGCCGGCCCTGTCCACATCGCTGCCCGGGTTCGGCCGTGATGGCCAGGCCGCAAACGAACCATCCGACCATCGCCACGATCGCCGCCCATATGGGGCTGTCCCGCGCGACTGTCACCCACGTCCTCAACGGGCGGGGCACGGAACAGCGTATCCGGCCGGAGACCCAGCAGCGGGTGCTGGAGGTCGCCCAGGAACTGGGGTATCGTGCCAACGCGTCCGCTCGGGCAGTGAGGGCGGGGCGCTTCGGAAGCGTCGCGCTCATCCAGTCGCAGGTGGGCCAGTACCTCCCAGTTGAGCTCCTCTACGGGTTGACCACGGCCATCGCCGCCAGGGACCTCCATCTGGTCCTTACCGAGGTGCCGGACGTGGACGCGAGCGGCGACTCCTACGTGGCGCGCGCGATGCGCGAGCTCTCCGTGGACGGCGTCTTCGTGAACCGGCATGGCGGAGCACCTCCGCCCTACCTGGAGCGCATCCGGGACCTCCGGATCCCCGCAGTCTTTCTGAACTCGAAGCAGGCGTATGACGGCATCCACCCGGACGATCTGTCGGGCGGGAGCATGGCGGTCGAGTACCTGCTGCGCCTGGGGCACGAGCGGATCGCCTATGTCGAGACCGAGCCACGGTACAGTCCGCACTACAGCGAGGGTGACCGGCGGTTAGGCTACGAGCAAGCGATGATATCGGCAGGGAGGGCGCCCCGGGTGCATCGCCTTCCGGCGGACTGGCGCGGACCAGGCAGCGGGACCGTGGATCAGCGTGTGGAGGCGGTACTGGAGCTGCTGACGGGGCTCGACCGGCCGACCGCGGTGATCGCCTATGAGCTTACCGAATCGATGGCGGTTGTGCGGGCCGCGCACCTCTTGCGCTTGGGTGTACCGCGGGACCTCTCGCTCATACACTTCCACAACCGGCTCGATGACCGCTGGTTCATCCCCATCCACACGGTCAGCAACCGGATGCGGGAGGTCGGAGAGGGGGCGGTGGACATGCTGCAGCGTAAGATCGAGAGCCCGTCGGAGCCGGTGCCGACGCGGGTCGTGCCTGAAGTCTTGCTGGAGGGGGCGACCTGTGCGGCGCCCCGCAAGGGCGGGAGCAATCGGCGGTAGCTTAGTCGCTCGGGGCTGAGCCGTGGTGGCATGGTCCGGCCTTCTTTGCAGATCACGGATGGTTCAACTCGGGAGGTGGAGGACACATGAGCTTCGCGGCTAGACCCCTGGTGTTCTCGGCACTGTGGTTGGCGCTGGTCTCGGCGTTCGTCTGCGTGTCGGGAGCCCCGGCTCGATCAGACGTGAATGCCACGCTGCAGGTGGATGTGAACAAGCCCGGTGTGACCCTGCCGCCCACCTTCTTCGGGCTCATGACCGAGGAGATCAACCACGCCTACGACGGGGGGCTGTTCGCCGAGCTCATCCAGAACCGCACCTTCCAGGACCCCGGGCCAGCCGTAAACGGCGCCCCGATCCACTGGTCGGTGGTCGGCGGCGCCAAGGTGTCCACGGATCTGGCAGACCCGGTGAACGCGGCGCTGCCCGTCAGCCTCAGGCTTAACCTCGGCGACGGTGAGTCCGGTGTCGGGAATGACGGCTACTGGGGCATTCCGGTGTGGCCGGACACCGCCTATACCGCCAGCTTTTACGCCAAGGCTTCCGGCGGATTCGCCGGCCCGGTGACGGCATCGATCCGCCTCGACGATGGGGGCGCCACCGTCGCCCAGGCTGACACACGGCCCATCTCCGCTCGCTGGCAGAAGTACACGGTCACGCTGCGCACGGGGCACGACGCCAAGACGACGGCGAAGGCGCGCTTCGTGCTGTCCGCCAAAGGACCGGGCAGCGTCTGGTTCAGTCTCGTCTCGCTGTTCCCTCCAACCTACCAGGACACCCCGAACGGACTGCGGCCGGATCTGATGAAGCTCATGGCGGACCTCCGGCCGAAGTTCATCCGCCTGCCCGGGGGCAACTACCTGGAGGGCGGACGGTTCGCGGATCGGTTCAACTGGAAGCAGATGATCGGTCCGGCCGAGCTGCGACCCGGCCACATGGGCTGCTGGGGCTACCGCTCCTCCGATGGGTTCGGGCTTCCGGAGTACCTGCTGTGGTGCAAGCAGCTCGGCGCGGAGCCGGTGCTGGGCCTCTTCGCCGGCTACGTTCTGAACGGCGACCACGTGTGGGCGGGCGGTCCCGAGATGGCGGCCTATACCCAGGAGGCACTGGAGGAGATTGAGTACGTCTGCGGCCCTGCCAGCAGCAAGTGGGGGAGGAAGCGCGCGGCCGATGGGTTCCCCGAGCCCTTCCCACTGCGCTACGTCGAGATCGGCAACGAGGACTGGTTCGACCGGTCCGGCAGCTACGATGGGCGGTTCACGCAGATGGCCAAGGCGATCCGCGCCAAGTACCCGCGCCTGATGATCATCGCCAGCGCGCCGGTCAAGAGCTTCAGGCCGGATCTCTACGACGACCACTACTACCGAAGCGCGAGCCAGTTGTTCCGGATGGCTACCACTTACGACAAGTCCGAAGGCGCGGCGCCCACGCTCACCTTCAATGGCGGCGGATGGAACGGGCGGCAGCCTGACGGGATCAAGACCTTCGTCGGCGAGTGGGCGGCTCAGGAGGGGCGCCCGACGCCCAACCTCAGCTCAGCCCTGGCCGACGCGGCCTTCGTGATGGGGCTCGAGAAGAACTCCGACGCAGTGCCCATGGAGTGCTACGCTCCGCTGCTGGTCAACGTGAGCCCGGCGGACCCGGCCAAGGGCTACCCCAAGGCGTGGCAGTGGAACACCAACTTGATCGGATACGATGCCCTGCGGAGTTTCGGTTCGGCCAGCTACTACGCGCAGGTGATGCTGGCTCAGAGCAAAGGGGATGTGGTCCTTCCGGCCAAGCTCGAGGTGCCGCGAGTGACAGTGCCCCTCCGCGCGCCGAAGGGTGCGGTGGGCGTTGGCTCCTGGCACACGCAGGTCGAGTACTCGGACATCTCAGTTACAGCACCGGACGGACGGAAGCTGCTGACGCCCGAGGCGGCTGGCGACCCCAAGAGCTGGGACTTCACCGGCGGCGACTGGCGCGTGCGGGATGGCACCCTTGGGGTCTCTCGTCCCGGTGCCGAGGGCTGGGCTATCGCCGGTGACAGGAGCTGGGAGGACTACACGATCCGCCTGCGGGCTCGGAAGCTGGGCGGCCAGGAAGGGTTCATCGTCCTCTGGCACGCGGCCGACGGTGACCACTACCACTGGTGGAACGTGGGAGGCTGGGGCAACACCCTCGCGCGGTGCGAGGCCTCCGAGGGCGGTGACCGCGCGGCCTACGGACCGAGCGCGCCCTTCGTGGTGGAGGCGGGGCGGTGGTACGACCTGCGCCTCGAAGTCACCGGGCACCGCGCCCGCGGGTTCGTCGACGACAAGCTAGTCACCGATGCCACTTACGAGTCGGCACCTGCCGCCGCCTCTCCCATCTTCGCCACGGCCACCTACGACAAGACCGATGGCGCCGTGGTTCTGAAGGCCGTGAATGCCGGATCCCAGGCGGTGGAGCTGGCGGTGAATCTGCGGGGGGCTGGCCGGGTGGAGCCCAGCGCCACGGTCATCGTTCTATCCGGCGAGCCCGAGGCAGTCAACTCACTTGAGGAGCCGCGCAAGGTGGCCCCCAGGCAGGCGGCTGTTTCCGGCGTGGGACCATCGTTCAGCCACAATCTGCCTCCCCACTCGCTTACCGTTCTCAGGGTCAAGGCGTCACCGCGATGACCCCCACGCTTCCCAGACCATGAGCACCGCGATGCGGACGTGGGTCGCCGACAACGGAAACGGCACCTATACCAACCCGTTGTTCTACGACGAGTTCTCGGACCCGGACATGATCCGCGTTGGGGACGACTACTTCCTGACCGGCACGACGATGCACGCCATGCCGGGCCTGCCGGTTCTGCACTCCCGGGACCTGGTGAACTGGGAGCACCTTAGCTACGCCGTAGACCGTTTGGACTACGGGCCGGAGTACAGGCTCCAGGACGGGCAGGGGATCTACGGGCAAGGCATCTGGGCTCCGTGCCTCCGGCATCATCGGGGCCGCTTCCTGATCTTCACCAACATCCGGGGGCAGAACACCCACATCTTCAGCGCCGCCAGCGCGGCCGGGCCATGGCAGCGGACGGTGATGAAGCGCGGGTTCCACGACCCGTCGGTCCTGTTCGATGACGATGGAAGCGCCTACATCGTCTGGGGGTACCGCGACATCAGGTTTGTCCGGCTGACTGACGAGCTCACGGACGTGGTTCCCGGCACTGAGAGAGCCTTGTTCGCCAGTGACAGCCTGATGGGCGAGGGCGCGCACTTCTACAAGGTGGACGGTCGGTACTACATCACCAGCGCCTGGTATGACGGGAAGATGCGGTTGGCCTGCGCCCGCGCAGACAGGCCGGAGGGGCCCTACGAGGTGAACCCCGCCATCAGCCTCGGCGAGGACTTCGGGCTGGGAGGCTTCCACGGGCTGGCGCCAGGCGGCCCCCGCCCTCCCTTCAAGGTGAATCCACCCGGCCCCGGCAGGGGAGGCGCTCGTGGGCTGCACCAGGGTGGGGTCGTGAGCACTCCAAAGGGCGTCTACTGGGGTTTCTCGCACATGGACTACGGGTCGGTGGGGCGTCTCACCTGTCTGGCGCCCATCACCTGGCACGAGGGCTGGCCCTACTTCGGCCTGCCCGGCAACCTGGGACGTACGCCAAGGATCTGGGCCAAGCCGGACACCGGTTCCGCTTCTGCTGCCTCCGCGCCCTATGCCCGAGGCGACGACTTCTCCTCCTCGGTGCTCCAGCCGGTCTGGCAGTGGAACCATGCTCCCGATGACTCGAAGTGGTCCCTGACCGAGCGGCCCGGTTTCCTGCGGCTGC
>DASXUI010000477.1:0-15470 GCA_036504955.1 Armatimonadota bacterium
AGCTGGGGCTCCAGAAGCTGTTCCATCTCGCGGTCCAGCCGTGTGACGACCGTAGAGTCCGCCTTCAGCTCCCCCACCAAGGCGGCAGCCGCGAGGGACCGCAGGGCCTGTTGCCCCGCGTTTTCGACGATGCCCACTACAGATGCCAGGAGAGAGCTGTACAGAGGAACCTCCGGGGGAATCAGGCCGCGAACGCCGTGGACCGCCGCATCGGCAAGGCGAACCATCGCCAGTAGCGCGTCAGCTTCCTGATGGCTTGGGGGCGCGGGTGGCATCCTTGGGGAGCAGGGCGCGCACCTGGGAGGCGGCGCGAGCGGCCTCTTCCGCGCTGATGCGGCCGGCCATCGCAAGGCTGCCGGCCGCAGTGGTGAAGGTCACCATCCCCTGCTCGATCGCCTTCTGGCGCAGAGCGTGGCTGGTCGCGCGAGTGATGATCAGATGGTGCATCTCCTCGCTGTTCTCAAGGATCTCGTGAATCGCCACTCGGCCCAGGTACCCACTGCCGGCGCACTGCCGGCAGCCGCGGCCGTAGTAGAAGGGGGTACCGCCCGCCGGGTCAAGCCCCAGAGCCGACAGCGTCTCGGCCTCGGGAGTCGTCTGCTCCTTGCATCCGGGGCAGATGGTCCGGACGAGGCGCTGAGAGCAGACCCCCAGGAGGGCCGTGGCGGCCATGAAGGCAGGCATGCCCAAGTCCAGCAGCCTGGAGATGGCGGAGGGGGCATCGTCCGTGTGTAGGCCGGCAAGAACTAAGCGGCCCTGCAGCGCGGCCTCGGCGGTCAGGAGCGCCGCCTCGCGGTCCCTCATCTCGCCGACCAGCATGGCATCTACGTCCTGCCTCAGCACCGCCCGAAAGAGGATGGGGAAGGTGAGCCCGACCTCCATGTTGACCTCGGCCTGGCGCACGCCGGGGATTCGCAGGAGGGCCGCCTCCTCCACGCTGGCCACGTTCAGACCGCGTTCCGCCAACCGGGCCGCCAGGGACATGAGAGTGGAGGTCCGCCCGCTGTCCACCAGCCCGGTAACCAGTATCAGGCCATGGGTTCTGGAGATCAGCGCCTCCAGCTTCGCCTGGTCCGCGGGATCGGCGATCTGGGTCAGCCCGACGGTCCCCGCGGCTCGGAGGACCTTGGCGACGATCTTCTCACCATCCACGTAGGGAACCACGTTCACGGTGAGGTAATACTCGGAGTCCTCAAAGGAGTAGGACATCCGCCCATCTTGGCAGATTCGCCGAGTGGTGGTATCCATTCCCGCGAGCTGCTTCAGGCGAGCCATCACCGCGAAGCGGTTCTGCCGGCTGATGGGCTCACCATCGTAGAGGGTGCCATCGATGCGATAGCGCACCTTGGCTCCCTCCGCGTGGGGCTCCACGTGGATATCGGTGGCCCGACGGCGTATCGCCTCCTGAAGAAGGTTGTCCGCCAGTCGCGCGCCAAGGTCCTCGGGGATATCCATCGTTAACTCCAATCGCGCGTCGCCAGCGGGGCGGGCAGGGCTTGGGCCATTGGTTCGAGGGCCTACACCGTGGAACCTGCGGCCAGGGGCACGGGTCCAGCAACCAGGTGCATGGGGCGTCTGAAGGCCGAAGAGAGCCGCGCCAGGGCGCCGAGCCCTCGACACTACGAATCCCGATGGGCTCAACCACAGCCCGCTGGGTGCTCCAACTATGCTTCGGTTGCTCAGGGCACGGGCCTCAGCCGGAGGGGGCCGGAGGCCTGACGCAGCTCGCGCCATGCCCGGCGCGCAAGCGCCTCGTGCGTGATGCGGGCTGGGTGCGGTGCGAGTCTGCCGAGCGCGCTACGGGGTACAGACGAACAAAAGGGAGAAAGTCGCCGGATCTCGACCTTCTCCCCGCGAAACACATGCCGCAATCATCTCCCCATTGGGGAGCCGACCCTTAGGAGTTGAAGGGCACGCCGCCGCACTGGAACTGGGACACAGGCCCAGAGGCGCACTTCCCGCAGGCCAATGCGGTGGTCTCAAACATCTTCTCTGAATCCACGCGCGGCTTCTGGTAGGGCTTCTTGGTTCGCTGCTTGTCGGTCTTCTGCATCGTCTCACCTCCAGAGTCTTGCAGAGCTCAGAACGTTCGACCCAACTTACCACAGGGACGATCTTTTGTCAAGAAAGACCCCGATAGCAATCGGCTGCTCGAAGGCAGCTAAGCCAGATCGAGCCCTGCCCATCCCAACTCAGTTACAGCCTTCCCAGAGGGCATTCGAGCTCTATCCTAGGGTTCCTTCGGGAAACCTCTCACTGCCCCATTCCCTCTGGGTCCCGGCCCTCCTTCCTCGCCGGAGGGGCACCCCAAGGGCTCGCGAAGGCCAAAGAGTGCTTACCCCAGGGAACCGTTCGCGTAACCCTCTTCCAGCCGCTTCAGCACGAGGATGGCAATGTCATCGTCAACGCGCTTGCCACAGTAGGTGAGCGTACGGCGATAGAGACGGTCCGCGATGACCTGTGCCGACTGTGCGCGATTCTTGACCACGCATGACTTCAGCCGCACGTAGCCAAAGAGCTTGCCCGCTCGTTTGGCCTCCGTGATCCCGTCGGTGTAGCAGACCAGTGTCTCCTGGGGCGCCACGTGAACCCGCTCCTCGCTATACTGCGAGTCGGGCCAGAGCCCGAGCAGCATTCCCGTTCCCTGAAGCTCCCGGACCTCGCCCGCGGAGCTCACCAGCAGCGGCGGGCAGTGCCCCGCGCTGGAGAAGAGCAGCTCGCCCCTGGCCACGTCCAGCACCCCATAGAAGGCGCTGATGAAGACCTCATCGGGGGTGTCCTGGTGGATGAGCAGGTTCACCTTCTCCAGCACTCTCGCGGGGCTATCGTACGCGGAGGACAGGGCACGCAGGAAGTGCTTCCCCATGGCCCCGTGCATAGCCGCCGCCACGCTCTTGCCGGATACGTCCGAGACAAGAATCCCCACCTTGCCGTCACCAAGCGGGAACAAGTCGTAGTAGTCGCCGCCCACATCCTGAGCCGGGATGTGTTTCTCGCCGATGTCCAGGCCCGTCACCCTAAGCGGCAGCCGAGGCGAGATGGTATCGCGCGCGATCTGGGCGATCCTGCGCTCAGCCCCATAATGCTTGGCGTTCTCGATGCCCGTGGAGAGCTGCCTCGCCAGGGTCGTGAGCAGTGAGAGATCGTCCTCCCTGAAGGGACGGTGCTCGGTTCCGGCGCTGACGCTCATCACCCCCAGCAACTGCCCTTTGCCTACCAGGGGCACCACCATGGCAGCGTGGATCTCGGAGCGATCCACCATGCCCCTGAAACGAGGGTCGCTGCCCAGGTTGGCGGCGAGTAGCGGCTCGCGATGCTCCGCCACCCATCCCGCCACGCCCTCGCCCAGCTTGCGGGTGGCTCTTCGGCCCAGCCGCTCTGGGAGCCCGAACTGGGCGGCGATCTTCAGATGGGGGCCTTCCGGATGCCAGAGCATGATGCTGCCGGCGTCAGCCTCGAAGGTCTCCACCGTCTCCCGCAGGGCGAGGTCGAGGAACTCATCCAGGTCCAGCGTCTGCGCCGCCGCCGCGGCGACCTTCGTGAGGGCCGTGAGCTCTCGGACGCGCCGGCGATTCTGGTCGTGAACCCGGGCCGTCTCGATCGCGGTTGCAAGCTGACGACTGATGCCTTGTACCAGACGCCGCTGCCACTCGCTCAAGGGAGGCGCCCCCTTGCCGTTGTTCAGGTAAATGGCCCCAATAAGCCCGCCCCGCGCCTTCAGCGGCACCATCAGGCCGCCCCTGACGTCCAGGTGGTTGGCTAGTCGCCGCAGGATCACCGACCCCGCCTGGACCATGGGCAGGGTCACCAACTGTCCCTCACTCAGCCGCTGCCAAAGAGCGTCCGCCACGGGGTCGAACCGGATGCGCATCTCCCGCAGCTTGGACAGCGCCCGAGGGTCTACTCCTCGCACCTCGGAGCAGCGAAGGTCGGACTTCTCGGGGTCCATCAGCAGGATGGCGCAGCGCTCCACCTCTGCGACCTCGATGGTCTTGGTGCAGGCAACGCCGAGGACCTCGCCCAAGTCCAGCGAGGCCGTGGCCGCCGCCACATCCCGCAGAACCGAGGCCTCACGAGCGGCCTCCCGCTCCTTCTCACGGAGCATCGCCTTTTCCACCGCGCCGGACGCCTGCGCCGCGAAGGCGACCATGGCCTGAAGGTCCTCCTGAGTGAAGGCGGCCCCCTGGCGCTTGTTGTGCACCGACAGGCTGCCAAGGGCGGTGCCTCCCTCACCGGACAGGATGGGCACGGAGAGAAGGTTGCGGATGCCGGCGGATACCACGTGCTCCTTCAACGGGTAGTCGTCGTCACCGAAGGACTCCACAATGGCGGGGCGGCTATAGGCCACCACCTCGCCCACGATGCCCTCGCCCACCGGAATGGACACGTTCCAGAGCTTCTGCACGGGCTCATCGCCCTTCAGCGCCCGCGCGACGAGTAGGTCGCCCTCCCGAAGCCTAAGAACGCCGCTACGCGCCTGAAGCAGCCTGCAGGCGATCTCAACGATGGTCTGGAGGGTCTCCTTCAGGTTCACACCCGCGCTGAGGGCCACCCCCATGTGCTTGAAGGACTCCCGCAGCCGGCGCGCCTGGGCGTGGCGCTCAAGCCTGAGCCGGCGGTTCTCCTCCAGGGCGGTGGTGAGCTGAAGCTCCTTGTCCCGGTGGAGGCTCCGAAGCTCCGCGGCGGAGAGGGCGCGAGCGGCTACTGAGGCTAGGCGGATCGCCGCCTCCTCATCCTCGGCGTGGAAGGCCTGGCCCCGTCTCTCCACCTGAATCACTGCGAGAAGGGAGCCGCCCTCCATTAGGGGTACGCAGAGGGTCGGATAGCGGGGGAGAGACACGGGACCTCTGGGCATGGTCTCGCCCAGCTCACCCTCAAGTCGCAGGGGTTGTCCAGTGTGCGCGGCCCACCACACCGAGCCGTGAGGGGGGTCTGACGGGCTGGGGCGCTGGCCGAGGGCCGCTGCGAGCCGCAGACCCGGGTCGCCGGTGAGGTAGAGCGCCGCCCCGTCGCCCTGAAGAAGGTCCACGAAGAGACCTAGGACATCGCGGTAGGTGGCCTGCTCGTCATCGAGAAGAGGGTGGTTGGGTTGGGGCCCAGACGTCGCGCTACCCTCCGATGCCTCGAAGCGGGACCCACCGGAAGCAACCGATACCGGCGACTCGCGTCCGGAAGCCTCATTTGGTAGGTAGGCAGGCATAGAAGCCTCCTGCACTGGGATGCGGGACCCGGTGCAACCCACATCTTGCGCGGCCCTCGCCCGACCGCCATCCAGGCTAGAGAGCAGCATCGAGGTTTTCGCCATGGGACGCACGATCCCTCGTGCGCCATGCACCGCTTTCCTGCTACCCCAACTCGCCTGTCACCAACCGTCGGCCGAACCGGCTGGAGTTCCGAGACGCGAACGTCTCTCGGCGATCGCGGCAACCACACAGGCCGCCGGCGCTCTCCATCTGCAAGGCCCCACTCGCTAGGTCAGGCCTCTGTTGGCTGGCAGGTAGCCGCGTGATATAATGTCTTCTGGTGTCTCACCTTGAGACCCATCGCCGGCCACGCTTGGGTGGCCATCCCGGAGGACGGACAGAGAACATGAAGGAAGGCATTCACCCCAAGTACGCTCCCACCACTATCTCCTGTGCCTGTGGGAACGTGATTGAGACAGCCTCCACCGCCAAGGACATCCACGTGGAAATCTGCTCCGCTTGCCATCCCTTCTATAGCGGCAAGCAGCGCGTAATGGATACCGAGGGACGCGTGGACAAGTTCCTCTCACGGTACGGCATGAAGAAGTGAGCGAGCCCGTTAGCTACGGCGGCCAGGCGGTGATCGAGGGCGTCATGATGCGCGGCCCTCGATACTTCGCCGTGGTCTGTCGCCGAGCCGACGGCCAGATTCTTGAGCACAAGGAGCCGGTTGAGGCGTCCCTAGGCCGGTTCGCCTGGCTCAAGCGGCCCTTCTTGCGCGGTACCTTCGCGCTCTTAGACGCTCTCATGCTGGGAGTGAAGGCACTGCATTTCAGTGCCAACGTGGCCTTGGCGGACGCCGAGGGCAAAGCAGGCGTCTCCGAGGGGCCCAAGAGTGTCCGCGATGCCGCGGTCACCGGCAGCATGGTTCTTGGCCTGGGGGTCGGGGTCGCCCTGTTCATGTGGGCGCCCAGCCTCGGCGCCGGGCTGCTGCACAAGACTCTTCACGGCGACTCACGCTGGCTCAACGCGGCGGAGGGCGTCCTGCGCCTTGCCCTGTTCCTGGGATACCTGCTGGTTATCTCCCAGCTCAAGGACATCCGGCGCGTCTTCGAGTACCACGGGGCGGAGCACAAGACCATAAACGCCTACGAGGCGGGGCTGGCGCTCACCGTGCCCAATGTACGGTCGCAGTCGCGCATCCATCCGCGCTGCGGCACTAGCTTCATTATCATTGTTCTAGTGATCGCCACGCTCGTTCACGCTCTGATGGGCTGGTCGGTGTGGTATTGGCGTATACTCCAGCGTCTGCTGGTGCTGCCACTGGTCGCGGGCATCGCCTTCGAGGTGATTCGCCTCGCGGGCAAGCACAAGGACTCACTTCTGCTGAAGTGGATCCTCAGCCCCGGACTGGCCACCCAGCGCCTCACCACCCGCGAGCCCAGCGACGACCAGATGGAGGTCGCCATTCGGGCCCTAGAAGGCGTACTGGAGAAGGAACAACAGCTTGTTCAAGCGACTGGATGAGATAGCTAAGCGTTACCAGGACCTGGCCCAGGAGCTAACGCGGCCGGAGGTCGCCACTGACCCGGAAGAGCTGCAAAGGATCGGCAAGGCGCAGGCGGAGTTGGAGGAGGTTGTGGGCCGGTACGAGGAGTATCGGTCCGTGCAGTCTCAGATCCGTGAGGCGGAGGAGATCCAGGCGGACGGGGCCGACCCCGAGATGAAGGAGCTGGCGCAGGCGGAGCTGGACGCGCTGAGGCCCCGACTGGAGAGCCTGGAGCAGGAGCTCCGTGCCCTGCTGCTGCCCAAGGACCCCATGGATCAGAAGAGCGTGATCCTGGAGATCCGAGCCGGCACCGGCGGCGATGAGGCGGCGCTCTTCGCGGGGGACCTCTTCCGCATGTATTCCCGCTTCGCGGAGCGGCAGCGTTGGAAGGTGGAGGTAATGAGCTCCACCCCCTCCCCCGTTGGGGGATTCCGGGAGATCATCTGCACTCTTCAGGGCAAGGGCGCCTACAGCCGCCTGAAGTTCGAGAGCGGCGCCCACCGCGTGCAGCGCGTCCCCGCCACCGAGAGCGCCGGGCGGATTCACACCTCCGCCGCCACGGTCGCCGTTCTCCCCGAGGTAGAGGACGTGGACGTGGAGATCCGGCAGGACGACCTGCAGATCGACACCTTCCGCGCCAGCAGCGCCGGCGGTCAGCACATGCAGAAGAACGAGACCGCCGTTCGCATCACCCACCTTCCCACCGGCACCATCGCGGCCTGCCAGGATGAGCGCTCGCAGCTCCAAAACAAGGAGAAGGCGATGCTCATGCTTCGGGCTCACATCTACGAGAAGATGAAGGCGGAGCGCGACGCGGAGTATGCCCAGGTGCGGAAGCTCCAGGTGGGCACCGGCGATCGCAGCGAAAAGATCCGCACCTACAACTTCCCTCAGGGCCGGATCACGGACCACCGCATTGGCTTCTCGATCTTCAATCTGGAAGCCTTCATGGATGGCGACATCGCCTCGATGCTGGAGGCACTGAACAACGCCGACCAGGCCGACCGCCTGCAGGCCCAGGCCATATCGGCGGACTGAGGTCCGTCGCTCAGTGACCGTCCAGCACGCTCTCCTCGCCGCCGCCGAGACCCTCCGATCCGCGGGTGTGGACAGCCCGCGCCTGGACGCCGAGCTACTGCTGGCTCACGTCCTGGGCGTGAGCCGGACTCAACTGCTGGTACACCCGGAGCAGGAGCTGAGCGAGGCTCAGGCTCGCGCCTTTGAGATGCATCGTGACTGGCGGGCCACGCGCGTCCCCCTCCCCTACCTCACCGGCACGCGCGAGTTCTTCGGCCGCGCCTTCTTCGTGAACCAGCAGGTCCTCATTCCCCGTCCGGAGACCGAGACGCTGGTCGAGGCTGTCCTCGGCTGGCAGCCTCCCGGTTTCACCGCGCATCCCACGCTGCTCGATGTCGGCACCGGCAGTGGGTGCATCGCCATCAGCCTGGCACTGGGCCTTCCGGGCAGCCGGGTGATCGGAATGGACCTGTCGGGCAAGGCGCTGGAGGTAGCCCGGCGCAATGCAGATGCCCTTGGGGCGGCCCGCGTGGAGCTCCGGGAGGCCCGGTTCCCCGAAGGCGTCGAGGACCTCGAAGAGGTCCTCGACATCCTCGTCTCCAACCCCCCCTACATCGGCCCCGATGAGTCCCTTGACCTGCCTCCGGAGGTACGCGACTTCGAGCCCCAGGAGGCCCTCTACGCGGGCGACTGTGGGCTCGAGGTGATTCAAAGCCTGCTGGACAACGCCAGTCGGCTCCTGAAACCCGGCGGCCTGCTGGCCCTGGAGGTCGGCTTCCGCCAAGCGCCCGAGGTACTGCGGCGCGCCCAGAAGGCGGGCCTCGCCTCCCCGCGCGCCGTTCGCGACCTCAGCGGCATCGAGCGCGTCGTTCTTGCTGAGCGGCCCGCCCAACCGCGCCGGTCTCCGGAGCAGCCCCCCAACCACGCGTGATGCAGTGAGGACCCTGTGCGTCGCACATAGCACAGGATTCCGCACGCTCGCGCGAACGGCGCAGGCTAGGACGCCCGTCCACTCACCCCACGGCTGAGACATGGCCTGGCACTGCCTGGTGCCCCGTCGCGCCCCGGCAGCTTGGCGGTGCCCCTCTGGCCGCCCCGGAGCGCCCAAGGCATGGGCCCCCTGGCGGCAGGGCTTACCTGGCGTATGGCGAAAGGACTCCTGAGTGCTGGCCACCGGATCCGCGTGTGGCCGGCGCGGCAGCACTGTCCACCGCTGCGAGGCGCGCCCGTGCTACAGCCCCCCATCAAAGCGCAGCCCCCACCGCTTCCCGAGGACCTCGCGCCCGCGCCGTCTCCAGGAGGCGCCCAGGCCCCAACCACTCGCCTCTCCCGCCGGCCCTCCCTCAGAGCACCCCTGGCGATGCTCTGCCTGATCTGCCTGGGCTATGGTCTACGTCTGGGCGCAGGCTACCTGGACAGCCAGGAGGCCATCCAGGCCGTGTACAAGCAGATCGCCGACATCAAGGCCGGTCATGGCCGGCTGCCCGCCTCTCCTCGCGCGGGACGTCGCGTGCCCGGGTGGCGCAGGGACAGCTTCCGGCGAATGGTTGAGGAGGGCTATCAACGCCTAGCCACCGCGCGCGACGTGAGGGTGGATCGGGTTGTCTGCAGTGGTGAGTCGGCCGACGTGCGTCTCAGGGTCTCGAGCCTAGACGGTAGCCCCGGGGTCTTTCGTTGCGTGCTGCGAAAGGAGGAGGGGGCCTGGCGGGTCCACTGGATGCTTCAGATCCGCCGCCCGCCCGGCTTCTGGGGGGGCGTCCAGGCCGACCGCCACATCCCCATCCTTCTGCCACGGGGACGCTGGTGGAGCCCCGAGGGCCCCACGCCCCGACTCGTGTCCGCTGGCATGTCTCCCCAGCCGATGTCACGCCCCGGGCCCCACCGAATGCCCCCACTGCCCCATCCCGCCAGCCCATAGGGCCGTCCGGTGGTCCCGTGAAGCCCGCCCGGGCACGCCGCATCGAGAAGGGGCTCCCAGGCCTGCCTGTGCCCTTCGTCCAAGGCGGCGCGCTTGAGCTGCCACTCCTTTCGGCTGCTTTGGGCACCCAGCTCAGGTTCAGTGGGAGTCCTGGTAGTGGAGAGCCAGGAGGTCTTCGCCGAAGTCGTTGGTGAAGTCACGCCAGACGGTGTGAATGTGGTTGGCCCCATCCTGGGTGCAGTCATACTCCAGGAGGAAGGTGGGGCCCTGCAGGCGGTAGTAGTGCGGCTGGCCAGGCTCCTCGCCACCCGCCCAGGCGAAGGCGACGCTGCCGATGTTGGCTTCACGGAGCCTCGCCATTCGCGCCCGGGCCAGTTCGGGCACCAGCGCCCCCGCGTACTCCTCCAGCAGCTCAGCGACCTGTCGGCGGGCGGGGGCGGCCATGGTGTCGACCTTCAGCCCGGCGGCCGGGAGCGGCTGTACCTTCCGCGCGGCGACTGTCAGGATCTCTGGTGGGGCCTGGCTGGAGATGAGCGCGACCTGCCTCTGGTCCTTGGGCAGAGCACGCAGGAGTCCACGACCCAGGTCCTCCTCCTTCGCGAGGGCGCGCACTCCCTGCTGGGGGCCGTGCTGGACCTTGGCCGGGTTGGCGCCGAAGAAGGAGGGAGTCGACGCCACGGCGCCCTCCTTACCCAGGGTGAAGTTGAGGGACAAGTGGTGCCCCTCGAAGCGCCATCCCCACGGCCCGGCACCAGAGGCGTCTCCGAAGACCGCGAGGGTGTAGGCGGCACCATCGCGAGTGGGCCCCCTCCCGCCCTCCAGCTCCCGCAGCACGTCCTCCAGGGCCATGATGGCGCTGGCCTTGCGGTAGCCCTGCTGGCTCAGGGCCGAGTGGAGGAGCTCATTCAGGAGCCCCCGTTGGTCCTTGGTGAGCGCCTTCAGCGGCAGCCCTCGCCTTTCGATGGGCACGTAGTGCCAGTTGGCCCGCTCCGGGCTGTCGAAGGGAAAGGACACCCGAGTACGCTGATCCGGGTCCAAGGCGGCGAGCAGTTCTCTGGCAGCCCGGCCCATCGCGTCACGCGGTCCCACAGCCGTCCCTCCCCCTGCAGCTCCGGCAGCCTCCGCGGAGGCGAGCCCCACGCAGGCAAGCCAGTTCAGGAACATGGCTCTTGTCATGCCTCCCCCTTGGCGTGGTCCCGCCAGGTTGGCGTCCAGAAACAGCTTCACCACCAAGACACCAAGAAGACCTACGCTGGGTCCGTCTCTGTATGCCTCTGGCTCTCCGTGCCCCAATGGCAGGACCTCACTTGTCCCCTTGGTGTCTTGGTCTCCTGGTGGTGAGGTTGTTGGTGGCAGCGAGCTAAGCCAGGGCTGTCTCGCCCCACCCCACGAACTCGTCGGGCCTCAGCGGGGCGTCGTCCTCGAGCACCGTCGGGAAGAAGCGGCCCCTCAACACCTCACCGGGGGCCACCTCGATGTGGTGCTCCACAAGGTGCCCGCCTTTCGGCTGGTAGCGGGTGTAGCCCGGCATGTAGTGGACCGCGATCGCCCGGCGCGGCTTGGGGGAGGGATTCGGGGGGCTTCCATGCCAGGTGAGGCAGTGGTGGAAGAGCGCGCATCCGGCCTTCACCTCGCAGGGGACCACTCGTACCTCGGCGCCAGGCGGCAGCAGTGCCTGGTCGTAGCTGGGCATGAACTCCGGGCCGGAAGCCAGAGGGCCGTGCGCGCCCCATCGATGGCTGCCGGGTACCATGCTCATGCAGCCGTTCTCCTGCGTGGCGTCGTCCAGAGCCACCCAGCAACTCACCAGGTCGGCGGGCTCCAGCACCGGCCACGCGGGGTAGTCCTGGTGCCACCCGGTGGCGGTCCCCACAATCGGCGGCTTGTACTGCACCTGGTCGTGCCAGACCCTCAAGGTGTGACAGCCACAGAGCCGTGCCACCGCCTGGGTGATGATGGGGTTGAAGAGGTGGGAGTAGAACCGATCGTCGGCCTGCCAGGCATTCACTACCTGGACCACAACCTTGTCGCTCTCAAGGGTCCCGCCCGCCAGGTTACGGACCGCCTCCGCCTGCCCCTGAGCCCGCCCCTCCATCACCGCGTCCAGGCGGTTGCGGAGCGCGTGCAGAGTCTCGTCATCCAGTACCTGAAGACCGCAGTTGAGGTAACCATTCTGGTCAAAGCTGTCCACCTGCTCCTGTGTCAGCATACCGGCTCCTGTTGCCCGTGAACGGGGGTCTCGGCCGCACCGAACGCCGAGCGGGCCCGAAGTCATAGGTCTGCCACGAGCCGGCTGGTAGTATCCAACCCGGCCGCTAGCGATCAGGGTATAGCTTCAGGAAGCGTGGGGTATCAACTTCGGAGGAACAACGCCAGAGAGGGGCCCCGCTGGCCGCCTGCCCCCCTACCAAGCTCCGAGGCGTCCTAAGGAGAGGAGCGGCGCGGGATGGCATGGAAAGAGATCGTGCGGGCCGGAGCCGTAGGCGGCTTCTTAGGAGCCATCGACGTCCGGCTGATCCTCTCACGACCAGCCAGGTCCACGCTCACGACTAGCCTTCAGGTCTAGCGGCGTTGTACAAAGAGCCTGTGGCCCCCAAGACCCAACGGTCCTCGACGCGTGGGATGGGAGTGGCTTAGCCTGCGCTATTCACGATGGCGTGTGGAAGCCCGCGCCATGGACGGCGCGCGAGCGCCTCGTGCATCATGCGGGTTAGGTCGAGATCACGCGGCGGACTCCCGCGCCCGGGCCGGACATAGGCCCTTCGGCGCTCCGCCCCCTCGGAAGGTGCCCAGATACCGGGCCCCGCGGCTACACCAGGATCGGCCCCCCACCATGAAGGCCCAACTGGGCCCCATCAACACGACTGACGGAGAGCTATGCGCGAAGTAGTTCTGACCAAGGATGGTCTCGAGAAGCTGAAGGCGGAACTGGACCACATCAAGACTGTGGAGAGGCCGCAGCTCCTCAAGGAGATCAAGCACGCGCGGTCCTACGGTGACCTCCGCGAGAACTTCGAGTACCACGCCGCCCGGCAGGCTCAGTCTCTCATGGAGGGACGGATCCTCGAGCTCGAGAGGATGATCTCCTGGGCCAAGGTAGTTGATGCCCTTGATGCCTCCAAGGTGGACGTTGGCACGCGCGTGAAGATCAAGGACCTCGAGTACGATGAGGAGGAGGAGTATGCCCTCGTCGATGGTCAGGAGACGGCCGAAGGGTACGACAGAATCTCCCCGGCATCCCCTATCGGACAGGCCTTGCTGGGCAAGGCGGTCGGCGAGGTCATCGAGGTCGAGGCGCCGGCCGGAGTGATTAGGTACGAAGTAGTCGAGATCGCCCTCCTCTAACAGTCCGGCAGCAGCGGCGCGCCGCGCGTCGCCTGCCGCGCATGGTCACCGGCGAGACCTCCGGAGCGCTCTCCCGCCGCTAGGGCACCTCTGCGCTTCCCGAACCGGCTGATGGAGAGGAGCAGCGCCCATGGACCACTCCAGCCACCTGCTCCTCCAGCTCACCCTCATGTTCGGCGGCGCCAAGCTGCTGGGGGAGCTGTTCCGGGCGGTCCGACTGCCCGGTGTGGTGGGAGAGCTGCTGGCCGGGGTGCTGCTGGGCCCTTCCCTGCTGGCCTGGGTGATACCGGGAGAAGTGCACCAGGCACTCTCGGAGCTGGGAGTCGTCATTCTGCTCTTCTCCGTCGGGCTAGAGACTCACGTTGGCGAGCTGCGGCGCGTCGGGACCCGCTCGCTGGTAGTCGCGGTGGGCGGCATCGTGGTGCCTTTCGCCCTGGGATACGGGCTCATGGTGGCGACGGGCCACCGGGTGGCGCCCTCCCTCTTTCTGGCCACAGCGATGGTCGCCACCAGCGTCGGCGTCACCGCGCAGGTACTCACTGAGGCGAGGGCGCTGAAGACCCGCCCGGCGCGGATCATCCTGGGGGCCGCAGTCCTGGATGACATCCTGGGGATGATGCTGGTAGCCGTGGTCGCGGGAGCCAGCCAGGGCAGAGTAAGCCCCTTGGGGATCGCCGTGCTTTCCCTGGAGGCTCTGGGCTTCGTGCTGCTGGCGGTGCTTGTGGGCGCGCCCATGATGCGTCAGTTCGCTCCGCTGATGGACCGTCCCCCCAGCGAGGAGTCGCCTCTTCTGGTCGCCTTGGGGATCTGCCTGGGGCTTGCGTGGCTGGCCGGTACCCTGGGGCTAGCAGCCATCATCGGCGCCTTCCTGGCCGGCATGATCGTGGCGGAGACCCGGCACTTCTACAGCATCGACCGCCAGATCCGGCCCGTGGCAGCCTTCCTGGTCCCCTTCTTCTTCGTGGTCACCGGTGCACGCATGGAGTTCGGTGGGCTCGCGACGCCCAGCGCCAACGGCTTTCTGCTTCTGGTCGTGCTGCTGGCGGTCCTCGGGAAGGTGATCGGCTGCGGGTTGGCAGCCTGGGGCGAGGGCAGGCTCGCGGCGCTCATCGTGGGTATCGGCATGGTGCCTAGAGGCGAGGTGGGTCTCCTGGTGGCAGCGATGGGCCTCTCGTCCGGCGTCCTGGACGCCCGACTCTACGCTGTAGTGGTGGCGATGTCCCTGCTGACGACGCTGCTTACCCCTTGGCCCCTGGAGCGCCTGATGCATCGCGCCGGCCTCGTGGGTTCGGATGAGAAGACGGCGGCAGCCTAGAGCCCGGGCGTACGGAACGGCGGCAGTCCGGAACACCGAGAGCCCTGCTCCCCCGCCGGCGCCGTCCGGCATCTTTGGTGGCGACACACCTGAGGTCAGGGACCGCAGTCGCCGAAACAGGAATGTCCCCCTTCCCTTGCGCGAGCGCGAAGCCATGGGGACCTGACGCAGCAACGAAAGGTGGGCGTGGTTGGAGGTCATTCGGGAGCCGAAGGTGAAGCTGGTTGGCCTGACTCAGTTCAGGAAGCCGGACGACGTGTGCTGGGAGACCGACACCGACGTGGACGGCCAGATGCTGGTGGAGTACGCGGGCCGGATGTGCTACCAGTCCTGGGCCAACCCCTCGGGACGGAGCAACGAGGCCTACCTGACGAATCTGCTGGAGCAGGGGCACCTCAGCGTACTGGAGCACAGCTCCGCGACCTTCAGCATCAGCGGCGTCTCCCGCTCGCTCACGCATGAGCTAGTCCGCCACCGGCACCTGTCCTTCTCCCAGCTCTCGCAGCGATACGTCTCCGAGGAGACCGCGGCCATGGTGCTACCACCGGCCATCGCCGAGGACCCGGAGGCCGTAGCCGTGTGGGAGGAGGCGTGTAAGGCTGCTCAAGATTCCTACAAGAAGCTATACGACCTTCTACGCGCGCGGTACAAGCACGTAGAGGATCGGACGCTCCGACGGAAGATGGCGCGTCAGGCAGCGCGCTCGGTGCTTCCCAACTGCACCGAGACGCAGATCGTGGTCACCGGCAACTTCCGCGCGTGGCGCTGGTTCATCCACATGCGCGCCACCGAGCACGCGGACGTGGAGATCCGAGCCCTGGCGGTCGCCATCCTGAAGCACCTGCAGCGCGAAGCCCCCTCCGTCTTCAAGGACTTCGAACTCCTCAACCTCCCCGACGGCACCGAGGCAGCCCAGAGCAAGCACCCGTACTAGGGGACTGAAGGGACTGAGGGGGCTCAGGGGGCTCAGGGGGCTCAGGAGTTGGACTGTGGCTGCCCCCGCCTATGGAGTGCGGCGACTCCGGCGCCGCCCTGCTTCTCGCAACGCCCGTTCATACGCTAGAAGGCCGCGTTGCCTCTGACTCATGCATTCGGGTCTGCGACGGAGGCCCTATCTGGTCAAATGCCCTACCGTGGTGTAAG
>DASXUI010000478.1:0-6786 GCA_036504955.1 Armatimonadota bacterium
GGTCGGCAAGCCTCACAAGAGGGGCGTGGAGATGCGCCCCAACTCGGAGCTCACCTCTCATTTGGCGAAGCTGGGGCTGGAGACGGAGGCCCAGTACCGGGAGTGGTGCCACCAGCACGGCTTCGCGGGCGCCACCAACAAGGAGTGGAGCGGGCGCAGACAGGAGAGGCTCGCGCTGAGGCGAGACCTGGCGCGCGCGGAGGAGGAGAGGGTTGTTCAGGCGCACCTGGAGGCGCTGGGACTGCCCTCCGCTGACGCCTACCGTGCGTGGTGCCGCGCCCTTGGTCTCAGCGAGGTGCTGAACAAAGGCCCCGACCAACGGAAACGGGAACTGCGGCTCCGGCAGTCCGAGGGAGCGTCCGAAGCCCTTGGCCGCGCCCGGGGCCTCGCGGAGATCCTCGCCCTACTCACTGAGGCTCCAGACGACGCCGAGACGCCGAGGAACCCGCTGCACGCGCTGCTGGCCGACCTGATGCGCCGCACGGATGGCGAGCAGCGGCAAGGGCTCATAAGCCTTCTCCTCTTCGCGGAGGCCCATACCAGCCTGCTGTCAGCCGCCCCCGCGCTGGAGTCCTTCGGTGAGGTGCCCGGCAACACGTACCCGGAGGCTCTGGCCGCCATCGCCCGGTGCCGCGAGCAGTGGCTCCGGCCTCTTCAGGAGTGGCGCCCCTCGAGCCGCAGCCCGCGCAAGCAGATAGCGTCACTGCTGCGCCATCTCCTGGCTCTTTACGAGGTCCCCCAGTTCCTGGACTCTGTCTGGTTCCAGGGAGACGCGGAGAGCGCCCGCAGGCGTCAGGGCTGGTGGATGCACGTGGCAACCGGCGGCAACATCCGGCGAACCGACATCCCTCTAGAGCTCACCAGCCGGATGGCCCACCACTTCCTGCTGGCCCCCAAGGGGTGCACGGTTGATCGAGCGCTTCGGTGGGGCCAGGTGTTGGGGATGGGCGGCTCCGAGTCGCTAGCAAGAACCCTGATCGCCACGCGACTGGGCCACTGCGTCGAGGGACAGGAGCCCTTCTGGGACACCGTGGTCCGCTTCTTTGTGAACAACCCTATGCTGGACCCCGCCCAGATCGGGCCCATCGTGGACTACCTCCTCACCCAACGGTTCGCCGAGCGGGAGGTGGTAGGCGAGGACGGCAGACTGCAAGTCGTGCCCCCACCGCAGCCTGACCTCTCGATGAAGGGCCGCACGCCCCTCGCCCTTCTGCGGCTGGTCGACGACTGGCACCGCGAACTCTCCAGGGAGCACCGGCTGCCGGAGCAGGCGTGGCATTCCTGCGGGATCGCTGGGTTCGAACGGGAGGCACGACTAGCCCCCTCCGGGCGGCCCATGGTCTGGACCATACACGAGCTCCTCAGCACTCGAGAGCTGGGGGACGAAGGCCGCGCCATGTCCCACTGCGTGCGCTCCTACTCCCCCTCGTGTTCCCGGGGCGCGACCTCCATCTGGTCGCTGCAGGTCTACTCGCCGGAGCTCGGGGCCTGCAAGCGGGTGCTGACCATCGCCGTGAGGAACGCAAGCCGCACCATATCGGAGATTCGAGGCAAACGCAACGCCTTCCCCAGTGGCGGCACGCCCGACAGCCGGGCACGCGCCTCGCGGGCCGACCAGGAGCTGATGCGCGAGGGCCGGCGATGGATCGACGTGTGGGCGGAGGAAGCCGGCCTGAGGGTCTCCAAGCTCAAGTGAACAGAGGAGGCACCACGACTGGCCGACGGCGACGAGCGGGGGGGGCGAACGAGCGGTGAGTTGGACGAGCGGCGGAACCCGCTCGCTGGCCTGCTCTCCGCCCGCCTACGCGGGCGGCACGGCGGACCGTGGATTCCGATGGCCCTACGGCAACAACCCGCGCCCGCGTAGGCGGGCGCACGCTGTGTCAGCGTGCGGGTTCAGCCGCTCGTGCACGCAGCCGTCACGGACACCCCTTCCCCACCCCAAGGCAACTACTGGATCGCCCAGTGTAACCAAGGGTATCGAGAAGGTCACTGGCCCTCGCGCCAGGAACTCATGGGCGTGCGAATGTGCGCATCTGATGGGCAGGGCCACGCCGGCAGCACCTCCCCATCACTATCGCCAGCCCTCAGGAGGCCCCCCGATGAACTCCCGCGAGCGCGTCCTCGCCACCCTCAACCACCAGGAGCCCGACCGCGTTCCGCTTGACCTAGGCTCCACCGGCGTCACCGGAATGCAGGTGAGCTCTGTCTACCAACTCCGGCAGGCTCTGGGATTGGACGCGCCGGGCACGCCCGTGAAGGTGGTGGAGCCTTACCAGATGCTGGGCGAGATCGCTCCCGACCTTCAGGATGCCCTGGGAGTGGACGTGGTCGGACTGGGGGGCACCCGGAACCTCTTCGGCTACCGCAATGAGGGGTGGAAACCCTGGACCACCTTCGACGGGACTCCCGTGCTGGTGCCGGAGGGCTTCAACACCGAGCCGGAGCCCAACGGTGACATCCTGATGTACCCCGAGGGTGACCGCTCCGTGCCGCCCAGCGGCCGGATGCCGGAGGGCGGGTGGTACTTCGACACCATCATCCGGCAGCCCCCCCTGAACGAGGAAGCACTCCGGGTGGAGGACAACCTTGAGGAGTTCGCTCCCATCAGTGATGAGGAGCTGGCGCACTTTGGCCGCGAGGCCAAGCGGCTGGCCACGGAGACGGACAAGGCCATCGCCGCCAGCTTCGGCGGCACCGCCTTCGGCGACATCGCGCTGGTGCCAGCCATGTGGCTGAAGGACCCCAAGGGCATCCGCGACGTGCAGGAATGGTACATCAGTACCGCCGCCCGGCGGGACCACGTGTACCGCATCTTCGAGCGCCAGTGCGAGATCGGCCTCGCCAGCCTCGAGCGCATCCATGGCGCCGTTGGCGATGCCGTCACCGTGGTCTTCCTGACCGGCACCGACTTCGGCACGCAGACAGGGCCCTTCATCTCGCCCAAGGCGTACTGCGACCTCTACAAGCCCTTCCACCGGCAGGTGAACGACTGGGTGCACCAGCACACGACGTGGAAGACCTTCATCCACTCCTGCGGCTCCATCGCCGCTCTGCTCGATGACATCGTGGACGCCGGCTTCGACGTGCTCAACCCCGTGCAGTGCTCGGCCACCGGTATGGATCCGGCCGCACTCAAGGAGAGGTACGGAGACCGCGTCACCTTCTGGGGTGGGGGCGTCGATACGCAGCACACCTTGCCCTTCGGCACTCCCGCCGAGGTGAGGGAGCAGGTAGGGGAGCGCATCCGCATCTTCGGCCCCGGCGGCGGCTTCGTCTTCAACACGATCCACAACGTTCAAGCCCGCACCCCCCAGGGGAACCTGGTCGCTCTATACCAGGCAGTGAAGGACCATGGGTCCTACCCGTTGGGATAGCGGCAGGCGACTGGGGGGTGAGGGGGTGAGCGGGTGAAAGGGCCTCACAAGCTGGCCTGTCGTCGCTCGCACTGCTAGGCTGAGGCTCTTTCACCCCCTCACCCGCTCACCCCCTCAGTCCCTTCTCTGTGTCCTCTGTGTCTCTGTGGTGAGGCGGTTGGGCAGTTGGGCGGAAGGGCAGTCAGCATTCGCGCGTGAGGTAGGGCCTCGGGAGGGAAGGCATGTGGCGAGTATGGGCTTACGATGGCGGGGGTTGCTGGCGGGAGCGGGGGTCTGCGCGGTCTGCCTGGGAGGCGGAGTGATGGGCGAGACCAAACTGAGTTACCCGGCGTCCCGTACGGTGGACGTGGTGGACACGGTGCAGGGAACTAAGGTGCCGGATCCCTACCGATGGCTGGAAGACGGCGAGTCTGAGGAGGTCAAGACGTGGCTGAAGGCCCAGGATGACCTCGCCCGCCAGGAGTTGGCGAGGTTGCCGGAGAGAGACAAGCTCGCGGCGCGGCTGAAGGAGGTCCTCTACCGAGAGTCCATGTCCTCCCCCATGCATCGTGGGAGCCGCTACTTCTACTATCGCCAGCACGCGAACCAGGAGAAGGGACAGGTCTGCTTCCGGGAGGGGCTGGACGGGGAGGAGCAGGTACTCCTGGACCCCAACACCTGGTCGGCGGACGGCAGCGTCTCGCTCGGCAGCTACAGCGTCTCCTGGGACGGCAAGCGAGTCGCCTACCAGGTCAAGGCGAACAACTCCGACGAAGCGACGCTTCACGTGATGGAGATCGACGGCCGGAAGGTCTCTGACGTCGATACCATCGAGGGCGCGAAGTACGCGGATGCCTCCTGGACTCCCGAGGGCGACGGCTTCTACTACACCTGGCTGCCCACGGACCCCAAGATCCCTGCCTCCGAGCGTCCGGGCTACGCGGACGTGCGGTACCACAAGCTTGGCACCGATCCCAAGAGCGACCCCGTGGTCCGGGAGAAGACCGGCGATCCCACCACCTTCATAGGCGCGGGGGTCTCTCGAGACGGGCACTGGCTGCTGTTGAGCATCACCCACGGGTGGGACACCTCTGACGTCTTCTTCAAGGACCTTCGCAAGAAGGACGCTGAGTGGGTGCCGCTGGCCGTCGGAAGGAAGGCTCTGTACTACCCCACCGCCTACAAGGACCGCTTCTACGTCTCCACCAATGAGGGCGCGCCGCTCTGGAAGATCATGCTGGTCGATCCAGCCAAGCCCCAGAGGGAAAACTGGAAGGAGGTGGTACCGGAGCGCAGGGAGTCGCTGGAGGAGTTCGCCATCGTGGGCGGGCACCTGGCTCTTAAGTACCTGAAGGACGTCACCAGCCGGCTGGAGGTGGCGGATCTTGACGGCAAGAGAGTCCGTGAGGTGAAGCTGCCCGGCCTCGGCACCTCCTCCATCCTGGGCGGCCAGGAGGACGAGGATGAGGCCTTCTACACCTTCCAGTCCTTCACTCACCCGTGGGAGGCCTTCCGCACCTCCGTGAAGACGGGAGAGACCAGTCTTTGGTTCCGGCTGAAGATCCCCGTGGACCCGGAGCCGTACACCGTGACCCAGGTCTTCTTCCGGTCCAAGGACGGCACCCGCGTGCCCATGTTCATCGTCCACCGAAAGGACCTGAAGAAGACTGGCGACACGCCAGTGATGCTCACCGGATATGGTGGGTTCCAGGCGTCCTCCACCCCCTACTTCTCCGGCGCAGTCTATCCCTGGCTGGAGCGCGGCGGCATCTACGCCGTCGCGAACCTTCGCGGCGGCAGTGAGTATGGTGAGGAGTGGCACCAGAACGGCATGCTCCTGAAGAAGCAGAACGTCTTCGATGACTTCATCGCGGCGGCCGAGTACCTCGTGAAGGAGCGCTACACCCGCCCGGACCGCCTGGCGATATCGGGCGGATCGAACGGCGGTCTGCTGGTTGGCGCCGCGGAGGTGCAGCGGCCGGACCTCTTCGGCGCGGTCGTCTGTGCCGTGCCCCTCCTGGATATGGTGCGCTACCACCTCTTCGGGTCCGGCCGGACCTGGATAGGCGAGTACGGCTCCTCGGAGAACCCTGAGCAGTTCAAGGCCCTTTACGCCTACTCGCCCTACCATCACGTGAGGGCCGGCACTCGGTACCCGGCGACCCTCATGTTGAGCGCGGACAGCGATGACCGGGTTGACCCCATGCACGCCCGCAAGTTCGCCGCCGCCCTACAGACAGCCACGACCGGCGGCCCGGTCCTGCTGCGCGTTGAGCGGAACGCGGGCCATGGCGGAGCGGACCTGATCAAGGCCACGGTGGAGCGCCTGGCGGACCAGTACGCGTTCCTGCTCCAGTACCTGGGTATGAACGCAGGCTGAGTCGTTGTGCCTGATGAGTGAACTGGGGCCCGGTGGGGGCGGCCAGGCTACTTGATCCCGCCTGCCCCCACCGGGTCTTTGGTATCTTTCGCCTCCGCACGCCGATCCGCTACATTCGAGAAGTGGAGCGTCACGCCCACAGCCAGCCCACCATACTCAAGGGAGGTGTACGTGGACTCACTCGTTCGTGGCTACCTGCTATCCGGACTCCAGGGCACCCCGGAGCTGCTCAGGAGCCTCCTCCGCGATCTGGATGCGGATGACCCAAGATGGGATGAGACGCCAGATCCCGACCGGTTCAGTATCCGCGGCGTACTCGCGCATCTAGCGGACAACCTGGACGTGTTCGCTGAGCGGATCGAGCGCATACTGGGCGAGGACCATCCCCGCCTGCCCCAGTGGGACCCCGAAGCAGCCGCGACGGAGGGCGACTATGCCCACGCCGATCCACGGGCCTGCCTATCCAAGCTGGCGGACGGGCGTGCCGCCATCGCTGCCCGGCTGAAGGCGGTTCCGGAGAGCGCCTGGCTGCGGACCGGGCACCGTGAGCGGATGGGCGACCTAACGCTCGAGGAACTGATGACCCTGATGCTGATCCACGACGCCAACCACCTTCGCCAGGTGGCCCAATGGCTGGAGGCTACGGCACTGGCTTGACCCGACCTCACCGAGCGAGCCGTGCGGGCACCCTCTGATGTCGCAGCCTGCCCGTTCCCCAAGCTCCCTGTGCTCCAGATACCGACCCTCCATCTGCTACATACTGGACGTGAACTGATGCGCCCTACGCTCAGGCCCTGCACGCTCTCGGCAGTAGAACCGGCCAGGGTGCCCTAGACCCTGCGGAAGTGAGGTCCTTGCCCGCATAGTGCACGAGGCGCTATCGCGTCGTGCATGGCGCGGGCTTCTACACGCGGTCATGGATAAGGCAGGCAAAATGAACCCCTATGTACGCGGCTACCTGCTCCAGGGGATCGAGGGAACTCCCGATACCTTGCGCGGGCTGCTCCACACGCTGCCGGCGGGCGACCCACGCTGGGACGCGGTGCCCGA
>DASXUI010000479.1:0-2637 GCA_036504955.1 Armatimonadota bacterium
GACCGATGGGTCTACGGTATGCTGAAGGTGGTGGGGCTGGAGGATGCCTTCCAGGCGGTGGTTACCTCCAGTGACGTGAAGCACGGCAAGCCGGCGCCGGACGTCTATCTGCGCTGCGCGGAGAAGCTGGGCGTGGATCCCGCGAGATGCCTGGCGCTGGAGGACTCCTGCTACGGCCTGCAGGCCGCAAAGGCCGCCGGGATGACCTGCTACGTGGTGCCCAGCGAGCTTACCTGCCGGCAGGACCTCTCCCTGGCGGACGGCCGGCTGGATTCCCTGGAGGACCTAGACCTGAATTGCCTCTCAGACACTGATGTCTCGCTCGCCGAGGCTCCAGCCCTCTGATGTGCCCCGCTTGCGGTGTGCGCGCTGCCGTGGAACCCAAGCGTCTCGTGAACGGCGCGGACTAGAGGTGGGCTAGATACGCCGACACCACCACGAAGTGGCAGATGCTTCCGCCCAGCACGAAGAGGTGCCAGAGGTCGTGGGCGCTGAAGCGTCCGGGCCAGAGGTGGGGGCGGTCGATGGCGTAGATCACCGCGCCCACGGAGTAGGTGACCCCGCCCGCCACCAGCCAGGCCATCCCGGCGGCCGGTAGCTGACGGCTGAGCGGCCCCAGAGCCAGCACCACGAGCCAACCCATCCCCAGGTACAGCACCACGCGCCACCAGTCCGGCGCCTTCCTCCACAGCAGCGCGGAGCCGATCCCCACGGCCGCGATGGCGTATTCCGCCCCCAGCAGGCTCCAACCCCAGGCGCCCCTCAGCGCGATGAGGCAGACGGGCGCGTAGGTGCCGGCGATCAGCAGATAGATGGCGCTGTGGTCCAGACGCATCAGCACCTCGGCGCCCCGCTCAGAGGTGTGCAGTGAGTGGTAGAGTGCGCTGGCGCCGTAGAGGAAGATCAGGCTGGTGCCGTACAGGGCGAAGCTGGTGACGTGCCAGGGGTTCCCTCTCGCCTGCCAGAGCAGCAGTAGCAGCCCACCCGCCGACAGGATCGCTCCCAGGCCGTGCGAGACAGCGCAGAAGGGCTCGCGGGGCCATCGGCGTCGGGGTGCTGCCATGGGTGCTCCAGTCAAGTTCGGGGCCGGGGAGGAGGGCGGCGGAACCACTCAGGCCTTCAGGGCTCCTGGGGTTGGTGAGGCCGCGACGTGACGCGCGTTCCGAGATACCGGCCGACTGGCCTCACAACCGCGGAACGAAGCCGTGAAAGCTGCCCGACGCGCAAGCGCCTCGAACAGTATGAGGGTTTCGGGCATCGGAGACCAGGGAGGGAGGTCCCTCGGGCTACCTACTGGCCTGAGTCGGCATCTTGTCCCGCAGGGTATCGACCCACTCGGCTCTGAGGCGATCGTAGAGGTGCTTCCGCGCTTGCTCGGCCAGGTCCTTGGCCGGAGAGCCGAGCAGGGCGACGTCCGCGTCCGAGACCTCATAGACGGGGGTGCCGCTGAAGAGCAGCACGGTGCTGCCCGGCCCTCCAACACTGGGGCTGTTCCAGTTGCTGCCGGGTCCCAGCACCTTGTTCAGGCGATCGGCGATGTTGTTAGCTCGGGTCATGGCCTTCGCGTCGCCGTCATCGGCCACGGTCAGCAGCACGTTCGGCCCCAGCATCACCTGGGCGGCTAGCTTGCCCTTCACCGTGGTCTCCACGGCCTGCGCCTGGAGTGACTTCATCACCTGGCGGCGGTTGATCGTGATCCCGCGCTGGTTCAGGAGAGTGGTGAGGGCCAGTTTCCTCTGGACGCTCAGGGGGTGGGTGCGGAAGATGCCGTAGTCAGTCAGCCCCTGGCTTGACATGGTGTCCTGTCGGGCCAGCCGCTCCATGAACGTCAGCATTCCCACGGGGTTGAAGTGGGTCTTCTGCAGGAAGTCCACGGCGTAGTGGTCGGCCTCGGTCTCCAGAGTTTGGTTGAAGGCGTTAGCCCGGCCGGTACTCACGAGGGAGCCGACCTGGGCCACCTCGCCCACGTTGACGCCCGCGGCTGCGCCCACAAGAACTGCCGCGATGGTGGAGATGTCGAAGCGCTGCTGCTTCTTGATGAGCTGCAGAAGGTGGTGCCGAACGGCGTGGGCCGCCTCGTGCGCCAGGACCCCCGCCAACTCATCGTCGGACTGGACGATGTCGATCAGTCCCTTGTTGACGTAGATGCTGCCGTTGGGGAGCGAGAAGGCGTTCACGTCTGGGATATCCAGCACCGTGAACTTGAGGGTAAGGTCCGGCTCCTGCGAAGCGGCCGCCTTGGCGACCTCGGCCCCGATGCGCTGAACCCGCTCCACGTACGCGGGGCTGGTGATGACGCGATACTGCTTGGCGACCTCGTCATCGCCCTCCTTGCCGATCTTCCTCTCGTTGTCCGTCGTCTTGCCGAGGGCGGCAGGAGCTACGGCGAGAGTGCAGGCAAGCAGAGCCAGCAGCCTTCGAGTTGCCATCGCGTCACCTCCGACGGAGCGTCTCACTCCGCCCCACCACTACCTTCTCGGCAGAACAGCCGAGGGACCCAAAGATCACACCATCCCCATCCTTTTGACCCACAACCTGGGGTGGTAGTTCCCGCTTTCCCCACCGTGAAGGACCTGAGGGGGCGAGGAGACTGAAGAGGTGAAGAGGTGAAGAGGTGAAGAGGTGAAGAGGTGAAGA
>DASXUI010000480.1:0-9014 GCA_036504955.1 Armatimonadota bacterium
GTCTCTTCCGTCCCTCTGCTGAAGTGACCCAAGGGACCCTAGGGAGCCCTCTGAGGCCCTTCCCAACGACCCATCATCATCCCCGTCCGGCAACAAAAAACGCCCGCCCCACCTAAGGGACGAGCGCTTGCACTCGCGGTACCACCCTCGTTGGCCCCGGCGCGCGAAGGCGCGGGTGCCCACTCAGCGGAGGCCTGCGAAGCCCCCGAAGCCAGGTTAACGGGTGGCGATCCCGGCCGCGCTTACTTGTCGGAAAGCCTCAGAACTGCTTCACCACAGAGACACAGGGAAGAGCAGGGCTTGCAGCAAGGATCTGTCGCCACCAGGACACCAAGAAGACCGTAGCCTGGTCTTCTCTGTGTTTCTCTGTGCCCTCTGTGCCTCTGTGGTGAGGTCTTCTCCTGCAACTCTTGGTGCCTTAGTGGTGGCTCTCCCCGGCACCATCCTTAGGTGGTGCTCCGACGTTCGGGCGGCTGCTCCGGAAGGATCTTCGGCGGAGGGGTCGCGCCGGGCTCTCACCTTCCCCGGCTCTCTGGAGCGCCTAGCAGCTCCGCCTACTCGTTTCCATCAACGCAGATCACGTATTAACAACCAAGCTCATTCTGGCACGCCCGACAAGAGGTGTCAACCGCGGCGAGGGCGGCCTTCGGCCATCGCCTGCACGCGCGATGGCTGCCTGGTAACTGTACGTTGAGAGAGGGCAGCCCCCCGCGTGCCGGCTGATCCGATGGCTCTGCCACCGGATCGCCTGGCCCGGAGCTAACTCGGGTTGGCTCCGGGCCCCGGGAGGCGGGCGCGGGACATCCGCGGCCCGGGGCCAGACCGTGAGCTGCCTCACAATGCGCATTGGAACACGGGGGCCGGGCTCCCCCTCTTGAGGCCATCGCGTCGCCCCAACGCCCCTGCGGCCTGGCTCCCGTCACGCCGGTGGCCGGCCCCGAGCCGCGCCCTGAAGCCTAAGGAGAAAATGGATGCCAACTGATCTAGCGGAACTGGTTCGCAGAGTCGAGGCCGCGGAAGCGCGGTCCGTTCAGGCGGAGACCCGGATGCTGGCCGCCACCGCGCGATGCGCCCGCATGGAGCGCCGGCTGCGCGCCTTCGGCAGCCTGGCCGCCTTGGTGGCCCTCGTGGGCCTGTGGACCGCGCCGGTCACCCGAGCCGCCGCTCAGGGCTATGGCGCCACCCTTCAGCAGATCCTCAGCCGGCTGACGGCCGTGGAGCAGGGGATGCAGTCTCTGTCCACCCAGCAGCTCCCCACCCGCATGGCAGCCGTGGAAGCGAAGACGCAGTACGTTTCGGTGAATGGCGCCGACATGTACATCACAGGCGCCAACCTCAACATAAGGAACGGGTTGGGCCGCACTCAGTCGACCAACGGCCTGGGCAACCTCGTGCTGGGCTACAAGGAGCAGACGCCGTCCAGCGACGCGACCGGCTCGCACAACCTCGTGATAGGCGAGCACCACCGCTACACTTCCTTCGGAGGCCTGGTGCTGGGATTCGGCAACTCCTTGCCGGGGCCCTACTGCTCCGTTCTTGGTGGCACCGCAAACACGGCAAGCGGCTACTATGCCTCCGTGGTGGGCGGCTACGCGAACACAGCCTCGGGGAACTGGTCCGTGGTGCTGGGGGGAGCTAACCGCACGGCAAGCGCGCAGCTTCAGGTTATCGGTCAGTAGTCAGAACCAGGCATCGCCGGCGCCCGGCCCTGGGAAGCGTGAGCCGACTTCCAAAGGTATCCCCTTGGCTGTGAGCGATCTCACGACTCTCTCGGCCCTAGACCGAGGGCCCGGCAGCCCTGCTTGGCTTCGCCCAGTCGCCTCAACGGACAGTCCGACCCGACATGCCGCCCCAGGGGGCCCCAACGGCACGGTCAGCGGACGACCGTGAGGCCCGGTCTCCGCCCCGCCGCGGGCGGAAGGAGGTTACTCCAGCATGCTATCACTGCGGCGTTCCACCTTGTCCCGCTCCATTAAACTCTCGTCGACGGTTCTTGGACTGGCGACCGCCCTCTGGGCGCCCAGCGCCCGCGCGGCTACCGACGTGATCACCAACGGCGGCTTCGAGACCGGCAACCTCGCCGGGTGGTCCGTCACCAACGTGGGCTCCGGCGACGTCTTCGTCTTGCCCACGGGCTCAGCCACTCCGACCTTCCCGCCCAGCGGCCCCAGCTTCAACACCGCCACCAACCCTAGCGGCGGCAGCTTCTTCGCGGTTACGGCCTCGGACAATCCGGGCGCCCACGCTCTCCTGCAGAACTTCAGCCTCGCCGGCCCCCAGAACTCCGTCGTCCTCAACTTTGACCTGTTCGCCAACGACCAGTCCGGCGTTGGGCCCATAGTGGACCCCTCCGGCCTGGATCCCGCGGCCGGCGGCACTCCGGTGCCCCGCGACAACCAGCATGCCCGCGTGGACGTCCTCTCCGTGGCGTCCCCTGACCTCTCGACCAACCCCACCGACGTGCTCTTCACGGCCTACCTGGGAGTTGACAACCCCGGGGGCGCCACGCCCAACCCCTGGAAGCACTACAGCTTCGACCTGACCAGCCTGATGCCGCTGGGTGGGACCTTCCGCCTGCGCTTCGCGGAGGTCGACAACCTGGGCGCCCTCAACCTGGGCGTGGACAACGTCAGCGTGATGGCCCAGGGCAAGTTCGCGCCGGAGGGCGGCGGAGTCGCGCTGAGCCTGCTGGCCAGCCTTCCGCTGGCGCCGCTGCTTCGTCGGCGCCGCGTGGCGAGCAGGCGCGGCCCCGGTAGGCCAGTTCGCACCCAGTAGGATCGCGGGGCAGTTCCCAGGCAGGGCTGCCACCCAGAAGGAGGCTCCGGGAAGGAGCAGATAAGGACTTAGCATGGATCCAGTTACTGAGAGCTTGGTGAGCCGGATAGAGGCCGCCGAGGAGAGGGCGGCGGCGGCCGAAGCGAGATCGGGCGAGGCCCGCCAAGAGGCGGCGGCGGCGCGCGCCCAGTGCCATCGCGCGGAGCGGAAGCTCCGCCTCGCGGCCGGGCTGGCCTCACTGGTCGCCGTCACGGTGCTCTGGGGGGCTCCCGGCACCCGAGCCGTGGCTCAGGGCTATGGCGCCACCCTTCAGCAGATCCTCAGCCGGCTGACCGCCGTCGAGGGGAAGACGCAGTACGTCTCCGTCTACGGCACCAGCATGGTCATTAGCGGCGCCAACCTTCAGATACTGAACGGCTCAGGGTCAACCGACCAGGTCAACGGCCTGGGGAACCTGATCCTGGGCTACAACAAGCCTCGAACGGGAGCGAACGAGCGCACCGGCTCCCACAACCTGGTGGTGGGTGACGAGAACGACTTCAGCTCCTACGGCGGGGTGGTGGCCGGCCTCCACAACACCCTGTCCGGCGCCTGGTCTGCAGTAGCCGGCGGCACAGGCAACTCCGCGACCAACCTCTACTCCGCCGTCACTGGCGGGCAGAACAACACGGCCAGCGGACAGTATGCCTGTGTGTCCGGAGGGTACAACAACCTCGCGAACGGCTACTGTGGCTACGCGGCTGGCGGCGACTCCGCCGTGGCCAGCGGCAACTTCTCAGGCGTCTTCGGGGGTGAGAGCAACACCGCTTCGGGAAACAACTCGGGCGTCTTCGGAGGCCAGTCCAACGCCACGACCAGGTTCTACGCCGTGGTGGCGGGAGGCCTGAACAACACCGCCGGCGGCTACGGGGCCTTCGCCTCGGGAGGCGAGTTCAACGTCTCCTCCGGCTATGCCTCAACGCTCACCGGCGGGTTCCGCGTCTTCCAGCCGAACACCGACGGGTTCGCGGCGGGAGGGAGCTACCCCTATCCCAGCACCGGCCCTGGTGTTCTGCACGTGCCCTAGCCGGCGCCGCTCATAGGCGCGCGTAGAGGCCCGCGCCAACGGGAGGACCGCAACTCCGGTTGGCGCGGGCCGCTCGCCGGCCTCGTCGCTTGAGGTATGGAGGGAAGCACTATGAAGCTGGACATCGACCAGTTGGCTCGGAGGATCGAGATCGCCGAGGCCAAGGCGGCCAGCGCCAAGGAGCTGTCGGAACAGGCCTCGCGAAGGGCACTGTCCGCGGAAGCTCGGTGCACGCGAGCGGAGCGGCGCTTCAGGGTCTCCGCCGCCCTCGCGTCGCTACTGGGCATCGCCGTGCTGTGGGGCAGCCCCGGCACCCACGCGGTCGCTCAGGGCTACGGGGCCACGCTTCAACAGATACTGAGCCGGCTCACGTCCCTGGAGCAGAAGACCCAGTTCATCTCCGTCAGCGGCACCGACATGAACATCACGGGCGCCAACGTCTACGTCAAGAACGGGCTTGGCGGCACTGCCGCGACGAACGGCCTCGGTAACCTGATCGTGGGCTACAACGCCTCCCGCTCCGGCGAGCCGGATGTGCGCACGGGCTCACACAACCTGATCGTGGGCGGCGAGCACAACTACAGCTCGTACGGAGGGCTGGTAGTCGGCATCCACAACAACATCGCGGGTCCCTACTGCTCCGTGCCGGGGGGAGAGGGGAACCAGGCAACCGGGGTCCGCTCCGTGGTGACGGGGGGGCGCAACAACATGGCCGTGGGCTCCTATGCCACAGTGGTGGCTGGGGAGCACAACCAGGCTGATGCGCTCGGCTCCTCGATCCTTGGGGGCTACGGCAACCTTACACTCTCCCTCGACTCCGTGGTGGCGGGAGGGATGAACAACGTTTCGGCTGGCCTCGCCTCCGCGATCCTAGGTGGCGAGAACAACCGAACCGATAACAATAGGTCCACGGTGAGCGGCGGCGCCTTCAACCAGGCCGCCGGCGACGACTCCTCCATCTCCGGAGGGCAAGGGATCCTGGCGTCCGGCACTGCACAGTGGGCGGCGGGAGGCAACTACGGCTTCGCGCCCGCGGGCAGCGGCATCTTCCACGCGCCCTAGCGCCTTCCTCGGGGGCACCCGACCGTTAGGGTGCCCCCAACCTCTCCCCTCCCCTACGCCCACCTCGCCGCCCTCGTGATCACGTTCCAGCCCCAGACATGATACCTATCATATGCGTCGAACTATAGACATGGATGGGGCTTCCGGCGCCCGTCCCCCAGGCGTCGGCACCGCACCGGCGCCGCGAAGCCGGCCCCGCGAGGTCACCCATGAAGCCATCCCTACGCCAGCTCGCCCTTGCTGCCCTCCTCACGCTCCTGGCCTCTCCGGCCTGGTGCCAGATGCAGACCGGCTCCTCCATGAAGGGGTTCGATGCCGTCTTCGGCGTGAAGTCCGGGGAGCGCCTGTACCCGTATACCGTGCAGACCCTCGGCTCGACAGTGAGGGGCGGCATCCTGTTCCCCGGTGAGTCCGGCAGCTACACCTTTCAGCTCCGCAGCAACCTGGATCAGCCCCTGCGGATGCAGGGCAAGGTTGACGTGATCGCCTACGGTACGCGGGGCATCCCCGGGGATATCTGGCTGCCGGAGGTCTTCCGTATCGCCAACGTGCAGTCCATCCCCCTCGAGGCGGACGTTCCGGTGGGAGGGTATCAGAACCTGACGGTCTCACCGAAGCTGCCGGAGCGGCTCGGAGCCTACGCCCTCGTGGTGGACCTGGGTCCCCACGGCCGTCAGTTCCTGACCTCGCTGGTACGGACCTTTCGCCCCCAGCCCAAGCGCCTCCAGTACCCCAAGTTCAGTCTGGACCACCTGCCGGACGAGGTGCTGCAGCGCCTGGGAGTGCAGTCTATCCGCGCGGGCGTCGACTGGTGGCTCCCCACCGCTGAGGACGGCGACCGCCGGATGGCGGACCTGGATCGCCAAATGCGGCAGCTTCAGGCCAGCAACATCACCGTGATGGCGATGATCGGCGCCAGCCCGGTGCCCATGCCGCTGAGCCGCGAGCGCCCCCACCTCACCGACGATAGCTTCCTGATGGCGACGAAGAGCGACTACGCCTGGGAGCCTAGGTTCGACCCAGAGCTGCGGAAGTGGGTCGCTCGCATCTTGGGGCGCTACGGCTGGCCCAAGGGCCCCATCACCGCGATCAACCTGTGGAACGAGCCCTGGGAGGGCCTCTCCATCTCCGGCTGGGGGGCGGACTGCCTGCGCTACCGGGAGATCTACTCCGCCATGGCGCGGGGGGTGGAGGACGCTCGCCGGGACGCGAAGGTACAGGTCCTCCTGGCCGCCGCCGACTCCAGCTCCAACACGCTGGACAAGTTCTTCTCAGACGGCAAGACCGACTTCCTGAAGTGGCTGGACGCCTGCACCATCCACTACCAGGGGATGTCGTCGCCGGCCAACATCAAGCTGTGGCGGGAGCGCAAGAGCCCTCAGGGGCGCGTCCGCATCTGGGACACCGAGAGCTGGGTCGCCAACACCGATGACCGAGTGGCGGCGGTAGTCGCCACCAACCGCGCGGCCGGGTACGACCGCTCCATGGGCATCTTCGGCGGCAACATCAGCTCCGACGCGCCGGAGCGGGAGGTGATGGCGGCCGACGGCAAGGCGGAGCGCATCCAGGAGCCGGCGGTGGCCTGGCCCGTGGCCGCAGCCGTGGGGGCCATGCAGCACTTCCTGGGCGAGCGCCCCTTCCGCCGGATCCTCTACCGCAACGGACTGCCCTGGGTGTATCTCTTCGACGGACTGGCGGGCAAGGCTGACGATGGGTGCGTGGTGGTCGTGGGGGACATCGGCGAGGAGTTCGGCGCCAACAACGTGCTCTTCCGGACGGTGCGGAGCCTGAAGGCAGCCCGACTCAAAGACGCCGCCTACCGGAGGCTGCGCGCGCTGCCGGCCTCCGCGCCCGCGAAGACGCGTGAGGGTCTGCGGGCGACCCTAGACCGCGTTGACGTGCGCACGGGCACCCTGACCTTGCGCGCGGACCCCGCCTACAGCCTCTACGACTTCTACGGCAATCCGGTGCCGGCCCAGGGAGGCCGCATCGTGGTGCCGCTGGACCACCGCGGCTTCTTCCTGCGCCCCAGCGGCGCCCCGGGCTCCTACGCCAAGCTGGTCGCCGCGCTCAAGTCGGCGGACCTTCGGGGCTTCGAGCCGGTGGAGCTGATCCCGCTGGATCTGCTTGCCCCGCCAAGAAACGGAGACCGGCTCCGCATCCGGCTCACCAACGTCCTGAACCGCCCTGTGACCGGAACCCTAACGGGGGCTCTGGCGGGCCGCCCGGTGTCCAGCTCGGGCAGACTGAGCCTGAACGCCCAAGAGACGAAGCTGGTGACGCTGCCCCTCAGAGGCGTGGGAGCGCGCGCTGACAACAGCTACCCCTGTGAGCTGGCCTTCGACGCGGGACGCGACGGACTCGCCACCCACCAGGAGGAGCTGCACACCAACGTGATCGCCCGGCGCGCGATCACCGTGGATGGGAGGCTGGACGACTGGAAGGGCGTGCCGCCTCAAACCGTCCGCGCAGCCAAGGGCTCCGCGCCCAGCCTCGCGGAGGCCGCCTGGTACCCCTTCATGAAGTGGGACCGGTCTGTCTCCGGCGGCATCGCCACGGGGTACCTCGCCTACGACGCCAGGGGCTTCTACTTCGCCGCCAAGGTCGCCGACTCCACGCCGGACAAGGGAACCGTGCGCTTCGCCACCCGCAGGGACGACTCCTACTTCTACCCCGCCGTCTCCTACGAGGCGGATGCCGACGCCACCCTGCGCTCCCGCGTGGCGAGGGCGGCGGGGAAGGAGAGCGATCCCTCCGCGCTCCAGGCTCCGGGCGGCCCAGGCCGGCTGAACGCCTACTGGGAGAACACAGAGATCAACAGCTCCTATGCCTTCGACCTCCACCTGCCCAAGGACCGCGTGACCCAGGTGGCGCTCTACGTCAGCCCCTGGGACACGCCCAACGGGCCGGGCGTCCGCGTCTACGCCACGGACCTGAGCACCGGCCAGGCCCTGGCGGAGCAGCACGTGGACCAGGTCTGGAAGGGAGCCTACGTGCTCTTCCGCCTGTCAGGCGACGTGCGCCTGCGCGTGCGGCCGGACGGCAACTGGTACACGGCCAAGGTCCAGGGACTCCTCTTCGACTCCACCTCGGAGCCGGCGACCGGCGCCTCCGCCAGCGCCGGCAAGCTGGACTTCGACACCCTCGGGAACTGGCGCGGGATGTATGGCGCGTCCGGCCACCTGCTGGCCGGCCTGCCGCCGAAGCTGCCCGAAGGCGTCTCGGCGGCGCTGCCGGAGGTGCTGAAGAAGCGAGACCTCGTGTGGCCCGCCGGAGTGCGTCGCTACAGCTATCGGCGCTGGCCCGACCTCCCGGCCGGCAACGGCTCGCCCGCCTACGACAACGTGCAGATCGCCTTCAACGTGCTGCCGGAGAGCCGGAAGACCACGCTGATGGAGCTGCCTGGCACGATGCCGAGGTTCACCACCTACCAGGACACGGACTACGAGTACGCCCTGAACAAGGTCGCCCCCGCCTACGGCGGCGGCACGGAGATCTGGCGCCTCCAGGTCCCCGGCATGCCGCGCAAGCACTTCTACCCCCGCCAACCCAAGAGCCCCTTCGACGGACCAGCCAAGGGCGGCAAGCTCGCCATCCGGCAGGAGGGGGGCACCCGCATCGTGGAGTGCTTCCTCCCCTGGTCCGAGCTGCCTGAGGTGAAGAGGGCACTGGACACCGGGCGGACGATCAAGTTCAGCTACCTGGTGAACGACCCCGGCGGCCCCGGCCAGATGGAGCTCTCCCGCAACCGGGGCGTCGCCAAGCTGAACCCCTCCTTCCATGTTGACTGGGCAGAACACTGGGCGAACGAGCTGGAGTTCGCCTTCCAGCGGTAGGCGAACTGCTCCACCACGGAGACACAGAGGCACAGAGAAGGGAATGAGGGGGTGAGAGGGCGAGGAGGTGAGGGGGTGAAAGGGCCTCAGAGGGAGGACTGTGGGCCGCCACCCCTATGGAGTGCGGCGACTCCGGCGCCGCTCTGCCTTACGCCGCGGTCGCACGTTAGGTGGCGGGTGCCCGTATCGATCAACATGTCGATGGGAGCGCAAGGGTGGCCTCTGATGGCGAACCACCCATCGCCGAAAAAGGCAGAGCGGCGCCGGAGTCGCCG
>DASXUI010000481.1:0-30513 GCA_036504955.1 Armatimonadota bacterium
CCGCTTGACCTCGCCAACAAGCTCTCTCAGGTACTGAAGTAGGGGCTCTCGGGCGCCTGGCCTCGGGCAACGGTTCCGGAGTCCTGGCTAGGCCCTACCCGCCTCTGCTTGAGCGGCGGCCTCGAACGCGACCGTTGCCGCGCGGCCAAAGAGGGCGAACACCACCCGCCGCAGGGAGGTCTGGCCCCGAAGGTGGTCCGCCGACTCACCGACCATGACCCTGGCCGCCTCCTCCACGGGAAAGCCGCCCACGCCGGTGCCCAGCGCCGGGAAGGCGATGGACTCCAGCCCGAGCCGCGACGCGATCCCCAGGCTGGCGCGCGTGGCGGACCGCACGGTCGCCTCAGTGGCGGAGGGCGAGGTATCACCCATCGCCGCCGCGTGAATCACGTACCGGGCCGGCAGCCGCCCCGCGCCCGTCTCCACGGCCTCGCCCACGCGAATCGGCCCCTTGGCCATGGCCTCCCGCTCTATCTCAACCCCTCCCGCACGCTTCAGCGCTCCCGCCACCCCCGAGCCCATCCAGAGCTGGTTGTTGGCCGCGTTCACCAGCGCGTCGGCCGTGACGGCGGAGATGTCGCCCTCCGTCACCTCCAGTACCTTGCCGCCTACCGAGTACTCCACGGTCGCCTCCGCTTGAGCTGATGGGCCATCGCGGTTGCTGGGGATCCCTCAGCGCGCGCGAGGCCGGAAGCCTCCCGAACTGCCGTCCCTCGAAGCACCACCCAGGGAGGGGCTCACCCAGGAGCGAAACACAGGTGGGGGCGCGCTCTCTTGCTCGCGCCTCCCCGCTAACCTACTCTCCTAACCGCTCCACGAGGGAGGCCCGACATGGCCCTTGGCTCCAGCAACCAGTTTCGCTTCTCTGCCGGCGTATGGAATCTGCACTCCGGCGCCGACCCCTTTGGCCCACCCGTCAGACCCGACCTGGCCTTCGCGGAGAAGATCCGCGTCTTCAAGGACCTGGGCTTCGACTACGTTCAGTTCCACGATGACGACGTCGTCTCCGCCGATGCCAGCGCGGAGGAAATGAAGCGCACCACCCTCCAGGTGAAGAAAATGCTGGAGGACGCGGGGCTGAAGGCGGAGTTCGTCGCACCCCGGATCTGGGAGGACCCCCGGACCGTGGATGGCGCGATCACCAGCAACTTCGCCTCGGAGCGCGAGTACGCTCTGTTCCGAGGGCGCCGCTCCATCGATATCGCCAACCTTCTGGAGACGGACCGCATCGTCCTCTGGCCCGCCCGCGAAGGCACCTACATCCGCGAGGCGAAGGACCCCGTCACCGCCAACGGGCACATGCTGGAGTTCCTCAACGCGCTGCTGCGGTACGACCCCAACTGCCGCATCCTGGGCGAGATGAAGCCGAACGAGCCCATGGACCTGATGTACTGCCCCACCACCGGCCACTTCCTGGCGTTGGCCTACAAGACCTGCGACCCCAGCCGCGTGGGCGTCCTCATCGAGTCCGCCCATTGCGTCCTGGCCGGCCTAGACCCCTCCGACGAGATGGGCAACGCGCTCTTCCACGGCAAGCTCTGGGGTGTCCACCTGAACGATCAGAACGGCCTGAAGTTCGACCAGGACAAGTCCTTCGGCTCCGCCAACCTGCGCCGCGCCTTCAACCAGGTGGACGTGCTGCTCCGCCACGGCTTCGGCCGCAAGGGCGAAGTGGTGGGACTGGACGTGAAGGTGATGCGCACGCAGCCCGCTGAGACTGCCTTCCTGCACCTGAAGACGAGCAAAGACGTCTTCCTAATGCTGGAGGACCTTGCTCGCACCATCGACCGCCAGGAGTGGCAGAGCTACGTCGACCAGCGCAACTACGAGGGCCTGGATCTCTTCATCCTAAGATCCCTACTCGGAAAGCAGTAGCCGACAGCCCAGCCGCAGGGGACGGCAGTCGGTCTGCCCGGGAGGCGCGATGAGAGGACTTAGTGGTGGAGCTGCCCTGCTGCTCGCGGCGCTTGCGTCCATGGGCCCAAGCTCGGCGGAACTCAAGCCGCGGTCGCCAAGCAAGGTGTCCGCGAAGGCGGTGGCGCGGCTCAGCCAGAAGCAGGTGGACGCCGTGATCGACTCCATGATCGAGCGCTCGGACTTCTACTGGCACAAGGGGGATTATGACTCCATCGCCTGGGTGGACGAGATGGTGGTTCGGCTGGACCCGACGGACGTCACTACCTGGGGCAACCTGGCATGGATCTGGTGGGCGGGCATGAACAACGACGCCAAGGCCGAGGGGGTCCTGAAGCGGGGCCTGGCCGCCAACCCCAACCGCTACGAGATGTACGAGGAGTACGGCCTCTTCTGCTTCCGCCTGAAGCGCTATGCGGAGGCCCGGGACCTCATGGCGAAGGCCGTGCGCTTCTCCGATGCCCCGGCCATCACCTGGAACCAGTACGCTCAGTCCATAGAGCGCGCGGGTGACGCAGCCGCTGCCGCCCGCGTCTGGACCTCCATGCTGAAGCGCTTCCCCAAGTTCCCCCTCTCCCAGGTGAACCTAGACCGCCAAAAGCGCAAGGGCCTCACCAACTGAGGGGGGGTGACGAGGTGAGGGGGAGAGTGGGTTAAGGAGCCTCAGGGGGTGAGACCGGTGGCATCGCCGAACGCCGGTGTCCGGTGGCGCTCCGCCCGGCGGTGAATCGCCGCGCTCAGGGGCTCAATCCTCCTGGACGGAGGGTGTTGAACCAAGGTGCCACGGTGGTTCAGAACCCCGGTTCAGCGGGATTGGGCCTCGGAGCCCGGCGATTCACCGCCGGGCGGACGGCCTCCGGGCACCGATGTGCGGCGATGCCACCAGCTTCACCCTCTGAGGCTCCTTCACCCACTCACCCGCACATCCCCTCAGCCTGTTAGGCTAGCCCTGCCACCATCTTCAGGAGCTTCACTGCGTCCTTGACGTCTACTTTGCCGTTGCCATCAACGTCGGCGGCGGCTTTCCCGGCGTCGGTTAGGGTAACCAGGCCGGCGACGGCCTTCAGGACCGCGAGGGCGTCTTTGACTCCCACGGAGCCGTTGCCGTCCACGTCGCCGGGGATGGTCTTGACCACGGTCACCTGGCTGGTGGTCTGTGTCTGGTGGCCTACCTTGTCTTCCACGGTCAGCCGGAGCACGTAGTCGCCCGCGGCGAGGGAACTGGTATCCCAGCGCCCCAGCAAGCCGCCGCGCACCTCGGTGTGGCCCTCCGCCAGCGCCCTGAAGCTGCTCTCCGACCCCGCCTTGCCCGCCTCCAGCAGGAAGGACCGAACGCCCTTCCAGCCTTCCGGACCATCGCTGGCGGTGCCGCTGATGCTCACCGCGCCTCGAACCTTAGCCCCCTGGGTCGGAGCGTCGATGGCTGCCACGGGTGGGGTGCGGTCCACATGCAGGGAGGAGGTCCAGTTGGCGCTGTTGCCGGCCTTGTCCGTGCTGGTGATGCCCACCGCGTGGTACCCCTCATCGAGGGAGCTGACGTCTACCGTGAACTGATAGTCGTCGCCCGCGTTGGGGTGGGTGAGGACCTTGGCGTTCAGGAGCGAGGCATCGACGAACAGCACGACCTTGGAGATGGACGTGGTCTCGTCGGAGGTACGCGCCAAGAGGGTGACTTGGCCGCCCACAAGGTAGGCTGACGTGTCCATCCCCATCACCTGAAGCACTGGGGCGTGGCCGTCGTAGATAACCTTGACCACGTCTGATTCACCCACATTGCCGGCCGCGTCGATGGCCTGGGCCACGAGTTGGTGCTCTCCGTCCGGCAGCAGCCCTTGGGAAAGGGTGAAGCTGTAGGGGAGATGGTCGGTTTCCACCAGGAAGCCGGGGATATCCAGGACCTTCAGCCCCACGCGAGCCGGCTCTGCCGTCTCCTCGGTGGCCTCAACCTGGACGGTTAGCTCACCCCTGGCGTAGGAGCCGGGGGCCGGGCTGACGATGCTCACCTCTGGCGGCAGCACATCAACCCCTGACGCGGGGGGCTTTTCGCCCACGTAGACGGCGGCGGAGAGAAGCGTTCCCAGGGGAAGGGGTCCCTGGCCGCTGCTTACGGTGAACCGGTTGCCGCCGGTATCATCCGTAACTTTCACCGCCCAAGAGCTGCCGTCCGGGGCCGTGGCAGGCACCCTGACCGGGATCTCCAAGAGACAGCCGGGGCCGTTGGCGGGGCTGCCGATGTTCTGGTAGCTGGCCATGACCTTCACCCTCCCGGGCGCCACTTCGCGCGCGCTCAGGTCCGTGGTGGCGGAGGAGGTGGAGAAGATGGCCCCCAGCCGCGCGGAGACCCCGTTTCCCTGGGGCTCCGGCTCCAGGGGAGGGGCTCCCCCGGTGATCGAGGTAAGGTCGAGAGTCATGTCCAGGCCCTGGATGTCCTGGGCCGTGGAGCCGACGCGAACCTGAAGGGTGACCTCCTGGCCCGGCGTGGCCTTGATGGAGGCGCTACCCAGAGGGTCGGTGACCTCTACGCGGACCTGGGCACCGGCGGCACCGGCGATGAGGAGAGGCAGAATGAGGGTGATGCGGGCAAGCTTCACTGGCGGACTCCAAGTCGACTCCCACGATGATCCTAACCCGCATGACGCACGAGGCGCTTGGGCGTCGTGTGGGGCACGGGCTTCCACACGCTCTCAGGAATAGCGCGGGCCAAGTGGAAAGAGGGAGGCAGTCAAGGCCGGCCTCCACCTCGGATGATCGGCGCAAGGTGCTGGAATCCTCAGTTGCTAACGAACCGACTGCCTGGGGTTGATGGGTTGGCGGAGACGGCCGGGGTGACGCGTGGAGGGCCGGCGGGCGGTGGCTTGGTGTGAGGGGCCGGGACGGCAGTGGCCGTCCCGGTTAGCCTGGGTTATTTGCGAGAGCGCGTGGAAGCCCGCGCCATGCACGACGCGCAAGCGCCTCGTGCATGGCGCGGGCTAGGACTAGCGGCGGGCCTCGATGGCGCGAGCTTGCTCTATCAGGGCCTGGGCGATCCTCTGTCCCACGGCGTCCGCGCGCGAGGCTACGGCGCGAAGCTCCGCGTTGGTGGCCGCCAGCGGCACATCGGCGTAGGCCGTGATGTAGTACTTGATCTTGGGTTCGGTCCCAGAGGGCCGCGCCGCGAAGCGGGTGTAGCCGTCGTTGCCGAGGTAGAAGAAGAGCAGATCCCCCTCCGGCACATCCCAGGGCCGCCGCTCGTGCGTCTTCGGGTCATAGACAGTCTTGGAGAGGCAATCCCGGACCTCGGTGACCGGCAGGTCCGCCACCGCAGAGGGCGGCGACTCCCGCAGGCCGCGCATCAGCTCGGCAATCTGCTCCTGACCCTTCATTCCCTTCAGGGTGAGCGAGTGGACGGACTCGTGGAAGTAGCCGTGCTGCCTGTAGAGGTCTTGGAGCACCTGGAAGGGCGTACGTCCCTGGGACTTGGCCCACGCGCACAGTTCAGCCATCACCATCGCGCTGACGGCCGCGTCCTTGTCGCGCGTGTAGGTGCCCTTCAGATAGCCGTGGCTCTCCTCGGCCCCGAAGATGAAGCGCTTCTTGCGGTCAAGGTGGTCGATGACCTCAGCGATGTACTTGAAGCCGACGAGGAGGTTGTCTCGTATGGCCACGCCATGGGAGGCGCAGATGCTGCTGACCATCTCCGAGGTGACCAGGGTCTTCACCACCAGGCCGCCCTCCGGCAGGGCCTTGCGCTTGCTAAGCTGCTGAAGCACGAAGTCGGTCAGCAGCGAGCAGATCTGGTTGCCGGAGAAGGCCCGCCAGTCGGTGCTGCCGGGGGAGACCGGCACGGCGGCGCCAAGCCGGTCGGCGTCAGGGTCAGTCGCCATCAGGAGGTCGGCGCCCAGCTCGCGGGCGCGCTCCATGCCCTTCTGCATCACCGCCTTCTCCTCCGGATTGGCGACATGATGCTCCACGTTCGGGAAGTCGCCATCGGGGGTAGCCTGCTCCTCCAGCAGGAAGAGGTCGGTGCCACGGGTGAGACCCAGGCGCTCCAGAACCGGCGGCACGGAGTAGAGGCCCGTGCCGTGGAGCGGCGTGTATAGAGTCTTGGGCTGGGCGGGCAGAGCGGCGCCCCCTTGGGTGAGGAGTGACTCCCGATGCACCGCGCTCACGTAGAGCTCATCCATCTCCGATCCCACCATGACGATGCGGCCATCGCCCAGGGCCTCATCGAAGTCGTCCTCCCTGACCTCCTGTACCTTGCTTACTTCCTCCATGATGAGGGAGTCGTGAGGGGGCACAAGCTGGCCGCCATCGGTCCAGTAGACCTTGAAGCCATTGTCGGGGGGCGGATTGTGGGAGGCCGAGATGACCACGCCCACGGTGGCTCCCAGCTCGCGAACGGCGAAGGAGAGCTCCGGGGTTGGCCGCGCGTCAGCGAAGAGATGCACCTTGAGGCCGTTGGCGGCGAAGATACAGGCCGCCGCCTGGGAGAACTCGACGGAGTAGTGACGGGTGTCGTACGCAATGGCGACTGTCGGATGGGAAGGCCCCTTCGCGAGCCCCTTGACGTAGTTGGCGACGCCCTGAGCAGACTCGCCGATGGTGCGCCGATTGATGCGGTTGGTGCCAACTCCCACGGTGCCTCGCCGCCCGCCGGTGCCGAAGGGGATGGCCTGGTAGAAGCGGTCGTTGAGGTCCGACCACTTTCCAGCCTGGATTAGCTCCCGAAGCTCCTCGTGCGACCAGCAGTAGGCCTCGCCCGTGAGCCACTGGTGCAGGCTCTCCCAGGAGCTCTGGGCCAGCGACCCCTGCTGGGCCGCGGCTTCCGCCGTAGACAGCAGGCCCTTCCAAGCGTCATCTTGCACATGCGGGCAGCGTACCAACTCTGGCTCGACTCCTTCCCTGCCGGCGCCCCGGCGGGGCGCCGCTCTTCACCCTGATATACCCTATAGGCCTTCACCGTACCGGCCAGGCGGTCCTGCCTCCAGGAGGGGTGCGTCGCGGCCTGGCGGGGGCGCGGGAGGCGCGGCTGGGGCACCTCAGCGGCACTAGATGCACCCGTGCACTCTGTGCACGGCCCCTCGTCAGGCGGTATGCCGGCACAGACCACGACTCGGCGGTGCCGGCCACCCGCCGTGGCGTGGCACAGCGCCGGCCTCCCTATGCTCGTCACCACCTTCCCGCACTCGCTGCTCGGCCTGCCGAGCGAAAGGGGAGCCCCGCTGACATGGCTCGAACCGTCGGCTCCGGCGGGCCGTCGGCTTCGCCAGCGACGGGCCCCTACCCCAGCTTGCCGACGGCCTCACTGAGCGCGCGGTCAAGAATCCTGTCGACATAGGGTGGCTGACTGTGGTTCCAGTTGGAGACAACGGCCCACTGGTAGCCGGCATCGTGACCAATGACGCCTCCGCAGTGGTTCGTCATGCCCCCATGGGAATACCAGGGCCGGCCGTCCTCATAGCGGACAGAGAAGCCCTTACTATAGAAAGGCGAGGTGGCCGGATCGAATCCGGGGTCACTCGCACAGTGGGCAGGGGGAGTCCGGAGTTCTGAGAGGGCATTGGAGGACAGCGCAGGTCTCTCGGAGTGAAGTGTAGCTAGGATTCGGCCTAGGCCCGGCGCCGTGCAGGCGATGCCTCCGCCACCATCGGACGCTTCCGTCGCGTAACCTCGGTAGGCTTCGCCGAAGACCCGGCCCCGGGGCTGCTCGGCAGGCAGGTAGGAAACGTATCGCTCAGTACTCGTCTGGTAGTAGGCGGCTTCGTTCCTGCCCCGACTCGCGCTGCGAGGACTGGTCTGGTTACGCGAGACGTAGACCTCGTCCGGCTTCACCCCAAGCTTCGGCATCGCTTCCTGAGTGAGATAGACGCTGAAGGGCATCCCTGTCTTCGCCTCGATCACGCGAGCGAGGATGACGAAGTTGGCGTTGGCGTACTGAAACTGGGTGCCCGGTTCGGAATCGAGGCGTGCGCTGCCCAGGCCGTCGCACACCACGTCCACCGCCGTGGCCGCGTGAGTCAGGCGATGTAGGGCCGCGACGTTGCGGTCCGCTCTCCAGGCCGTGTAGGTCGTTCCTGCCGGCAGCCCGGAGGTGTGGTCCATCAGATGGCGGACTCTGATGCTTGGGATTCGTTCGTCGATCCGCGCGGACCCCACCGGTCGGGGGGCGATGCCCGCCGCCTCCAGAATGGGCAGGACCTCCTCATCTAGATCCAGTTCCCCCTCGTCGGCCAGGAGAAGGGCCGCAAGGGCGGTGACGGGTTTGGCCAGGCTGCCGCAGCGACTCGCGGTATCGGCGGTGAAGGGGATGTCGGGCGGTTCGGCGTAGCCAAAGCCCTTGGCGTACTCGATGCTCTCGGCGCGCACGACACAGACCCCGCAGCCGACGATGCCGTACTCCCGCATGACGCTGGTGACCGCTGCATCGATGACCGCCGTGCCCGCCGAACCCACGCCGGAGGAGGGGATCAGGCCATCCCCCCAAGCGAAGGGGGCGATCACTCCTTCCGGCCGCTCCGCTGCCCCCTGGGTCATCTCCTCAGCGCTGTCGTGGTCCGCGGACGAAGCCGCGCCAATCAGGGTGGTCCTCAGGGGCCCGCTACGGGTCAACTCCATGACGTTCGCTCTCCGAATCCAGAGCTGCTGTTCCCTCTGGGGCAGTCGAAGGGGGTACGGGTAAGCACCCCAGAGTGTCGGTCAGTCGCGCACCTTTAGGTGGGCCCCAGGGCCAGGGCACCTTGAGGAGCGGACTTGAGCTGGCACTCGTTCTCCTTCTTGCTGTCGATAGGTGCGCCTCCCTGTCGTCCCGAGCGGAGGTTGACCACCGTGTAGCGTCCGCGGAGCCTCTCCTGGGTCCGGTGCCGCAGGATGACTGGCTTGCGAAGGAGCTGCCGGAATCACCAGGGGTCCAGTCTGAGGTCGTCCACGAGTTAGGGACCACCCTCCTCGATGCGCGGCCGCCACCCCAGACCGCTAAGGGGGCCAGAGGACTCGGGCGAGGGTCTTCGCTGCCGCTCACCACTATATTGGGGATATGGCTAGTTTGCCTGCCGGAACCCTGACCTTCCTCCTCACCGACGTTGAGGGCAGCACCCGCCTGTGGGAGCGGCATCCCGAGGCCATGCGCTCCGCGTGTGCCCGCCATGACGCGCTCGTGGAGTCGGTCGTGGATGCCCACGATGGCGTTCTCGTGCGCCCCCGAGGGGAAGGGGACAGCCGTTTCGCGGTGTTCCCCCTCGCCACCAACGCGGTAACGGCGGCGTCAGTTCTCCAGACAGCCCTCCACGCCGAGACCTGGCCCAGGGAGGCGGCGCTTCGAGTACGGATCGCGCTCCACACCGGCGAGGCCGACCTTCGGGAGGGCGACTACTACGGAGCAGCCGTCAACCGATGTGCCCGGCTGCGGGAGATTGCCCATGGAGGGCAGACACTCCTTTCCCAGGCCACCGCCGGTCTGGTTCAGGACTCGCTGCCCCGACATACCCGCCTGCTCGACTTAGGGGATCACCTCCTGCGGGACCTCGAGCGTTCCGAGCGTGTCTATCAACTCACGCCTGCGGGACTCCCTGAGGCCTATCCCTCGCTCCGATCGATGGAGCGCTTCGCCCACAACCTTCCTGTTCAGCTCACCTCCTTCGTCGGGCGCGAGGAGGAGGTCTCCCGGGTCAGAGACTTGCTGGGCCAGACCCGACTGCTCACCCTGGTGGGAGTCGGCGGCACCGGCAAGACTCGCCTGGCCCTGCAGGCGGCGGCTGGGCTGTTGGAGGCATTCCCTGACGGCGTCTGGCTGGTGGACCTAGCTCCCACGGGAGACGCCGACCGAGTGCCGCAGACAGTGGCGGCAGCCCTTGGCGTGCGGGAGCAGGGCGGCCAGCCTCTGGTGGCGACCCTCAGTGAGCACCTGAAGTCTCGATCGGTCCTCTTGCTGCTGGACAACTGTGAGCACTTGCTCGATGCTTGTGCCCGGCTGACCGAATCACTCCTTCGCGCCAGTCCGGGACTGCGCGTGCTGACAACGAGCCGGGAGGGGCTGGGAGTCACAGGAGAGACCCTCTACCGAGTGAGCTCACTGCGGCTGCCCGACGCTGGCGAGGTGCCCTCCCTGGACGCCCTGACCGGCTTCCCGGGGGTGCAGCTCTTCCTGGAGCGCGCCCGGGCCGCGGCTCCAGGCTTTGCCGTCACCGCCGCGACTCTCCCCAGCGTGCTGGACGTGTGCCGGCACCTGGACGGCATTCCTCTGGCGATCGAACTAGCGGCCGCGCGGGTTGGGACCTTGCCCCTCGAGCGGATCGCCCGTGGAATGAGCGACCGGTTCCGGCTGCTGACAGGGGGGAGCCGGACGGCGCCTCCCCGCCTGCAGACCCTTCGAGCGACGATGGACTGGAGCTATGACCTGCTGACGGAGCCCGAACAGACGCTGCTAAGGCGACTGAGTGTCTTCGTGGGAGGCTGGACCCTGGAAGCGGCCGAGGAGGTTGGTTCCGGTCAGGGCGTCGGTGAGTGGGAGGTGATCGACCGGCTGGGGGCACTGGTGGAGAAGTCGCTGGTGGTCTATGACGAGGGGGACGTAGGTGGTCGCTACCATATGCTGGAGACGGTGCGCCAGTATGCCCGTGACAGGTTGCTGGATACGGGCGAAGCCGAGGACCTGCGGCAGCGTCACCTCACCTTCTACCTCGGGCTCGCCGAGGAAGCGGAGCGGCACCTCTACGGCCCCGAGCAGGCAGCCCACCTGAGGTCTCTGGAGCGGGACCACGACAATCTGCGAGCCGCGCTAGAGGAAAGCCTGGTCAGAGGGGAGGACGAGGAGACCGCGCTGCGCATGGTTGGGGCGCTGGGCCAGTTCTGGCTGCAGGGGAGCTACCTGCGAGAGGCGAGGGACTGGGTAGACCGGGCTCTGGCTCGAGGAGGCGAGGCGTCGCCCCTGGCGCGCGCGCGGGCGTTAGTCTCGGGAAGCGCCTGCGTCCGGCACTGTGGCGACCACGAGCTGGCGGCGAGGCTGGCTGAGGAGGGCCTTCAATCGGCTCGCATGGCTCAGGACCGGCCGACCATCGCCCGAGCCCTCTTCGAGGTGTCGCTGATCGCGACATGGCGCGGCGAACTGGACGAGGCGTGGGCCTCTGCCGGGGAGGGCCTGGCTCTGGCGCAGGCGGAAGGAAACCGCTGGCTGGAGAGCCGCCACCTGGCGGTGCTCGGCCGGGCGGCCGCGTTGCGGGGACGCCATGACACCGCGCGCACCCACTTTGAGGAGGCTCTGGGGGCCTCCCGCGAGCTGGGCGACGAATGGCATATCGGCATGACCCTGGCGAATCTTGGCTTCGTGACCCGACGAGCGGGGAGTTGGGAGGAGGCAGGAGCGCTCCATCGCGAGGGAGTCGTCCTGCATCAGCGGCTGGGAGACCGTCGAGGCGTCTGCTGGCATCTGGTGGGGCTGGCGGGAGTTGAGGTCTCCAGAGGCCGGGAGGCTCGAGCCGTCAGTCTACTGGGTGCCGCGGCGGCGGCGATGCGAGCGAACGGTCTGGTCCTGCCGCCCGATCTGCGGGAGGAGCAGGCCAACCTCCTGGCCCAGACCCGGGAGCTCCTGGGCGAGGAACCCTTCGCGGCAGCGTGGGCGCAGGGAGAGGCGATGCCCCTGGGTGAAGCGGTGGCCAGCGCCCTCGAAAGCCCCGAGCATGTCGCGTAACGACCCGCCCGACGTGCTCACCTGCTCCCGTCTGACTCTGACTTGGCCAAGGGGCCGCCGAGCCCGGGGGGGCCAGGTCCGTGAGGCTCCCTCTGGCGTGGGGCCCTGTTCGCAAACAACCGATCGTCAGTATCGGGGGCTCGCAGGCGCCCATCGACAGGGCATAGCCAACGCCCGGCCAGGGAGAGCCTGACGGGGACTGCCTACGCTTGGGCACAGGGCAGATGGCACCGCCTTGGGGAGGGCACGAGTCAGAGCCTCGGGTCCGCTGTGGCTGCGACCCACTCGCTCCCAGATGGGCCGGCGGCCGAGACGTCTGGCCCGCTCCCCCTGAGCAGTCTCGTTTGTCTCCCTTGCCCCATAGGCCGCCCACGCCACGTCAGGTGTTGCGCTTCGCCTCTCCGAGCATCTTCACGATCTTCGGGTCCCGATGGTCGAAGAAGCTGCTTGTTCCGGTATCCAACGTGGCGATCGACTCCATCTCCTTGGGGCTAAGCTCGAACCCGAAGACGTCGAGGTTCTGGGCGATCCTCCCCGGTCGGACCGACTTGGGGATCGCCACCACGCCGCGCTGGATCAGCCAACGGAGGATGACCTGTGCGACGCTCTTGTCGTGGCTATGGGCGATGGAGAGGAGCAGGTGGTTGTGGAAGATGTTGTTCCTGCCCTCCGCGAAGGGTCCCCAAGACTCAATCTGGACGTGGTTCTCACGCAGGAACTCCTGCGTTCCAATCTGCTGGCAGAAGGGGTGGGTCTCGATCTGGTTGACGGCCGGGACCACCTGGTTGTGGACGATCAGGTCCATCAGCCGGTCCGGCCGGAAGTTGCTGACGCCGATGGCCCGCACCCGGCCCTCCCGGTACAACTCCTCCATCGCACGCCAGGAGCCATAGACATCCCCGAAGGGCTGGTGGATCAGGTAAAGATCCAGGTAGTCGAGCCGCAGCCTCCGCAAGGAGCGATCGAAGGCCCGTCTTGCGCTCTCGTAACCCGCGTCCTGGATCCAGAGCTTGGTAGTGACGAAGAGCTCTTCCCTTGGTACCCCGCTTCGCTGAATCGCTTCGCCGACCGCCTCCTCGTTCCCATAGGAGGCCGCGGTGTCGATCAGCCGATATCCGACTCGTAGTGCCTCCGCGACGCTCTGCCGGCACTCCTCGGCGTCGGCGATTTGAAAGACACCGAACCCCAGCAAGGGCATCTCCACCCCGTTGTTAAGCACCACCTTGAGCATGCTCTTCCCCCATCCCCCGTCACGGACTGATTCCCCAGACTTACGGCGCGGCGGAGCGGGTTCGCCATGCCGCCTGGGCGGCCTGCTCAGTCACGTCCAGCCGCGCTTTCCTGGGATCGGGGCCGGCGACCGCCGTTCCGTCTGGCCGGATCTCGAAGACCTGGTCCTTCCTGGCGTCGTGGCGCGGCCATCTCGGCAGGCCCGGGCCGTTCGGGTCACCCGTCCTGGCGAAGTTCGCCCAGTAGGTGTTGACCATCCGGGCGACCGCCTGGTCCTGGGCCGCGGGGGCCCCTCTCCGTCCGGCGCCCAGCGCGTCGAACACGTAGGGGATCTCCGCGCCGTGCGGCACCCCGTTTCGCAACTGCTGCCGCATCGAGGCGGGGACGTACAAGAAGCGATACACGTAGGCGGGCGCGCCTTTCGCCGCGAAGGCGTTCGCGGTGAAGCGGGCCGGCTCGGCCTGTACCCGGTCGGTTCCGGCCATCACGAGCAGGGCGCTGAGGTCGGCGGTTCCGTCGGGGTCATAGGCGGCCATCGCCTCAGCCTTGTGCTCCCCGAACTGAGAGAACAGGGCCTCCTTCGTCTCCGCGCTGATGAAGCCCACGAAATCGGCGCTGTTGGACCCGATGATCAGAGGAACCAGCGTCTGGCGCCCACCCTCGTAGGCGCTCTGGGGGGTCTCCTTGGCCAGTCGGCCGTCCAGAATCGGGCCCGAGTAGGTGACCGGGCCGCCCGGGCCCGCGCTCTCCTGGCCCCCATCTACGATATCGCCGATGCTGAGGGCGCGGAGCTTCGCCAGCGCGGCCTCGTCCGTCCCCTCGATCTTGTGCCAGCGCGCGAAGTTGGCTCCGATGGTCTCCGCGGACGGCTCGCCGGGGCGGTCCTCGCGCATCGGCCGCCCAGTGAGGACACCATCGCGTCCTCCACCGGACTCGATGATCGCCTTCTGGAACAGGCCGCGCGAGAGGGGAGAGGTCAGAAGCGTGTGCACCGAGACGCCGCCCGCGGACTCGCCAAAGATGGTGACGTTCTTTGGGTCGCCGCCGAAGGAGGCGATGTTGCGCTGCACCCACTTCAGGGCGGCGATCTGGTCCATATAGGCGTAGTTGCCCTTGAGCTCCTTGGGATGCTCGCGGCTCAGCGCGGAGAAGGCGAAGAAGCCGAGGCGACCCAGGCGGTAGTTGAAGGTAACGAGGATAACCCCTTGCTTGGCGAACTGGACTCCGGAGGTGCCCGGCGAGGAGCCGCTCCCGAACACGAAGGCGCCGCCGTGTATCCACACCATCACGGGCAGCTTGGCCGCCGGCGCGGCCCCGGCCGGTCGCCATAGGTTGACGAACAAGCAGTCCTCCGAGGAGGTCGGAGATATCCCCGCAGTGCCGCGCTGAAAACCGGCTTGAGCGCAGTCCGCGCCGAACTTGATTGCATCGCGCACGCCCTGCCACGCCGGAAAGGGCTGAGGAGGGCGCCAACGGTTGGCGCCGACGGGCGGGGCCGCGTAGGGAATCCCCCTGAAGCTGCTGACGTCTCCTTCCGTCAGGCCGCGCACGACTCCGGAAGCGGTGCGAACCGTCGGTGCCTGCGCTGGCCTGCTCCCTTCGGATTCCTGCGCCCCTACACAAGCGGAAAGCGTGGCCACGACGAGCCCGAGCGCGATGAGGAGACTTCGATGGATCCTACTCATTGAACCCGCTCCGATGCCCACAAGGGGCGAAAGCCTGGGGATGGTCTCTCCGATGCTCCTGATACGTCGCGTCACAGCACAGGCGTCCCCGGCTCCGGCGACGGCGGCTGCCGCGTTGGGCCAACCACCTCAAAGGCATCAGGTAGATGGCGCCGCGATCTCGCTCTTGGTGCGAGTGTGGCAAAGGCAGACCGCGCCGCTCGCCCGCAGCGGCCACGTCGGTCGGCCACCGCGGCAGGCCCGATCCGCACACGAGGCCCTGGCGAGCTATCCCAGGGTCCGGGTGAACGAGAGCGAGGCCAGCTTCCAGGTGCCGCGCTGCTTCACATACACCTCCGTAACCACGAAGGGGTTGGTGACCTCATTGCCGCCAACGACGGCAAGCAGACGGATGCGGTTGAGCACGATGGCAGCCGTTCCGATGACCCGCACCGACGCCTCCTGGATCTCCGCGTTCTTGTACTGAATCGCCCCACTCCTAATGGTGTTGAGCTCCTGCTCCCTGGACATCGTGCCGCCCATGTGGACGAAGACAGCCTCCTTATGAAAGAGAGCGGCAAGCGTATCTACTTTGCGCTCCGACATCCAGCGCCACTTGTCCCTGGAGAGGCTGAGTAGCTCCTGCTCCACACGGCTCGTGGCGCGATCTGCCTTCGGCGAGCCGCCAGCCGGCGGGGGCCCGCCAACGGAGCGTCCCTCCTGCTGGGCCCGTGCACCGCCAGCCCCCACCGTCACCAGCGCGGCGCCGGCAGCCATGCCAAGCCCCGCGGCAAGGAACTCGCGCCGGTTCGTCAGGGCGGAACCGCGTTCGTAACTTACGGTCTCTCGTCTGCTGCTCATGCAACTCGTCTCCGTTCGATCTTGGTTGGCCCAACCCGCACAGTTGGCGAGGCGCTTGACGTCGTGCGTCTCGCGGGCATCGACGCGCTCTTGCGGGCTGTGCAGGCTAAGCGGTCAGGTTACAGGGGAGCCACGGCGTTACTGTCGCCGGGGGGCCGTGTGGCGAGGGTCAGGCCCAGAGACCCGGTGTCCAGCCTGCCCAGTCGCTACCGTCGCCGGCTCCTCCCCGGTTGCGGTCCGCTCGCCTTCACGTTGTAGGAGAGCAGGGCGTCGTGGTCGCGAAGGTAGAGCCGGCCGTTGGCGATCACCGGGTAGGGCCAGGTAGTCTTCCCGCTACGGTCGGGCTGCTCGAAGCGACCCCTCTCGACGTAGCGATTCGGGTTGGCCTCAACCAGGGCCACAGGGCCCTGCTCTGAGCGAGCGTAGAGACGGCCATCAGCATAGGTCACTGAGCCCTTCCCGACGCTGCGGTCGTACCACTTCACATCCCCGGTCCTGAAGTCAAGGCAGGTGAGGTTCGACTCGTCGAAGCCGTAGAGGTAGCCGGCGACCAACACCATGCCGCCGTGGTGGTTTCGCATGTTGCGCGTGAAGTAAACCTGAGTGGCACTCATCCCGCCGCCAGGCGCGGTCGCCAGCTTGGCCAACCCGCCGCCGGTGTTGTAGCCGGAGGCGGCGAAGACGCAGTCGTTCTGGACGATCGGAGTGCTGCAGTTGATGCCGAACCGGTTCGCCGGTGCGTCGTAGCGCCAGAGGAACCGGCCGTCAGCGGCGGACACACCGACCACTCCGCCCGCCAGCAACTGAACGTACTGCCGGCGTCCACCCACGTTGGCCACTACCGCGGATGCGTAGCCAGCGCCATCGCCCCGCGGGACCCTCGCCTTCCAACTCACCGCGCCGGTCATCCGGTTCAGGGCCACGAGGGTGGCCGCGGACCCTCCGGGGGTCACGACTACCCGATCTCCGTCCACCAGGGGAGACTCGTGGTAGCCCCAGCGCGGGACGGCGCCACCGAAGTCGCGGACCAGGTTCTTCCGCCAGACCGGCTTCCCGTCTGGGACCCGCAGGCAGACCAGGTCGCCACTCGCGCCAAGGGCGTACAGGCGATCCCCCACCACCGTGGGGGTGCATCCGGGACCATCCTGCGCCTGCTCGCCAATCTGGAAGTTGGCGGCGGCTGTACGCGTGGTCCAGAGCGGCTTGCCGGTCGCCTCTTTCAGCGCCCAGACGACCTCGCTGCTGCCGCGATAGCTCATCCCAAAGATCCGCCCGCCGGCAACGGATGGCGCCGAGTTGCCCGTTCCCAGCCCCGACGCCTTCCAGAGCAGCTTCGGCCCGCCGGCGGGCCACTGCTGCAGCAGTCCCCTCTCGCGCGAGGAGCCCGTGCGATCGGGACCGCGAAACTGAGGCCACGATCCTCCTGGGGCAGGCGCGACCGCAGCCACCGCCGCTGCTGCCGCAATCGCTGTCACCACCGCGAGGATCGCTGGTATCGCGCAGACGCGGAACCGGAGTATGGACCGCTGCATCGGCTGTTCCTCCTCAAGCTGCTGGCTGGGAGCGCTCGGGACGAGCACTGATCTGTCGGTTGTTCGCGGAACCACATCGAAGGGCCAGGCGCCCGGCCTTGCCAGTGCGCCTCTCGCGGACCGAACCGGGCCTCGCCGCCCTTGCCCCAAAGGCCCAGGCCCTCGGCGTCCGGCCCTGTCGGGAGCGGCCGCTGTCCGGAGAGGGCAGGGGGCCTATCAGCCAGAACCCCGTGGTACGGAGAGGGGAAGGAGCCTCGCCCCCGCCGGGCCTACTCCATTCTGCGCTGAGCGTGAGGCACAGGGGTATGGCATTCCTCGGGAATGATTGGGTGATCCTCCGCGCTTTCCAGCCTGAGCGTGAGAGGATCCGCACGAGGTGGCAAGATGGGTTCGATGAACGACCTGGATGAGGACCGGATTGAGGAGCCAGGGCAGAGCGGAGAGGGGAACGGGGACCTGTTGGCGGCGGCCCACCGGGAGGAGCTCGCCTGGCGTATCGCGCGGGCAGTCCCGATGGACGCGACCGTTCAGCCGGTGAAGGGCCTGCACCTGGCACGGGTGTCGGCGATGACCGGGCGCATCCACGGCGTGGCGCACCCCTCCTTCTGCATGGTTCCTCAGGGGAGTAAGGAGGTCTACCTCGGGGAGGAGCGCCATCGCTACGACCCCTACCACTACCTGCTGGCGACTGTTGAGCTACCCATCGCGGCTCAAGTCCTTGAGGCATCCAAGGAGAGGCCGTACCTGAGCCTTCGCCTGGACCTCGACGCGGCGCTCGTCGCTTCGGTCATGCTCGAAGCCGGGCTGCCGGCACCACGGCGGGACGCCGCCAGCGTGCGGGCCCTCGATGTGAGTCCGCTGGGCGCCGACCTCCTGGACGCCGCGGTGCGGCTCGTTCGGCTCGTGGAGGCGTCCCCAGCCGCGGTGCGGGTGCTGCTGCCTCTCGTGACTCGCGAGGTGGTCTTCCACCTGCTAGCCGGCGAGCAGGGCGCGCGGCTCCGGCACATCGCCGTGCTTGGCGGCCACACCGAGCGCATCGCCCGCGCGATCGAGCGGCTGCGTAGTGACTACGACAAGCCGCTGCGCATCGAGGCCCTGGCGAAGGAGATCGGGATGAGTCCGTCGGCCTTCCACGAGCACTTCAAGGCCGTCACCGCCCTGAGCCCCCTGCAGTTCCAGAAGCATCTCAGGCTCCAGGAGGCGCGCCGTCTGCTTCTCGGCCGAGACGTGGACGCCGCGACCGCCGGCCATCAAGTTGGCTACGAGGACGCCTCGCAGTTCAGCAAGGAGTACAAGCGACTCTTCGGCGATCCGCCCCTGCGCGACGTCGAGCGGCTCCGACAGAACGCCCATGCGACCACCGCCACCTGAACGTGGACGGCTTAGTACATACGTACTAGCTGTCGCTCAATGATGCGCACGAAGGGTCCATCTCGGGAGCCTGCTGCTCCCTCCCCGATCACCCCACTGAGGCTGTCTGGTGCCTATCTCCAGGCCACCGATGGCGTCAGCTCCGGCTGAAGCGACCAATACCGCAGGTCTAGGCGCTTGGCCCCCCGACGTTCCACCCGAGCGTACCAGGTCCCTGGGGCGTGGGGGCGGGACGCGCCGCATCTGCTATACCTGGGGGAGACGGGCCAGGCGTCCGGAGGTGGTCGCGACCGCCAAGGGGTCGCGGCTGCCACTCGCGGTGCGGCAGCGAGAGAGGTGACAGGAGAAGCGATATGGCTGAGCCAGCAAAGAACACGATATGCCTCTGGTACGATGGCGGCGCTGAGGACGCGGCGCGGTTCTACGCCCAGACCTTTCCCGATTCGTCCGTCGGCGAGGTGCGCCGTGCACCGGGAGACTTCCCGTCGGGGAAGGAGGGTGACGTGCTGACCGTTGAGTTCACCGTGATGGGCCTCCCCTGCCTCGGGCTCAACGGCGGACCCGCGATCAAGCACTGCGAGGCCTTCTCGTTCCAGGTCGCGACTGCTGACCAGGCGGAGACGGATCGCTACTGGAACGCGATCATCGGCAACGGCGGCCAGGAGAGTGCGTGCGGTTGGTGCAGGGACAGATGGGGTTTGTCCTGGCAGATCACGCCGGCCGCGCTGATGAAGGCGATCACTGACACCGATCGCGCCGCCGCCAAGCGCGCGTTCGATGCGATGATGGGGATGACCAAGATCGACATCGCGGCGATCGAGGCGGCGCGCCGCGGCTAGGGCCGCATCCTCGCGCGCGGGTCTCGATGGCAGAGGGGGCACCTACTGGCGGGAGAGTGCTGCCCTCGGTCCCAACCTGATCCACTCACGAAGGCGGGCTGAGCCGGCGAACCCTCACCGAGGGGCACCCCCCGGCTTGCCTGTCTCCGCTCATGGTTGCTCATCTCCCTCACCCGCGCCCCCCGTTTCCACTCCCTCGGTATGGGCCTGGCTTCCCTGCAGGTCGCCTTCGCCGGAAGGGCGAAGCAGCCTCTGGCGGTACTCGTCCGGATGCCTGATGAATAGAACGAGGGCCAGCCAAGGAGGAAACGGGGGAATGACCCATGGGATGCGAGGTGGTAGAGGCAACTCCCGCCCAACTGGCGTTCCCGCCAGGGGCGCCAGCCGGTTGGCGGGGCGCTTTGGGGGCGACGGCACCGAGATCGGCTCGCCGGCCGCGTCACGAGCCGGGTTGTGGTTGGCCGCGGCGCTTAGCCTTGGCTTCCTGTGGGGCCCGCCGGGTGCTTCGGGCCAGCTGGCCGGCCTAAGCAAGGCGGCGGAGACGGCTCGTGGCTTGGGGGCCGCGGCCCAGGCGGCGCGGGGGATGGGCAGGGTGAAGGACGCCCTGCGGCAGTTGCAGGCGGCCAAGACGCTATCCACCTCTAAGCAGCTCTCGCGCGGGAGTCGGTTAGCTCCCGCCAAAGGGCCGGCGGCCTCTGGGCCGGTTGGCAGGGGGAACCCCGGGCTCTGGCCGGCGGCATCACTTGCGAACGCGCAGCCGGCGCGTCTCCCGCCCCTCAGGCGGTCCGTGGTGCCCGCTGACCCCTACTCGCCCGCTCGGCGACGGACCCAGTTCGCGGAGGCAGTGGCGGAAGACGATGTCGCCCTGGCGGCGAAGCTGCTGGCGACCGATAGGAGTCTCCTGTCCATCAACCCCTCGGTGTACCTGGGGCGCGACTACCCCGCTCCGCCGGGCGCCTCCAGAGTCAAGCCGGTCCGCCTTCGTTTCAGCTCGCCCCTAGCGCCATTCGTGCAGGTGGCGGGACAGCGTCCGCTGCACCTGGCCGCCGAGAGGGCCAGTGCCAAGATGGTGGACCTCCTCATCCGGAAGGGGCACCCGGTCAACGTCGCGACGCGGCAGGGCTACGCTCCCCTGCATTTCGCGTCCATTGGGAAGGACTCCAGTGTTCTGAAGGTGCTGCTTAGTCGGGGGGCGGGGGTGGACGCCGCCTCAGCGCGCGGGTTCACGCCCCTTCAATGCGCCATCATCGCCTTCCAGTCGGGGTCCGCGAAGCTTCTCCTGGCCGCTGGGGCGGACCCGAACGCCGGGGGCAAGAGTGGATGCCCGGCGCTGCTGTGCGCCCTCAGGCAAGGCGATGTCGAGCTCGCGGACCTCCTCCTGAACCGCGGCGCCGACCCTCGGGCCAACTACAGGGGATACAGCGCCCTCCACATGGCGGTCGCCAAGGGCACTACCTATATGGTTAGACGCTTGCTTAGGGCCGGCTGCCGGCCCGATGCGAGTGATGCTCGGGGAAGGACGCCTCTGCAGCTGCTGCTCTCCGGGCCCAGGCCTTGGGATTCCCTGCCGGACCTCGCCCGTCCCGACCTGAGGACGCAGGACCCCTTAGCTCTCTCGATGACCAACGACAACCCCTTCGCGGATCGGCGGCTCAGCGGCGATGGGCTCGGCCTTGTCGAGGCCCTGCTGGAGGGCGGCGCGGACCCCAACGCGGCCGATGCTTCGGGCACGACTCCGCTGTTAGCCCTGGCTCGCGGGCTGCTGGAGAAGGGGACGAGTGGCGCGGAGGAGCTGGACGCATGGTCCGCCAAGTGCGCTAAGCTGCTGGTCTCCCACGGAGCCCGGGCAGGGACACGCGACAGGTCTGGGGCTTCGGCGCTGGCTATCGCCGAGAAGCGAGGTGCCGAGGCGCTTGCCGCAGCGCTTCGGTGAGTCGGGGGCTGAAAGGCCGTCTGCGTTGGGCGGAGATGCCGCGTTTCACTGCAGGTTGGGCGCCGGGTGGGGTCGAAGCGGCCTGTGAAAGGAGTGCTTAATCTATGGGTACTGACAGAGAGCTTCGGTGTGGGGTGGTTGGTTATGGTCCGTCGTTCAATATGGGAAAGCATCACCTTGGTTCGATCGGCAAGGTAGAAGGTATGCGCGGCGTGGCGGCCTGTGACATCGACCCGGCACGGACGGCCGCCGCCAGCGCGGACTTCCCGGGGATCGAGACCTATCCCGACTTGGGGGAGATGCTGGCGAAGGCGAAGCTGGATCTGGTCACGGTCATCACCCCTCACGACTCCCACGCGTGTCTGGCGCTTCAGTGCCTGGAGGCGGGGGTCAACGTGGTGACCGAGAAGCCCTTCACCATCACGGCGGCGGAGGCCACGACGCTCATCGACGCCGCGAAGGCGCGCGGGCTGATGGTTTCCTGCTTCCACAACCGGCGCTGGGACGGCGACTACCTGGCGATCCAGGAGTGCGTGGACAAGGGCACCATTGGTGAGGTCTTCCACGTGGAGATGTACGGTGGCGGCTACAGCCATCCGGGAACCTGGTGGCGCTCCGACAAGCAGATCTCCGGCGGGGCCTTCTACGACTGGGGCGCGCACTTCCTCTACTGGCTGCTTCGCATTATGCCGGAACCCATCGAGAACGTGACCGGCTTCTTCCAGAAGCGCGTCTGGATGGACGTCACCAACGAGGACCAGGTCCAGGCTATCATCCGCTTCAAGGGTGGGAAGCTGGCAGACGTCCAGATGACTCAGATCTCCAAAGCCGGCAAGCCGCGATGGCGCATCCTGGGCACCAAGGGCGCCATCGTGGACCAGGGAAACGGCAGCTTCAAGGTGTTCTTCGACGCCGAGGGCCTGGCAGCCGAGGCGGAGGTTCGGTACAAGCCCAGCGACTGGGACGCCTACTACCGGAACGTGGCGGACCATCTGCTTAACGGCGCGCCGCTGGAGATCACCCCCGAGAGCGCCCGCCGCGTCATCGCCGTGATGGAGGCCGCAGAGAAGTCCTCCGCTCTAGGCCAAGCGGTGCCGGTCCCCTACGAGTCGTAGGCCATCTGGCGGCACCCAGGATCGTCCCGCGCGCGACCCGGCAGGGGTCGGGTGTCGCCGAGGGACGCCAGGCTCCACACGAAGAGGCAGGCCTGTGCCTGGCGCCTCCCAGCTCTTCCACGGCGCCGGAGGGTCGCACCGACCCTCCGGCGCTGCCTTCGCGGCCTTCGGCAGGCGCGAGGTACCCGCGTTTGGCGCGTCCCGCGAGCCTCCAACTTGGGCGGCACGTACGGGTCCAGCCTCGGCTCCGCTTCGGGCCGGCTGCAGGACCTCCGCGCCCCGCAGTATGCTCCTGTGCTAGTTTGTTTGTGGGATAGACGCCCCTCTTGTACTCAGGCTAGTTCAATCACTGCAGCCGTCTGCCGGCCAGGGCGCGCCGCCCTGCTCGCGGCGGCCGTGGCTGACCCCCGATCATCTCCAGAGGAACCCACCGCATGTTTCCCGAGCGAATCTACAACGTTAACATCCTGTCCGAGCGGCTCCTGCCCTCTCCGGCGGAGGTAAAGTCGAAGCTCCCCCTCACGCCCGCCGGGGAGGACACGGTCTACAACTCGAGGGCAACCCTGGAGCGCATCCTGAGGCGCGAGGATAAGCGCCTGATGCTCATACTGGGCCCTTGCTCCATCCACGACCCGGCGGCCGCGCGGGAGTACGCCGTTCTGCTGAGGGGCCTCGCCGAGAGGGTCTCCGACACCTTCTTCCTGGTCATGAGGACCTACTTCGAGAAGCCCAGGACGACGCTCGGGTGGAAGGGCCTCATCAACGACCCCTACCTCGATGACACCTTCGCCATCGAGGAGGGCCTGACCATCGCTCGGGAGCTGCTGCTGTACCTGGCGGAGCTCGGGATCGCGGCCGGCACGGAGGCTCTGGACCCCATCATCCCCCAGTACCTGCACGACCTAATCTCCTGGACCAGCGTGGGCGCCCGCACCTCGGAGTCGCAGCGGCACCGGGAGATGGCGAGCGGGCTCTCCACGCCCATCGGCATCAAGAACGGCACGGACGGCAGCATCCAGGTGGCGGTTAACGCCCTCAGCTCCATCCAGCGGTCCCACCACTTCCTCGGCATCAGCCGGGAGGGGCAGTGCACCATCATGGAGACGCGGGGGAACCCCTACGGCCATCTGGTCCTGCGGGGCGGCGTGCGGCCGAACTATGACGCGGAGAGCATCGCGGAGTGCGAACACCAGCTCGCGGAGGCCGGACTGCCGGTGCGGCTGGTGGTGGACTGCAGCCACGGCAACTCGCTGAAGAACCCCTCCATTCAGCCGCACGTGCTGGAGAACTGCGTGGAGCAGCTACTGGAGGGCAACAGGAGCATCGTGGGCCTGATGCTGGAGAGCAACCTCGGCTACGGCTCGCAGAAGGTGAGCGACGGCCGGGCGAATCTGAAGTACGGCGTCTCGATCACCGACGCCTGCCTGGGCTGGAGCACCACCGAGCGTATCGTCCTGGAGGCCTCCGAGACGCTTAGGGAGTGCCTGAGAAGGCGGTGACGCGCCCAACCGGCCGAGGCAAGTAAGGCCCTACCACAGGGAAGCCCGACCACAGAGAAGCCCTACCACAGAGACACAGAGGGCACAGAGGCACACGGAGACGATCCCAGAGCGGGCTCTCCTGGCGCCTCTTGGTGCCTTAGCGGTGACTTGCCCTTGCCACCCAAGTCACTTCGGCAGCCACGTGCGGTACGGCGTTCCCGTCGAGCCGGCGCTGGCGAAGTCGCACAGGGCAAGCGTCTCCCCGCCGGAGCAGCCCAGCTTCCACAGGCCGAAGGGGACCGGCGCTTGGCGCCAGGCCACGCCCCCGAGGATTCGGGGAGCGTCCCCGATGGAGGGCAGGGCGTCCGGCGCGTGGTCGTCATATCGTGGGTCGTGGGCGAGCAGCAGGGGGCCACGGTAGACCGAGACCCTGCCTGCGCACTCCCGCTCGCCCTCCCAGAGGTGGGGCGTGAAGTCCAGATCGAGCTCCACGAGGTCGCCCGGGGACCAGCGGCGCCGTAGTTCGAGGTATCCGCCGGCCTCCGGGCTCGGAAGACGCTGGCCTGGCACGGTGACCCTCGTGTTCGCAGACCACCGGGGTATCCGCAGCCGCAGGGTCATCTCTCGCGCCCGATCCGGTTCCACGGACAGCCGGACGCGGCCATCCAAGGGGTAGCGCGTCCTCTGGCGCAGAGTGACCGTGCCGCCGTCCGGAAGTCCAACCGTGATGTCGCTGGGGCCGTAGTAGTTCAGGGCCAGGCCGTCCTCGGCCTCCATCACGGCCCAGTCCGCCACCATCGCCAGGCCACGCGGGCCGTTCACAGAGCAGCAGTTGAGCTCCGGGCTGCCGGCTCGCGCTTGGAACACGATGTCATGGGCGGAGGCCTTGCGGTCACCGTCCATGGGGGTGTTGTAGGTCCACCAACGTCCGGTCTCGTTCTGGGCGCCGAGAAGGGCGTTGAACAGAGACAGCTCCAGCTCGTCGGCGGCCTCGGAGGAGCCGGTCATCCGAAGCATGTCCACGGTCAGGGCCGACCAGGCGACGGTGCAGCAGGTTTCGATGGGGCGGGGGTCGTAGGGGTTGCCGGTCGCCTGCTCGCCCGAGGTGAAGCCGCCCGTGTTGTGGCGGTCACCAGCGGCGATGCTGTGCCACAGGCTCTCCAGAGCGGCCCGGTAGCCCGCGTCGCCGGTGATGAAGTGCAGCTCGGCCAGCGCCTGCAGCGACGGCAGGCTCTCCCAGCGCGGTTTGGGACACTGGTGGAAGGGCTTCCCAGCCAGGCCCCAGCGCAGGTAGTCCCCGCTCGGGGGCGTTTGCCAGTCCCGCTCAATCTCCCGCGCCAGGCGCAGGTAGCGTCCCTCGCCCGTCTCCTCGTGGAGCAGCAGGAAGACGTGGATCGCGGACTCATTCATCTCTTCGGAGCCGGCTTGCACCACTCGCTTGCCGTCCTCGAGGAAGGTCCGGCAGAAGAGGTCCCCCACCCGCCGGCAGGCCGACAGGGCAGCCGCGTCTCCCGTCTCGCGGGCGTAGAGCAGCAGGCCCAGCATGCAGTGGTACTGGCCCCACAGGTCCCAGAGCCCGGGGCCCACCATGCGGGTGGCGGCGGGGAAGGGGCCCAGGTAGCCGTCCTCCGCCTGAGCCGCGATTATGTCTTTCACGAACCCGGCCAGGTGGTTTCGGAGCCCGCGGTCGCCCGTAAGGCGCAGGGCGAGAACGGCGGAGGTCAGGTACTTTCCGGCGAACTCGCCGGCCCAAGGGACGAGGTCTCGGGGAGGCGTGCGGTCCCTATCTCTCAGGATCTGCAGCATCGCGGGGTTGGCGTCAGGGGTGGGGAGCAGCCAGTTCCGCGTGTTGGCTTCCAGGCGCTTGCCCAGCCACCCGCCCAGGCGGAAGGTAACGTCCTTGGGCGTCTCCTGTGAGGGCCTTGCCGCATGCCTGTAGCGGTTGGCTTGGGCCGTAGGGGTCTCCCGGGCCCCCGCGCTCCCCGCCGCCAGCTCGCCCACCGCCAGCGCGCCAACGCCCGCCGCTCCCTGAGCCAGTAGATCCCTTCGGGTCATTCCTCGCTCCCGTTTCCACCTAGCCCGCGCCGGACCAGGCAACTGGAGGCCGCTCCACCCATGGCCGGGCGCGGGGGCCACCAGGCCCGCTGCCCCTCCGGCTCTGTCTTTCTGAGCGAGGGAGTGGCGGTCCTTCGGTGCTGAGGCCGCTAGCCGCCAAGCCGCTAGTCTGCCTGCTGCTTCAGTGTGGCTGCTTCGTGGCCGAACTCTGTATGGGGAAGGGCGTGCGGCAATCTCTGACCGGAGACGCACGCTCGCACTCGACCGTGGGCAGGCGTGTCTTGCCCCCTCCGTTGGGCCGTCTCGGCTCGACGCGTGCCGCCGCCAGCCCTCGCCATGGATCGCGTTCCTTGTCCTAAGGGTCACGGGTCACCCTTCATCGCCAGTTGGTGGGTTCCTTGGCCCGCGCCGCCTGGAAGCGCTTCAGCGTAGTGCAGGACGCGGGCTCCCCCTCGCATCTCGTGGTTAGGGCGGGCCAAGCAAGGTCGCTTGTCACATCCTGGTTTGGAGTGGGTCTGTATGGTAGGGAGTCTACGTGCCAAGTCGCTTCTGGCGCTGGCAGGGTGCATCTCGGTGGTACTGGTCCTCACGGCCTTCGTGGGTGATCGGTCTCTCCGCTCCATAGACCAGTCCCTTCGCACCTCCTTCGTCCGAAACGCGACTCGCCTGAACAAGCAGCGCGTCTCCACGCCAGTGGTTCGGGAGCTTGCGCTTGCACAGCGGCTGGCCGACTCCGAGGTGACGCGCCGCTGGATGCTGGATGAGGGTGACAAGGCCAAGCGCGAGCTGTTTTTCGCTGAGGCGGAGCGGTACCGGGGCGCCTTCTCCGACCATTCCTACTTCGCCGCGTCCGGCCGAACCGGGGCCTACTACTTCAGCGATGGGCACGGGCCACTCAACACGAGGCTCCGGTACCATCTGACGGCAGGTAACCCCAAGGACGCCTGGTTCTACCGCACGCTCAGGAGCCCCCAACCTTACAACCTGAATGTCGACACAGACCGTGCCCTGGGCGTGACCAAGGTCTGGATGAACGTTGCCGCCCGAGATGGTCGTCGCGACCTGGGCGTGGTGGGGACAGGGCTTGACCTAACACGCTTCCTGAACCAGTTTACCCGCGGCGCCGAGGGGGGCGTCCACTCCCTCTTCATCAGCCCAGATGGCACCATCCAGGCGCAGCAGGACAGGGATTGGGCCCGGCACCTCCCGAGCAGCGGCGCGGCGCGCAAGCGCGCCACCCTCTTCGACCTGCTGTCGCTGCCCGGAGACCGCGACGCGCTTCGCCGGGCGCTTCAGGCCGCTGCTCGCGACCCCGAGTCGGCGCCGGCCCTCTGGGTCAAGGCACGCGGCGACCAGATGCGCCTGGCGGCCTCCTTCATCCCGGAGTTGAACTGGTACGCCATCACCATGGTCAGCTCGACCCAGACGCGCGGCATCGACCCCGGGATCCTGCTGCCCTTGGTGCTCACCGGAGGCGTGCTGCTGGTCTCGCTGGTGGCTACCATGGGGCTGGCGATGAATCGCATCCTGCTGCGCCCTCTGGGACAGCTTACTGAGTCTGCCAGGGTTATCTCCGGCGGCTCCTATGACGTGGCTCTGCCCGCTCCCTCCAGAGACGAGCTGGGCGACCTGACGCGAGCCTTCGGGTCCATGCTGGCCCAGGTCCGGTCGCACACCGACGACCTCGAGGCCAGGATCCGTGAGCGCACCGGGGAGCTCGTGGCCCTTAACGGGGAGCTGGCGGCCGTGAATGGCCGGGTGGCCGACAGCATCCAGTACGCTAGTATGATCCAGACCGCGCTGTTGCCGGAGCAGTCCCTGGCGCGGACCCTGGGTGACAGCCAATTCGTGCTGTGGCGCCCTCGCGACGTTATTGGCGGCGACCTCTACGTCTTCCGCTCCTCGGACAGCGGGTTCCTGATCGGTGTCGTGGACTGCGCGGGGCACGGCGTTCCGGGCGCCTGCATGACCATGCTGGCTCACAGCATCCTGAGCCTCGTGATAGACCGCCAAGGCATCGAGAGCCCGGCCTCCCTGCTGAGGGAGATGGACAGCCAGGTTCGCTCCCTGTTTGGCGAGGATAGGCAGAGCTACGGGCTGGCCAGGGATATGGAGGCGGCGCTGGTCTGGGTGGATCAGCGAAACAACCGGGCGGTCTTCTCGGGCGCCAAGATCCCCCTCTACCGGTGGTCGGAGGGGAGGGTCGAGGTGATCCGGGGAAGCCGGCGGTCCATAGGGGGCAAGCGCAAGATCGAGCCTGTCGACGTGCCCATCGGCCTGAGCTCGCCCTGTGGGCTCTACCTTACGACAGACGGCCTGCTTGACCAGGCCGGTGGAGCGGAGGGCTTCAGCCTCGGAAGTACCCGCTTCACCTCGCTCATCGAGCGCCGCGGATCGCTTCCACTAACGGAGCAGCGCGCCGCCCTGGAGGAGGAGCTGCGGACCTATCAGGGGGCGCTGCCTCAGCGCGATGACATCACCGTTGTGGGCCTGCGCCTTCCCGGCCGGCCCGCTAGTCTGGAGCACTCACCGCCGGCTCGCGGCGGCTCTGCCGCGAAGCGAGAGTCGCGACCCACCACCGCCTTAGCTGGTTGAGCTTTGGGAGAACCTATGAACCATGACGAGCTACTAGAGCTTCGGGAGGCGTACAACGAGAAACGCATCCTGCTCTGTTTCAACGGGCCCTTCTCGCAGGGGCTGATCGAGGAGATTGGCAGCGCCCTCAAGTGGTACCTGGAGAGCGAGTCCACCGCCAGATCGTCAAGCATGGACATCTTCGCGGTCTATGTGGAGATCGCCCAGAACATCCGCGAGTACTCCGCGGCCCGCAGGTATGGGGAGGCGGAGGCATCCGCCACGGTAGTGGTCAGTCGCGGCGACGACGGGCGCTACGAGGTGGTGGCCGGCAACACGGTGGAGGCCGCCGACGCGGTCACTCTCCGCGAGAGGATCGACGCCCTCGCCCTGTTGGACAAGGCAGAGCTGAAGGCCGCCTACAAGCAGCAGCTTCGGCGCCCCAGGGACGAGGGCGACGGCAGCAGCGCCGGTCTGGGGCTCATCGACATCGCGCGGAAGTCGACGGACCCTCTCTCCTGTGCGGTCTACCCCCTGGCCGGCGGCCGGGTCTTCTTCAGCTTGAGGGTGGTGGTATGACCCCAGCCCAACTCCTGCCATGTGGGCCCCTGGTGGTCCGCGGCACTTACGGGCGGCCGTGTCTCGCCGTCTGCCACACGGGTAAGCGGCCTTGAGCCACGGGGCGAACCAAGATGACTGACCTAAACTACGAAGCTACGACCTCCACTCCCCAGGTAGACGGGTGCTGGGAGACGGGGGTGCTGGAGATGCGGGGCGACTCCTACCCGGAGCACTCCTACCGGTTCTTTGTGCCGGTCCTGGACTGGGTGGCGCGGCGCCTGGCGGACGGAGAGGTGCCACTCGTCGTCGAGCTCCATCTCCTGTACATGAACACGAGCAGCGTGAAGTCCATGATGGACTTGTTCGATATGCTTGAGGAAGCTCATGCCCACGGGCACCCCGTGTCCGTGAGTTGGTACTACGATCCGGAGAACGAACGCATTGCCGAACTCGCCACGGAGTTCAAAGAGGACTACACCTTTCCCTTCGAGGTCTTGCGGCGGGGAGCCTGAGCCTACCATGGCTCCCTGGCGCAAGGATGAGCACCTGCTGCACCAGATCGCGACGCTCCTGGCGGACCCCCAGCACGACGGCCACCCGATGAAGACGGCGCTGAGCCTCCTGTACCAGCGCTTCCTGGAGGAGACGTCTCAGATAGAGCGGCTGACTGAGCTGGCGGACGCCTATCAGGCGGCACAGCTCGAGGCCAGCGAGGAGGCCTCGGAGCGGTATCGCCGGCAGGTGAGCCGCCTCCAGAAGGTGATCCGCATCTCCGACCAATACCAACAGGCGATGCGGGCGGAGAACGCGACTCTGGCGGTGACCGCCGCCTGTGACGCCCTGACAGAGCTGCCCAACCGCCGGTTCATGTCCGAGCGGCTGGCGGCGGAGTCGGCGCGGGCGCTCCGCTTCGACAAGCCCTTCTCGCTCGCGCTCGTGGATGTGGACAACTTCAAGGGGATCAATGACCGCCACGGGCACGGGGTGGGCGACGCCGCTCTGCTGCAGACGGCGCGCTCGCTCTGCGCGGCGCTCCGAGCCTACGACATCTGCGGTCGTTGGGGGGGCGACGAGTTTCTAGTAATCATGCCTGAGACGCCAGGACCCGATGCCCTGGGCATCGCGCTGCGGTTGTGCCAGTCGGTCTCGTCGCCCCAGGAGTCGGAGCTCCCGAGGTCCATCCGCCTTTCCGTCAGCGTCGGCGTCGCTGAGTGCGGCCCACACTCGGCCCCGGAGGAGGCGCTGGCTGAAGCAGATAGGGCCCTCTACCAGGCCAAGGCCGCCGGGCGCAACCAGGCGATTCTGGCAGGATAGCGGACCCTTGATGGCGCCGTCAGCCGAGGGTGCGCGGGGTGAAGCGAGTCGGAGGTGAGGGGCATATGGCGCCTGCTGACGCCGAGGCCGGCGGGCGCCTTAGTTCTGGGCGAAGCGGGTGCGCTGCTCGGGAATCCGCCCGGCTTCCGAGGCCGGCCAGAGGATGAAGGCATCCTTGCCGAAGATGCGGTCCATCGCCACCGGGCCGAAGTGGCGGCTGTCCGTGCTGTTACCCCGGTTGTCTCCCATCACGAAGAACTGCCCCGGGCCCAGCTTCACTTTCGGCAGGTTGGGTTGGTCCTCGGCTGGGTCCGCGTAGGGTTCCTCGATGCGAAGGCCGTTGAGGTAGGTGGTTCCGTGGCGGATCTCCACCGTGTCTCGAGGCAGTCCCACGATGCGCTTCACGTA
>DASXUI010000482.1:0-3462 GCA_036504955.1 Armatimonadota bacterium
GGAAGCATCTTGGGCCGGTGCCGCTCATCTTGAGATACAGGAGGATGCAGATGCCAAGGACAGCGGCACAGACGCGCCGGCCAAGCGAAGCAGACCTAACAGACTCGCAGAGAGAGATCTACAGTGCTCTGCCGGAGAAGCTGCGTCACAAGTACCTAGATGGGCTTCCCTCCATTCGCGTCCCAGCGGCTCAGAAGAGGCGAAAGACGGAACGGATTCGCCAGCAGTTGGAGGCGTTGGACCGCGTTCTACCGGTGCTCCAGGACCATCGGAACCGGCTCGACAAGGCGCTTACCGACCTGGACGCGGGCGGTGACCCTCGCGGCGTTGACCTGAGGCAAGTCCTGCGGCCGCCAACGCTTGAGGGTGTGGTGTTCCGGTACAGCCGTAGCAGGAAGGGGTAGGGTGCGAATGCCCCTCAGCGCTTGGCCCATCCGGCTCCGCGTCTTGGCCCGGTCAGGGCCGCACCGTCCCTCAGTCTGGGCTGCCCCCCCTTTCGTGGTGCCCCTTGTTCTGCTTCTCACGTGCCTGGGCTGCCGGGCCACCTCCGCCGCCTACCTTCACGCGCCGGCAGTGGAGGAGTACACCCGGCAAGATCCCAAGGGCACATCGATCATTCCAAACGGCCGCTTCCTAACCCCGCTGGGCAACCACACCCCCGTCGCTCGATGGCCCCACGGGTTGGTCCTCAGTCCCGACAAGGCTTCTGCCTTCGTCGCCAGCGAGGGCGTGGGCCAACTGGTGACGGGCTGGGCCACCGGCAAGCCGGAGGTGGCGGAGCTGGCGCCCGACAAGGCCAACGCCGGAGGTGCTGCCTTCTCGGCCGATGGCCGAACGCTCTACTGGTCCAGCGGCGAGACCGGAGCCGTCTACGTCTTCGATGTGGCGTCGCGCAAGAGGACCGACACCCTCTCTCTGAACGTGGAGGTCGGCGGCAGCAAGTTCGCTGACAGCTTCGCGATGGACCTGAAGCTAAGTGCCGACGGACGGTACCTCTACTGCGCGGACGTCACCAACTTCCGTCTGGCGGTCATCGATCTCGGGAGTAAGAGGGTGGTCGGCTCCGTGGAGGTGGGACGCTACCCCTACGCCCTGGCGGTGATGGGCAGCCGTGTCTACGTCGCCAACATCGGCATGTTCGAGTACAGCGCCATCGCCAAGCCGACGAAGGGCGGCTACGACCCTCGCGGGCTGACCTACCCGCCCTACGGCTTCCCCTCCAAGGAGGCAGCCGAGGGCGTGGAGGCTGAGGGGCGCAAGGTCCCAGGCCTGGGTGACCCCAACGTGCCCGAGTCCTTCTCAGTCTGGGGCGTGGACGTCTCCACCCCGGACAGCCCGAGAGTGGTCTCGCGGCTGAAGACGGGGCTGCTGGTCCACTCGCCCTCGGACCAGGGGCTGACCGAGGGCGGCAGCGCGCCCAACTTCGTGTTGGCGCGAGAGCCCTACCTGTACGTGAGCGACGGCAACAACGACCTCGTAGAGAAGGTGGACACTCGCGGCAACAGGATCGTGCAGCGGATTCCCCTGCGTCCCTTCCGCCCGGTCCGGAAGCTCCGGGGCGTCGGGCCCTCGGGCATGGCGTTGTCGCCTGACGGTACGCGGCTCTACGTGGCGGAGTCAGGCATCAACGCGATTGCTGTGCTCGATACCGTGAAGGGCCGAGTGATGGGCCATCTGCCCACCGCCTGGTACCCCTACCGGGTTGAGATGAGCCCGGACGGCGCCAAGCTGGCCGCCATCTGCTTCAAGGGCTTCGGGAACGGGACCAGCGGAGGGAAGGAGATCCCCAACAGCCCCTTTCTGAACTGCAAGGGCGTGCTGACTGTTCTGGACGTACCCCAGGATCCTCAGCTTGGGCCGCTGACGGCCAAGGTGCTCGCGAACAACGGGCTGGTGGACCGCTCCGACTCGCGGCAGGCCCTCGCATCGCCCGTGGTCCCCACGAGGGTGGGTGCAGCGTCGAGGCAGATCAAGCACGTGGTCTTCATCACCAAGGAGAACCACACCTACGATACCGTCTTCGACCGGATCCCTGGGGCCAAGCACGACCCGTCGCTGCTGCGCTGGGGCTACCACCAGAGGATCGAGGCCAAGGGCCAGCCGACGCTTGAGGATGTGCCAGTGATGGTGAATCACAACGCCCTTGCGCGCGAGTTCACCGTGAGTGACAACTTCTACATGGAGTTGGAGGCCTCGGGGGTGGGGCACCGTTGGTTGGTGGGCGTGCAGCCAAACAACTTCTGCCAGATGACCTACACGCTGGGGTGGGATTTCAAGGCCGACTCCACGGCGCCCGGGCGTAGGGCCTCCTTCGGCTCGAACGGCTCCTTGGCGCCGGAGGACTACCCTGAGGCCGGGTCCATGTGGCAGCACCTGGACCGGCATGGGGTCGGTTTTCGAAACTACGGGGAGGGGTTTGAGTTCGCCGGGGTGCTGGAGGACGACAACGAGTGGAAGACCGGCGCCCGGGAGGTCGTGAACATCCCGATGCCCAAGGTGCTCTTCGACAACACCTGCCGGGAGTTCCCCATCTTCAACATGAGCATCCCCGACCAGTACCGGGCCGAGTGGTTCATGAAGGACTTCACGAACCTATACCTGACCGGGAAGGGGGAGATGCCGCCCTTTATCAACATCGCCATCTGCAACGACCACGGTACGGGCCCCAAGCCCGACAAGGGCTACCCCTACGTGGCCTCCTGGATGGCGGACAACGATCTGGCTCTTGGGCGCATCGTGGACTTCCTCTCCCACACGCCGTACTGGAAGGACATGGCCATCTTCGTCACCGAGGATGACTCGGGAGGCGAGCCCGACCACGTCGACGCGCAGCGAAGCGTTCTGCTGGTGATCAGTCCGTGGGCGAGGCGCTCCTACGTGTCACACCGACACACCACCATCCTCAGCATGCACCGCACGCTCTACCAGCTCTTGGGTCTGCCTCCGCTGAACCTCTTCGACGCGTTGGCCAATGACTTCTCGGACTGCTTCACCACGAAGCCGGACTTCACTCCGTACGTCCACCGGATGACCGACCCCCGGGTCTTCGACCCGGAGAAGGCGCGCGACCCGACGGACCCGGACTACCAGCGCGCCCGCCGCACCCGGTCGATTCCGCTGGACGACCCCGACGACATGGAGGAGCTAGCCTCCCACTCCGGCAGCACCCCGGTACCCCAGCCGTAGGTCGCTGCGAGGGAACCGCCTCACCACAGAGACACAGAGGGCACAGAGAAACACGGAGAGAGCGGCGACGGCGGCGCAGCCAATGCCTTGCCCTTCTCTGTGTTCCTCTGTGCCCTCTGTGTCTCTGTGGTAGGGCTTTACGCAGGCTCTACCCAGCGGCCGTCGGACTTGATCAGGGCCACTAGCTCCTCGACGCCGCGCTCCTGGGGGACGTTGTACTTAACGCACTCGCGGCCACGGTAGAGGGAGATCACGCCCTCTGAGCGGCCGACGTAG
>DASXUI010000483.1:0-8879 GCA_036504955.1 Armatimonadota bacterium
GGCGGGTCGTAGGGTCATAGGGTCGTAAGGTCGTAGGGGAAGGGCCTCAGAGGGTGGGCTTTCGTCCCTTCTGTCCCTTAGGTCCCTTGAGCAAAGGGACCTAAGGGACCTAAGGGACCTAAGGGACCTAAGGAACCCAGCCTCCCACCCTCTGAGGCCCTTCCCCTACGACCTTACGACCCTATGACCCTACGACCCGCCCTTACCTCAGGGCTTCAGCTCCCTTGCCACCTTCTCCAGCACCTTGCCCACGGTCTCCAGGGAGCGGGCGCTGCAGCGGTCTGGGGTGTCCTGGAGGGTGTGCCAAGCGGGGTAGGTGAAGTCGATGAGGTCGATGGAGGGGATGCCGCCGTCCTGGAGCTTGGTGTGGTCATCCAGAACCGGCGTCTGCGTCTCCTCCGGGAACTGCTGGCTGAAGCCGAGGGTCTTGGCTGCCTTCCAGACCGTTTGCACCATCTCACGGTCGTTGTTGAGGGAGTAGGGCTCCTGGGGGATACGGAGGTCGGAGTCGCCGATCATGTCGATGAGGATGGCGCGCTCCGGCTTACTGGGGATGGGGTGCTTGGCGTAGTAGCTGGCACCCAGGAACATGTTGGAGACGCCGGGACCCACGTCCTCGCCGTCGAGCAGGCAGAAGATGATGCCCACTTGGGGTCGCTTCAGCTTCAGGACGCGCGCGAGCTCCAGGAGCACGGCCACCCCGGACGCCCCGTCGTTGGCGCCAAGGATGGGCTTCTGACGGTCTTCGGGTAGGGCTTCCTCGTCGGCGGTGGGTCGGGTGTCCCAGTGGGCGCAGAGCATGATCTTGCGCTTGGCGTCCGGGTTGAGGGTTCCGACAAGGTTCCACATCTGGATCGGTTTGCCGTTGTAGGTGCCGGCAAACGCTTGGGTCTCCGCCGTGTCGGTGACCTTCCGCAGCTCCGTCATCAGGTAGTTGCGGGTGGCAAGGTGGGCGGCGGTTCCGGGGGGGCGCGGTCCCAGGTCGCACTGGGACTGAAGGATCGTGAAAGCCTTCCTTCCGTCGAGCTGACCGTTGGCTGCCTCGCGGGCACGCTGAAGAGCGGGTACGACAGCGGCGGCGGAGACCGCTAGCACCAGCAGGATCGCCACCTTCCCCATGCCCAGTCCCTTCCTTCCCTTCCCAACCGGTACAGCCTCACGAGGGGCTTTCGTCAAGGTCGCCTCCACGGGGCGGATGCGCGCGCGAGTGGCGCGAGGGCACGGGGTCGGCCCGGCGCGAAGAGGGGTAGGGAGCGAGCAGAGAGCGCGGGGAGCCGGGCGGGACCGGGCAGAGCACGCAGCATCCCCTGGGGCACCCAGGCGAGGCTGCGTGCGGGCACTTACCAGAGGTGCTACGTGCTCAGGATTTCACGACCTTGATGCGGTCCTCCACCTTCGCCATCAGCTTCTGCTGGGTGCGCACGCTGTCCACCACCGCGTCGAGGAGGGTGGTCTTCAGCCGCGCCACCACCTGGGGCTTGCCCCACACAGCCTTGTAGCCATGGTCCCCCATCACGCCCAAGGGCTCCGGCATCGCTACAACGTACTCCTTCTTCAGGTCCAGCGGGACGCCGGCAATCCGCACGTTCACGACGCGGCTACCCTCGGGCACGTCGCCGTCCTTGAAGGAGAAAGTGATGCCTGACACCTGGAGATACCCGAGGAACTTCTTGGGGTAGAGGGAGACCGAGCGCTCCAGGGCCTTCTTGATCTGCTCTCCGGTCAGCTTCACCGCCACCACGCGGTCGTCCGGGAAGGCCAGCGCCTTGCGGATCGCCTCGTCGGAGACCTGACCCTCCGGCAGGGCCGTCTCGGTCAGCGATCCGGCGGGCACCAGCGCGGCGTCCACCTTCTCGCTCTTGGCTGCATTTCGGACCGCGTCCGCCACGAGGTTGCCCAGTGGCGTCTCCTTGGTGACGGCGCCTTCCCCTACGATGGGCGAGGGGGCGCTGCCCACCACGGCGGCCCGGGCGCCGGCGGCGCCGTAGAGCGCCACCGCCAGCCCCAGGGAGCCTGTGACCAGCAGCAGTTTCCACCACCGCACGTTTCCCAGCAGGTGCGGGCTCCTCTGTGGGCGTCGGGCAGGCGCCGAGGGCAGGCCGCCGCTGCCGAGGAGCGGCAACGCGGAAGGCGTGTTTGCTTGCTCAGGGATGGCGGCTACCGCCGTCCCTCTCCTAGACTCGGCTTCATACTCCTGAGTGACCATCGCTGGACGCTCCGAACTTCCGCAGGTACCCCTGCAGGAACGCGTCAATCTCGCCGTCCATCACTGCAATGACGTTGCCGGTCTCTACGCCGGTCCGGTGGTCCTTGACCAGCGTGTAGGGTTGGAAGACGTAGGAGCGGATCTGGCTGCCCCACTCGATGGCTCGCTGCTCGCCCCGCAGCTCGGTCACCTTGGCGCGGGCCTGGGCCTGCTGCAGGTCGTACAGCCTCGCCATTAGGACTCGCATGGCGACCATACGGTTCTGTCCCTGGGACCGCTCATTCTGGCAGGCCACCACGATCCCGGTGGGGATGTGTGTCAGGCGAACCGCCGTCTCATTCTTCTGCATATGCTGGCCGCCGGCGCCCCCGGAGCGGAAGGTGTCCACGCGGACGTCTTCCATGTCCAGGTTGACCTGGGCCTCCTCGATCTCGGGAAGCACGCTGACGGAAGCGAAGGACGTGTGCCGGCGCTTGTTGGCATCGAAGGGCGAGATGCGTACCAGCCGATGAACGCCGCTCTCACCCTTAAGATACCCATAGGACATTCCGCCGCGCAGGAACAGGGTGATGCTCTTGCTGCCGGCCACCTCGCCGGGCACCTGGTCAGCCACTTCGTAGGCGAGGTGGTGGTGCTCCGCCCACCGGACGTACATCCGGAAGAGCATATCAACCCAGTCGCAGGCCTCGGTGCCGCCAGCGCCGGCGTTCAGCTCAAGGATGGCGTTGGAGCGGTCATGCTCGCCACCAAGAAGAGTCGCCAGCTCCAGGGATTCCAGGTCCTTCCGGGCGGCGTGCAGCTCCTGCTCCATCGCCTCCAGGAGCTCCGGGTCCTCCTCGGTCCCGATCATCTCCGCGTACTCCCGGAGATCCGCGACCTGACGCTGGAGCCGGTTCCAGGGATCGACCTGCTCCTTTAGCGCGCTCAGCTCCTGCATGGCCTTCTGGGCACTCTCAGGATCATCCCACATATGTGGGTCGGCCGCGAGGGTCTCCAGCTCCTCTATACGACTAGCGAGCTGAGGAAGGTCAAAGATGCCTCCTGAGCTCTAGGTACTGCCCCTCCAGGGCGTCGGTGTCCTTGACCAGATCCGCTAGCATGAACTCCCCCGTTAGGGCGCCAACTGCTCCACCACAGAGACACAGAGGACACAGAGAGACACAGAGGAAAACCTGTGGGAAAGACAGCTTCACCACCAGGACACTCAGGAAGACCCTAGCACAGAATCACCGAGGGCACAGAGGTGAACCAAGCTTGGGTTATCCTGGTGACTTGGTGGCAAGGCGGTCTCTAGCCCCAGCCTTGCTCTTCTCTGTGTCCCTCTGTGTCCTCTGTGTCTTTGTGGTGAGGCAGTTTGCGCCACCCGCTAGTTAGACACCACCGGTGTCCTTATCGATGCAGCACTTCTTGTACTTCTTGCCGCTGCCGCAGGGGCAGGGGTCGTTGCGGCCGACCTTGGGAGCGAAGCGCGGGCCCGTGGCGGTGGTAGCGCCGTTCCCGTTGCCGCTCGGCTCCGCGTCTTCCTCCAGGTTGGTCTCGACTTGCCGGATTCGCTGGTACTCCGGCACCACGCGGGCGTGGAAGACGGCGCGGACCACGTCCCTCTGGATCTGGTCCATCAGCTCCTGGAAGTACTCGTAGGCTTCCTTCTTAAAGGCGACCAGCGGGTCCTGTTGCGCGTACGCTCGGAGGTTAATGCCCTCCTTCAGGTAGTCCATAGTCTGAAGGTGGCCGACCCACTTCTCGTCCACCACATAGAGAGTCATCTGGCGCTCGAGGTAGCGCATGAAGCTCTCGCCGCCCATGCCGTCTACTTCCTTCTCGCGCATCTCGAAGGCCTGGCGGCCAAGGTCCAGCAGGTACTCTTGAAGGGTCGCCTGGTCCTTGCCCTCAAGGTCCTGGGGGCGCGCGAAGTAGTAGATAGGGAAGAGCTCCGCCAGCAGGTTGTAGAGGTTCGGCAGGTCCCACTCGTGCGCGGGCTGGTCCCCACAATGGAGGCCGATGGCGCCCTCGATGCAGTTCTCGAGATACTCGACGACCGTGTCTCGGAGGTCTTCGCCCTCCAGCACCCGGCGGCGCGACGCGTAGATGACCTCGCGCTGCAGGTTCATCACGTCGTCGTACTCCAGCACGTGCTTGCGGATGCTGAAGTTGTTCTCTTCAACCCGCTTCTGAGCGCGCTCGATGGCACGGGTCAGGATGCCGTGCTCGATGGGCTCGCTCTCGTCCCAGGTGGCTTCCAGCAGCCCGCGACCGCGGTCACCGAAGAGGCGCCACAGCTCGTCTTCCAGGCACACGTGGAAGCGGGAGCTGCCGGGGTCTCCCTGGCGTCCGGCGCGTCCGCGAAGCTGGTTGTCGATACGGCGAGACTCGTGGCGCTCGGAGCCGATGATGTGGAGGCCCCCCACGGACTTCACGACCTCGGCGGCTTCCTTGTCGCGGCTGTCGTCAAGCGCGTTGCGCCCACCCAGCAGGATGTCGACGCCGCGGCCCGCCATGTTGGTGGCGATGGTAACCTGAGCCGGCTTACCAGCGTCCGCGATGATCTCGGCCTCCCGCTCGTGGTACTTGGCGTTGAGGATGTTCCTGGGGATGCCGTCCTTCAGGATCTGCTTCAGCCGCTCCTCGTGGCCCGTGACCTCAAGGATCTGGGCGGCGGCGGCGATGTTGGCGTCGCCGAGAGGCTCGGGGTCCATCTGGAGCGCCCGGAAGGCGGGCCGCAGCTTCTCCATCCACAGATCGTCCAGCTTGGTGAAGAGCAGCGACCAGAGGTTGTTCTTGGTTTCCTTGTCCAGGCTCTTGTCCGCCGCCAAGCGCCGCTGGCAGAGCAGGATCATCTGAAGCATCTGCAGCCGCTCGCCCAGGAGTCGCTCGCCCAGCCGCTCCGAGACCTCGATGCTTCGCGAGCCCACCAGCACCGGCTGCCCCAGCGTGTGCTTCTGCAGGATCTCTGCGGTGATGCCCCTGAACTTGGCCTCCTCGGTCTTCCAGATGACGTCCTTGTGATCCTTACGGACCATGGGGAGGTTGGTGGGGATGACCACCACGTTCAGGGTGTAGATCTTGGCGAACTCGTCCTCTTCCGTCTTGGCGGTACCGGTCATACCGGCCAGCTTCTCGTAGAGGCGGAAGTAGTTTTGGTAGGTGATGGTCGCGACGGTCTGAGTCTCCGCCTCGATCTTCACGTTCTCCTTCGCCTCGATGGCCTGGTGGAGGCCATCAGAGTAGCGCCGGCCGAACATGAGGCGGCCGGTGAACTCATCGACGATGATGACCTCGCCGTCCTTCACCACGTAGTCAACGTCGCGCTTGTAGGCGTGGCGGGCCTTGAGGGCGGCGCTGAGGTGGTGCATGAGCTGCACGTCCTCGGCCACGTTTTTCACGCCCAGGATCTGCTCCACGTTGGTGGTGCCGTCGTCGGTGAGCATGGCCGTCTTGTGCTTCTCATCGACGGTAAAGTGACGCTCCGGCTCCAGCTTCGCGATGGCGCGGTCCACCTTGTAGTAGAGCTCCGTGGACTCTTCGGGGATGCCCGAGATGATGAGTGGGGTACGGGCCTCATCGATTAGGATGGAGTCCACCTCGTCCACGATGGCGAAGTAGAGCTCCCGCTGCACGAGCTGCTCCATGGCGTGGACCATGTTGTCGCGCAGGTAGTCGAAGCCGTACTCGCTGTGGATTCCGTAGCAGATGTCGCAGCGGTAGGCGTCGATGCGGGGGATCTGCCGCATGTGGCGGAAGTGGTGGTCGTCCTCGTTGAAGGTGGGGTCGTAGACGTAGGAGGGCTGCATCCCCTCCTGCGCGGAGGACTGAGCGGACTGGAGGATGCCGACGCTGAGGCCCAGCAGGTGGAAGATCTGCCCGTTCCAGACGGCGTCACGCTTGGCCAGGTAGTCGTTATGGGTGACCAGGTGGACGCCCCGGCCGAGCAGGGCGTTGAGGTAGAGGGGCAGGGTGGAGACCAGGGTCTTGCCCTCGCCCGTCCTCATCTCAGCGATGCGGCCCTGGTGCAGCACGATACCGCCCATCATCTGGACGTCGTAGTGGCGCTGGCCCAGGGTTCGCATGGAGGCCTCACGCACCGCGGCGAAGGCCTCGGGCAGGAGCTGGTCCAGGATCTCCTGTTCCGCTCGATGGAGGTCTTCAAGCGTGCCGCCTGCCGTCTCCACGGCGTCACGTCGCTCGGCGATGCGCGCGCGAAACTCGTCCGTCTTGTCCCGAAGCTGAGCGTCCGTGAGACGCTTCATGTCGGGTTCGAGCGCGTTGATTACCTTAACGGTCTCCGCAAGGCGCTGCACCTCGCGCTCATTGCGGTCCATAACCTTCCGAAGCCAATCCATTATCAGGCCACCTCGCTTCGGAATTCTAACATAGGTAGGGGGCAACGTCCAGGAAGCAGGCGAGCCCTGAGGCCTCGGCCACGCTGTCCAAGGGCCTCCGGCGTGCAGTCCTGCCTCAGCCGGCCATGGTGGCGCAGGATATGCGACACTGCTGGATTGGCACGCCCCGCGATCCGGATGGCCGTTGCTGGGTACAAGCTTCCGGGAGGCCGTGTCCTCCCGAGCAGCTCGGGGAACCGAAGGGGTTGGCTACACAGGGACCCCACGGCGATATGGGCGAGCTGTCATGGGATTGTCAGGAAGACATACAGACAGACGTGCTATAGATAGCCAGCGCGACTGGTCCTCCGGCTCGCAGAGGCGCCCGCGCGCCTGCCGGACGGTGAGCGTCCGGCCCGCTTGCTTAGAGGAGTAGGCCCGTGAAACGGTCACTACTCTATCCGGCGCTGGTCACGGGCGCCGCGCTGTCCTCCTGCCTGCTGGTGCCCGGCGCTCGGGCCCGGACCAGCACCTTCGACACCGACGCCGACGGCTGGACCATCTCCTCGATCAACTCGCCCTGGACAGGCGCCGGCGCCAGCTACCCTCCCGATTGGGTCGCGACTGGTGGCAATCCTGGCGGGTATATCAGGGAGTCCGATCCGGACGGGAACTACTGGTTCTTCAAGGCGCCCAGCAAGTTCCTGGGGGATCAAAGCGCCTGCCTGGGCGGTACGTTGCCCTGGGACTTCAGGGTCTTTTCGACCTCCAGCCTTACGCTGAACGAGCCCATGGTAGTCCTGCAGGGCAGGGGGCACACGTTGTTCGCCTTCACCTCCGTTGAGCCGCCCAAGAGCTGGACCAACCACACCCTTACGCTGGATGGCACGGGCGGCCGGGTCTGGGACAGCGTGGGTGGTCCTATGGCCACGAACGCCCAGGTTCTGACGGTGTTGAGCAGCGTCACCAACCTCAGGATCCGCGGGGAGTACTACGTAGGCGGTGACTCCGAGGGCCTGGACAACGTGATCCTCACTCACGGAGTTCCCGAGGGGGCCTGCCTGCCGGTGCTCCCGCTGCTGGCGTTGGTGCCTCTAGCACTGAGGCGTAGACGGTAGAGCTCATTCCGAGATCGCGTGGCAATGGAAAGGGGGCGGCCCACCGGCTGCTCCCTTTCGGTCCCTGCGGACCACCAGCCTCCGGGGCCGGCCGCCTCTCGCGGTAGGCTGCAACTTCTTGGAACCCTAGCACCCCACGCCTCGTCCTACAGGCAAGCGCGAAGCCGGCACGGTTGCTGCCACCAGCGCGCCCAAAGGATGTGGGCCATGGAGCCTCGCTCCCGCCTCGCCAAGCAATATCCGCGTACCACTTTTGCCCGCTTGCGGCCGAATGGGGCAACCTCACGGCCCGGACCTCGCATGGGCGGCTTCACCCTGATCGAGCTTCTGGTGGTGATCGCCATCATCTCGATCCTGGCGGGCATGCTCTTCCCCGCTTTCTCCGGAGCACGGGAGTCCGCGCGCCGAACCGCGTGCCTCAGCAACCTGAAGCAGCTCGGCTATGGGCTGAATATGTACCTGTCCGACAGCGACGGGGAGTTCGACCTTCGCTTCCCCTACTGGCAGTGGGACGATGACCCTTCCTCCGGCTCTGGGGGAGCGGACCCCTCCGCCATCCGGGGTCAGTGGACCAGTGTCTTCTTCACCTATCTGCGGACCCCCAAGGCCCTGCTCTGCGCCAGCAACGACTACCCCTGGCACCTGCCGGACAAGCCGTGGCTGCCTAGCCAGTGGCGGGGCGCCCCCGCGTGCTATGGGTTCAACGGAGCATACTGGGGCCCAGATGCCGGGGGCTCGTCCGACAAGGACGAGTGGTGGCCGGGCACCCTGAACGAAGTGAAGGACTCCACCAGCCTGATCCTGGTCTCCGAATCACGGCTCACGTGGCAGGCTACCCCACTGCTGGCCTGCCAGTCCGTCAGCGGCCAGGTCAACAACGGCGAGGCGCAGCCGCCTCCAGGGCTCGGACTCCTCCAGAGCCACGGCGGGAAGGTGAACTGCCTCTTCGGGGACTCCCACGCTCAGTCCCTGATGCTGGTCCGGACCCTGGTGCCGCAGCCTCTGTGGGTACAGGGGACCAGCAACTCGCAGCGGGAAGCCCTGAGCGCCTGGGGAAGCAAGATCGCCGGCACGATCTTGAAGGAGTACCGGTGAAGGCGGGTTCATGGGTCGTAGGGTCGTAGGGGGAGACCTTGGGGGATGGGGACCTGTCGGACGGTAAGGGCCTCGGGGGCGACGCGGCGGCACGGCCGGGCGTCGGTGTCCAGAGGCCGCCCGCCCGGCGGTGAGTCGCCA
>DASXUI010000484.1:0-8827 GCA_036504955.1 Armatimonadota bacterium
TCTTCCGTGCCACTGAGCTGCTGCGTGAGGCGACGGGGCTGGGTTTGGCAAGAGCCGAGAACCTGGTGGATGCTACCCAGAACACCGACGCCTTCGTGGAGGTCAGCGGCATCCTCCGAGCCCTCGCCTCCACGCTGCTCAAGGCTTGCACGGACCTCCGGCTCCTTGCCTCTGGGCCGGAAGCCGGTCTCGGCGAACTGCGGCTCCCCGCGCGCCAGGCGGGTTCATCGCTGATGCCGGGGAAGGTGAACCCAGTCATTCCTGAGGCGGTCTCCCAGGCGGCCATCGCCGTCATGGCCCACGACCAGGCTCTCGTCCTGGCGTGCTCCCTGGGCAACCTGGAGCTCAACCAGTTCATGCCCCTGATCGCGGACAGCCTCCTGGGGAGCCTGGACCTGCTGTGCGGCGCCTGCGAGGCCCTGCGGACCCTCTGCGTGGAGGGCATCGAGGCCGACGAGACACGATGCCGCCAGACTGTTGAGACGAGCACCGCGGCGGCCACCTCGCTGGTTGAAACACTCGGCTACGACGCCGTAACGGCGCTCCTCCAGAGGGCCCGAGCTCAGGACCGACCCCTGCGAGACGTAGTGCTGGAGTCCGGCGCCATGACCAGCGCCGAGTACGATGAAATGGTCAGCCCCGAGAGCGTCACGCGCTTGGGATCGCCGGGGGCGCGCCCAGAGAGGCACCAAGGGCTCTCAGACTAGAGCGGCGCAACGGTCTGAACGGCCGATTCCTGTGTAGCCACCAGAGTGCCCAAGCCAAAGGCACCTCCGCACGGAGCGCCAGCACCGGCCAGCCCCTTCACGGAGGGCAATTGGCGGCTGAGCAGTTCGGACTGCCGCCTCAAGCTGCCCGCCCCACCAGGAGTCCCCCATGACTCGCACACCCAAGAGCCTACGCCTTCACATCGCGCTGTTCGGGCGCCGGAACACAGGGAAGTCGTCGTTGCTCAACGCAATCACCCGGCAGCGCGTCTCCATCGTCTCCGACGTTGCGGGCACCACCACCGACCCGGTCGAGAAGCCCATGGAGCTTCTCCCGCTGGGACCGGTGCTCTTTATCGATACGGCCGGCGTGGATGACGAAGGCGCTCTGGGCGAGATGCGAGTAGAGAGGACACGACAGGTCTTCGATCGCGCGGACGTGGGGGTGATCGTCACCGGCGAGGACGGCTGGGGCTCCTTCGAGGAGGCGCTGCTGTCCGAGCTGAGGGCGCGGAACACCCCAGCCATCGTCGTGTTCAACAAGTCGGACCTCCGTCAGCCCGACCCCGCGCTGCTGCAGCGCCTGGCAGACGAGAAGACGGTGTGCGTGGTCAGCTCTGCCCTCGAGGGTCGCGGCGTGGTTGAGCTCCGTGAGGCGCTGATCCGGTGCGCGCCGGAGGAGTTCCTTCAGGCCCCTCCCCTGCTGGGCGACCTCGTGGAGCCCGGCGACTGCGTGATGCTGGTCGTACCCATCGACATGGAGGCCCCCAAAGGCAGGCTGATCCTTCCACAGGTGCAGGCCATTCGCGACCTGCTCGACCACGATGCCTGCTGCATGGTGGTGAAGGAGCGAGAGCTCAGACACGCCCTGGAGATGTTGAGGCGACCGCCCGCGCTGGTGGTCACTGACTCTCAGGCCTTCCTGAAGGTCTCTGCTGACACACCCCCGGAGGTGCCCCTCACCTCCTTCTCCATCCTGCTGTCGCGAGCTAAGGGCGACCTGGCAGAGCTGGCCGTCGGCGCGGCGGCCATCGACCATCTGAGGTCCGGCTCGCGGGTGCTGGTGTGCGAGGCCTGCTCTCACCACCCCATCGGGGACGACATTGGGCGGGTGAAGATCCCCCGTTGGCTGCGCCAGTACGTCGGCGGCTCCCTGGAGTTCACCCACCGGCAGGGGCACGACTTCCCTGAGGACCTGAGTGGCTACGACCTAGTGGTCCACTGCGGGTCCTGTGCCTTGAACCGACGGGAGATGCTGTCGCGAATCCTTCGGTGCCGCCAGGCCGGCGTGCCGATCACCAACTACGGAATGGCGATCGCCTACACCCTTGGCGTCTTCGAGCGGGCGTTGAAGCCTTTCCCCTCAGCCCTCGAGGCTTATCAGGGGCGAAATCGTTAGCTGATTCACGATTTGGCGCCTTGCCCCTTTACAGCCCCCTCCCCTCGTGGCATAATCGAATCGTCAGCAGATTAACGATTTAAGTCGACGAGCGTGCGGAGACCAGGGAGCACACCCGCGCGACCCTTCGGTCCGTGCAACGACGCCGGGCCAGATAGGGTGAAGCCATGCAAAGAGCCGCTATCTTCCGCCTAGAGAGCTACCTGATGCACCTGACGGAGGTGAAGGCCGCCCGAAGATCCACGGTCACCAGCGAGGAGTTGGCGTCCGTGGTCGGCGTCTCCAGCTCGCGCGTGCGCCAGGACCTGATCCGGCTCCAGATCGTGGGCAAGCCACGCTCCGGATACGATGTCTGCGAGTTGGAGATGCTGATCTACAGCGCCCTCGGGCTCCTCACCGCCAAGGGGCTGGCGCTCGTGGGCTATGGCAACCTCGGCCGCGCTCTGGTGCACAGCGGCATCTGGGACCACGCCGGCTTCGCCCTGAAGGCGATCTTCGATACTGACCGCGCCGTGGTTGGCCAGGTGGTGGGAGAGCTCACGGTCCGCCACATCGCCGAGCTGCACGGAGTGGTCAAGACCGAGGGGGTCGTCAGCGCCTGCCTCACGGTGCCCGGTGAGGCGGCCCAGGCCGTGGCAAACCTGCTCGTCGGCGCCGGCATACAGGGCATCTGGAACTTCGCGCCAGTAGACCTACAGGTCCCGCCCCACATCGTAGTCGAGAATCAGCGGCTGGAGCAGGGACTCATGACCCTATCGCACCTACTACTCACTGCTTCGCGCCGGCCGCCTGAAGACGCCCCCGGCAAGCCTTCGGAGATGAATGCCAGTGTCCCAAATGCTAGCTGAGCGCCCCAAGCGGGTGGAACGCAGTCTCATGCGTGTGCAGGAGATCATCAACGAGTGCGGCACCACCGAGAGTGCCCTCATTCCCATCCTGCAGAAGGTCCAAGACGAGTACCGGTACCTGCCCGAGGAGATCCTGGCCTACATCGCCACCGCGCTGGATGTCTCTCCCGCCTACGTCTGCGGCGTCGCCACCTTCTACGCCCAGTTCTCCCTGGAGCCCAAGGGCAAGCACGTTGTCCGCGTGTGCGACGGAACCGCCTGCCATGTGAGGGACAACCGAGCCCTCATCGAGACCATCCGCCAGAGACTGGGCCTCCTGGGCAAGGAGCGCACCACGAAGGACAAGCAGTACACCTTGGAGATCGTCAACTGCATCGGCGCCTGCGCGCTGGCCCCCGCCGTCGTGGTGGATGACCGCGTCCATGGGCAGATGACCGGAGAGAAGGTCATCAAGCTCTTCAACGAGATCGACGCGAGAGACGGGGGTGAGGCCTGATGGCGGCCCTGCTCAAGCTCAACTCCCCTCAGTCGCTCGCCGACCTGCGCCGGAAGGCTAGCGCGGCTCTGGACGGCAAGGCGCTTCGGGTGGTCGTCTGCGGCGGCACCGGCTGCAGCTCCAACGGCAGCCACGAGGTCTTCCAGGCGCTTAAGGCCGCGGTGGACGCGAAGGGCCTCCCGGTCCGCGTGGACCTGCTGGACGAAGAGGCCATGGAGGCCCTGTCGGTGACCTTCAGCGGCTGTTCCGGCTTCTGCGAGGTCGGCCCCATCGTTCGTATCCTGCCGGAGAACTACTTCTACGTGCGGGTGTCGGCGGAAGACGCCGAGGAGATCGTCGAGAAGACGCTGATGGCCAACGAGACCATCGAGCGGCTGATGTACAAGGACCGCCATACGGGCGAGCCCTACGCACGGCGCGACGAGATCCCCTTCTACAAGAACCAGGTGAACATCGCCCTAACGGACTGCGGGCTGATCGACCCCGGCGACGTGCGGGAGTACGTGGCTCACGACGGCTACAAGGCCCTGGGCGACGCGCTGTTCAACCACTCCCCGGAGTACGTGGTGGAGCAGGTCACCGAGGCCGGCCTCCGGGGTCGTGGCGGCGGCGGCTTCCCCACCGGCCGCAAGTGGGGCATCACCAGCAAGGTACGCGGCGACAAGAAGTACGTCATCTGCAACGCCGACGAAGGAGACCCGGGCGCCTTCATGGACCGAAGCGTGCTGGAGGGCAATCCCCATGCGGTTCTTGAGGGAATGGCCCTGGCTGGCTACGCCATCGGCGCCGACGAGGGCTACGTCTACGTTCGCGCGGAGTACCCGCTGGCCGTGCAGCGCGTCCGTGCCGCCATCAAGCAGGCGGAAGAGGCCGGGCTCCTGGGAGACAACATCCTGGGCACCGCCTTCTCCTTCCACATCAAGATCAAGGAGGGCGCTGGCGCCTTCGTTTGTGGCGAGGAGACCGCGCTCATCGCCTCCATCGAGGGTCAACGCGGCATGCCTCGGCCCAAGCCCCCCTTCCCCGCCCAGGCTGGCTTGTGGGGCAAGCCTACCTGCGTGAACAACGTGGAGACGCTCGCCAACGTGCCGCGCATCCTGCTGCATGGCCCGGCCTGGTTCCGTAGCTTCGGCAACGAGAAGTCGGCAGGCACCAAGGTCTTCGCGCTCACCGGTGACGTGGTGAATACGGGCCTCATCGAGGTCCCGATGGGCACCCCCCTGCGGGACGTCGTCTTCACCGTGGGCGGGGGCATCCGGGGCGGCAAGGCCTTCAAGACCGTGCAGATCGGCGGCCCCTCGGGGGGCTGCCTGACCACCGAGCACCTGGACCTGCCCCTGGACTACGACTCCCTGCGGAGCGTGGGCGCCATGGTCGGCAGCGGCGGCCTTGTCGTGATGGACGAGGAGACCTGCATGGTGGAGGTCGCCCGCTTCTTTATGAACTTCACGCAGAGCGAGTCCTGCGGCAAGTGCGTTCTCTGCCGCGAGGGCACGAAGCGGATGCTGGAGATTCTGGAGAAGATCGTCGAGGGCAAGGGCAAGGTGGAGGACATCTCCACCCTGGAGGAGCTGGCGGAAACCGTCCGCGATGGCTCGCTCTGCGGCCTCGGCAAGACGGCTCCAAACCCGGTGCTCTCCACGCTGAAGTACTACCGAGACGAGTACCTGGCCCACGTTGTGGACGGCAAGTGCCCGGCCGGCCAATGCGCCAACTTCAAGACCTACTCCATCGACGCGGAGAAGTGCAAGGGCTGCACCCTCTGCGCCCGCAAGTGCCCGGTTGAGGCTATCTCGGGCTCGCCCAGACAGCTCCACACCATCAACGTGGAGAAGTGCGTGAAGTGCGGGGCCTGCTTTGACGCCTGCCGCATGAACGCGGTGGTGGTGGCTTAGGGGAGGACGAGATGAGCAAGAACCACGTGACCGTCGACGGCGTGCGCGTCGAGCTGAACGGCGAGAAGAACCTGCTGGAGATTGTCCGCAAGGCGGGCGTCGACCTCCCCACCTTCTGCTACCACTCGGAGCTCTCGGTCTACGGCGCCTGCCGGATGTGCATCTGCGAGGTGGAGGGCCGCGGCCTTCAGGCTACCTGCAGCACCCCGGCGGAGCCAGGGCTAGTGCTCCACACCAACACGGACAAGACCATGCGCATCCGCCGCATGGCGCTGGAGCTGTTGCTGGCCAACCACTGCGGAGACTGCCCCACCTGCGACAAGAACGGCAACTGCCGCCTTCAGGACCTGGCCCAACGGCTGGGGGTGAAGTCGGTCCGCTTCCCCAAGCCGGAGTTCAAGCACGAGGTGGATAGCTCCACCCCCTCGCTGGTGCGGGACCAGGGCAAGTGCATCCTGTGCGGCGACTGCGTAAGGATGTGCAAGGAGGTCCAGGGCATCGGCGTGCTGGACTTCATCGGCCGCGGCTGGGACGTGAAAGTGAGCCCCGCCTTCGGCAAGCCCCTGAGCGACGTGGAGTGCGTGCTCTGCGGCCAGTGCGCGACCTGCTGCCCCACCGGCGCCCTGACGGTAAAGAGCGACGTGGAGCGTGCCTGGAAGCTGCTGTACGACCCCAAGAAGACGGTAGTGGTTCAGGTGGCACCGGCCGTACGGGCCGCCGTGGGTGAGTCCTTCGGCGTGCTGGACGGCGAGCTGGCGATGGGCAAGCTGGCGGCTGCGCTGCGACGCCTCGGCTTCGACCACGTGTATGACACCTCCTTCGCGGCGGACCTGACCACGATGGAGGAGGGCACGGAGTTCCTGAACAGGCTGCAGAAGGGCGAGCGGCTACCCCAGTTCACGAGCTGCTGCCCGGCCTGGGTCAGCTACGCGGAGCAGTTCCATCCGGAGCTGCTGGACAACCTGTCCACCTGCCGCAGCCCACAGCAGATGTTCGGCGCGCTCGCGAAGAAGCATCTGCCGGAAGAGCTGGGCATCGCGGCGGAGGACCTGGCCGTTATCTCCATCATGCCCTGCACCGCCAAGAAGTTTGAGGCGTCCCGCCCCGAGTTCGCGAAGGATGGCACACCGGACGTCGATCTGGTACTGACGACGCAGGAAGTAGTCCGGATGATCGACCAGGCCGGCGTGCTCTTCAGCCAGATAAGCCCTGAGTCGCTGGATATGCCCTTCGGCTTCAAGACCGGCGCGGGCGTCATCTTCGGCGCCACCGGCGGCGTGGCGGAGGCCGTGCTGAGGCTCGCGTCGGCGGTCTCGGCGCCGAAGCACCGGAACGTAGACTTCCATGACGTGCGCGGCATCGCCGGACTTAAGGAGGCGGAAGTCGAGGTGGGTGACCGCACCGTTCGCCTGGCCGTCGTGAACGGTCTGGCCAACGCGCGGGACCTGTTGGACCGGGTTGCCGAGGGCGAGAGCGAGTACGACATCGTCGAGGTGATGTCGTGCCGCGGCGGGTGCGTCGGCGGAGCCGGCCAGCCCCTGCCCAACGACATGGCGGCCCGCGAGCGGCGCCGGAAGGCGATGTACGACTGCGACAGCGTGCAGACCTTCCGGAACGCGGCGGACAACCCCTTCGTGCAGGAGGCCTACCGCAAGTGGCTGGAGGAACCCAACAGCCACACCGCCCACGAGCTGCTTCACACCGCCTATCAGCATCGCCGCCGCCTGACCGGCGAGACCATCGGCGTCGCGGAGGGTCAGGAGCAGAACACGGTCGAGGTGAAGGTCTGCGTCGGAACGAGCTGCTACCTGAAGGGCTCCTACGACACCCTCCACAAGCTGATGGACTGCGCGGAGAAGCGCGGGATCGCCGGGCGGATCGACCTGAAGGCGAGCTTTTGCTTCGAGAACTGCGGTGGAGGCCCCTCAGTGGAGGTGGACGGCGACCTGCACAGCGGCGTAACCACGGAGACCGTGGAGGCTCTGCTGGACGAGGTCATCGCGCCGAAGCTAGGCCGCGTGGCGGAGAAGGTGTAGCGGATGTGCCACGCCGATAGCCCGGGTCACCTGCTCGGGCTATCGGCGCTGTGCCAGGGCACAAGGTCACGCCCTCTCTCGTGACTCTGTGCTTCCCCTCAAACGCCGGGGGACGGCCCTACACCGTCCTCCGGTCCCCCTTTCATTCCTCAAGAGCTGCCGCCGATCCTGGCAGGCGCTGTGGCCACGGCAAGGGACATAAGGGACCCAAGGGACGTAAGGGACCTAAGAAACCAAGAGCTGGGCACCTCAAGCCCCTGAGCCCCTTCTTTCCCCTCAGCCCCCTGAGTACCCTCAGCCCCTGAGTACCCTCAGCCCCTGAGTCCCCTAGCCCCTGAGTCCCCTAGCCCCTGAGCCCCTAGCCCCTCAGGTCCAGCCAGGCCATCTCCTCCGGCGTCAGCTCCACGTCTAGAGCGGGCATGGCCGTTCTGGTCTCTTCCAGGCTTCTGGGGCCGATGAGGGCGAAGGTTGGGAAGGGCTGGCACAGCACGTAGGCCGCCGCGATGTTGGTGGGCAGCGTGCCCTTCTTCCGCGCCAGCTCACGGGCGCGCTCTAGGCGGCGGAAGTTGTCCTCGCTGTACCAGCAGCGCACCAACTCCGAGTCGCTGTGGTCGTCCGGGTTGGCGCGGGAGAAGAAGCCCCTGGCCTGGCTGGACCAGGAGAAGACCGGCATCTGGTGCTGGTTGAGCCACTCTAGGGACGCTGGGTCCGAGGATGCCACGCAGCCGGCCCAGACCTCGTCCACCATGCGGGCTAGGCTGAGGTTGTTGCTGACCGCGGAGAAGCCCACCAGGCCGTGGGCCTCGGCGTAGCGGTTGGCCTCCTCCACCCGCTCCAGCGTCCAGTTGGAGCCGCCGAAGGCCTTCATTCGCCCGGCCTTCAGGTGCTCGTTCAGAACGTCCACGAACTCACCAACCGGCACCTCCAGGTTGTCCCGATGGAGCATGTAGAGGTCGACCCCCGTCATGCCCAGGTTGTCCAGGGACTCATGGAGCTGGCGCGTCAGCCCCTCGGGCGTGCAGAAGGGCGTGTGCGCGCCCTTAGCAATCACCACAACTTGGTCGCGGACGCCCCGCTGGCGCACCCAGTTGCCGAAGACGACCTCGCTGCCGTAGACGTAGGCCGTGTCGAAGCAGTTGCCGCCCCGCTCGAAGTAGTCATCGAAGAGGGCACGGGAGTGAGGGACCCGCAGGGTGGCACCCTCGAGCATGGTGCCCATAACGAGGCGGGCAACGGGAAGGTCGATCCCTTTCACGGCCCCGTACTTCATGGGCGCGTCCGAACGACGCTGCAGGGGCCTGCCGCTCGCGGGAAGCGACTCAGCCTCCAGCGTCTCCGAGTCGTAGGTAAGCCCGATGGCCATCCGCCAGCGGTCCGTCGTTCTGAGGTTGCCGAGAGTGTCTGCGACGCTCATGGCCGGGCGCGGAGCCTCGCCAGTTCTAGCGC
>DASXUI010000485.1:0-28489 GCA_036504955.1 Armatimonadota bacterium
GCTCTCGGCCCGGCCCATACACACCGGCCGTGGATCCCCCGCCAGACACGCAGCCGGGGAGTGCTGGGGTTCCCTCAGCGTGCCATCCAGTTCTGCTCCCGGGGGGAGGGTCGTGGAGGGCCTCGGTCGGTAGGCATGGGGCCGCGGGAGGCCGCACGCCCTCTGGCCGCGAAGCGCTTGGCCCATAGCCCATCGGTCTGAGCCGTAGCGGCCGGGGCCCGCCAGAGGCAATGGCTGGCCATACAGGCATGGGATGCCGTGCTGGCTGCTGCCGGCGAGTCCTCCAGAGAGTGCTGCCAGAACCTGCCCAGCTCGCTGAAGCGCGCGACCCATGGAGTCGCACTTCCAGGCGCCTGGCGCGACTTGCGGTCCGGGTCTGGGCCCCTGCCACTCACGAGGCCACGGAGTCACGGAGGCAGCTCTTCCGCTGTAGATGAGGGTCCGCTCGTCTGACTGAGGCGTGCGGGCCCGCCCCCCGAAGCTGCCCCGTCTGAGGCAGAACCGCGCGGTAGATGGAAGTTGAGCCGGCTCTATGCAGAAGCTAGCCGATATTGCCCAGGCGCCACTGACACCTGAGTACTACGGAATCGTTGTCGTGCTGGCTCTTCTCTACTACCTCTGCTTCGCGTCCCAACTCTACGGTATTCTGGATCCACTGGTGCTACTGCTATCGAACCTCGTCTTGTCTGGGGCGATGGTGATCTGGGCCGCCCTCCACGGCCTCATGGATCCTGCCTTTGGGTGGGGCTATGTGGCCTGCAGCGTCGCGTTGGTGGCCGGTCACTGGCTAGGGAGCCATCGCCTTCACTTCGGTACCGCTGGGCCGGCACACGCTGATCGGGGCGGGGGCTCCACGGAGAACCTTCTGGACCTGAACCACCTGTTCGTGCTGGTGCTGGTCCTCCTGGCCATTGGCCTAGTGTCGCTTGCTTATGGTGCCGCGACGGATGCCCTGGCGATCATGAAGGATAACCCGGCAAACGACCGCGTGAGTGTCAGCACGGCCAACCGCTGGCTAGTCGCTTTGTGGTCGGGCCTAGCCACTCCCGGCATGGTTGCTTCAGTGGTCGTGGCCCTGGAAAGCCGGTACTGGGAGCGACGTGTCATCGGCGCGCTGGGGGCCCTCTGCTGGTTTCTGGTCTATGCGGCCAGCGGCAGCAAGTCAGGCGTGTTCGTGCTGGTCTTCGTTCTGGGGCTTGCGGCCATCTACCTCAGGAGGATCGGCTCCCAAAGGGAAGGGGTTATCAGGGCTGCGGCATTGATCTCGGCTGTTACCGGTGTCGCCTACGCGGCGTTTGTGACAACCAAGCTGGGGCTAAATGGTGATTCGTGGGTATCGGTGTTGGGGATGCGCATGTTCCTGTCGGGGGAGTCGTACCTGTATTTCCTGATAGACAGGCAGTACGACTCGCTGGTGTTCACCTACAACCCGCTTAGCTACCTGGGGCACACCTTCGTCGCGCCCTTTGGGCTGAAGCTGATCCCGTACAACATCGGCGTGGCACTCTTCGGCGGATACTTCGGGGACTACTCAGGCATCGGCCCCAACCCGCAGCACGTCGTGGAGGGGATGGTGTTCTTCGGGCTCTATGGCGCGCCGGCCTACTCGCTGGTGATTGGCTATCTAGTGGGGCTCTCTCGTCGGCTTCCTCTTCAGAGGGTGAACAACGCCTACCTGCTGGCGTACTCGGTCCTCTTCTGGAATGCGTCGCAGCTCCCCATAGACGTCACACTCTGGCAGTTCTACGTCCTTGCTTCCGCCGGGATGCTCGTCCCTCTCTACTACACGACACTCATGGTGTCCCGAAAACTCTATGGGACGCCTGGGGACCTGGTGGGCGCCCTGCCCACGGCAACCTAGTGGTCCGTCACAGTAGCGTAGCTTGATTGAGGGGCCTCAGCGTGGTGCGCGCGTCGGTGGTAGTGAAGCTCCATTAGGTGCGGGCGTTGGCTGGGTTGCGCCTTTGCTGCCAGCGGGTTCACCTCCTTGCCTACCCGAGCGGCGGCGGGTGGCGTCGCTCCAGGCACGGACGGGCGAGGATACTGGGTCTTGTGTCCGCCTTGTCCAGTACCCCCTAAGTATGGGTTCGGGCTTCTGTAGCCGGTGTTCGGGATGGCCATAGACAACGCTCTAGCACCCAGGGCAACCAGCACCCCTTCAGCCCATCGCCGGTGCCAGGAGTGCAGCCCTGGGGACCTACACGCTTGTCGGCATCACCCTTGCCGGGTTCGTGGCGGCGCTACTGGGGCCGACCTGCCGCGGGTCATGGCGCCGCCACGGCCGTGGTGCCCTGGATTGCCTTGGGCTACGCTTGGGAGGGGCCCTCTCCCGTGTAGTCACGGGGTACTGGGGCGTCCATGGGCCGACCTGGGTGCCCGTGATAATGGCGGTGGCAGCGCGGCCCAGCATCCTGCTCAACCTTCCGCTGGTACCATGGGTCGGCATTCCGGCCGCCACCGTAACTCCGCCGTTTCCTCGGGATTGCGACGGTGACGCAGGGGCTTCTTAGCTCCATCCCCTCGCATAGGGATGCGCGCGGTGGGCCAAGCTGCCGGCATCGGGGCTCCTCTGCTGCCTGTGTGGGAGCCTTGCGCGCCTCGCCTCGTCCCCTGTGTGAGCGCTCTATCGGGCATGAGTGACCCTGGCCGGGCGCCCCCGGCTGCCGGCGGCTTTCAGGCTCATGTCGCCCAAGGAACTGGCTGCTCTGACCGCGAGGATGGGCAGGTGGGGCCCTCCGGGGTGGGCCATCGGTGGCGGCCTCGGACCAGGACAGAAGTCTCGCTCGTGCCTCAAGACGCCAGTGAATCGGCCACTAGCGCCGACCGATCCAGAGTACGTGGGCGCGCCGGGGCGTGTACTACGGAATCGAGCTCAGATGGGTCGCCTCGTCCACAAGCATCCCCCGGCGGCACCGCCATTCCCTCAGCAGACCTGGTTCTTGGTTACTGGACACTCACCAAGTGTGCACTACTAACCTAGATGTGTGGCAGCCCGCGTCATGGACGCCGCGCAAGCGCCTTGTTCATAGCGCTGGTTGAGAAGGACTGGCTCTACCTATGGAGGCCCTGCTATACTGGGATGGACCCGGCCGCTGGGGCGCGTGGTGAATGGGGGCAGGGGATCTCCGCGCTGGTGAAGCTGGCGGACCTCTCGTTCTGCGTGGCGCGCAAGGGTCTCGCGGTCGCGGCTTCTGGAGACGCAGTAGGCAGCCAGTCAGCTAGAGTCGCATCCGCCTTCTCCTTGGAGGAGCCGCGCGTTCTCCAGCAGAACTCCCGGTGCCAGGACTGCTACGGGAGCCGACGAGCCTTCTTGGCCGGAAACGGGCTCTCGCTGAACTAGCAGGACCTCACCCTTCTTCGTTTTCGATCCGTTTTGGTGGTGAACGGTCCCTGGCGCCACCCCGTCCTGCGGCAGTGGCAGCCTGTGGCCCCGAGCTTCGTCGCCCGGGTTTGCTTCATCCACTGGTCATTTGCCGGAAGGAATTCCAGGGAACGCAAGATGCGTCCATGGGGGCCGGTTCCTCGTGCCACCGCCAGCCTAACGATGCCCTCCCCAAAACCCGTTGCTCCGATTACCGAAGGTAGCTCGCCTGCCGAGGCGCCAGCTCAGAGCGCCGCGCCTCTCAGCGGCGGGAGCAGAGCTGGTGGTGACGCCTGTGCCCCCCTCCCAAGCGCAGGTCCTCTAGTGAGCGTGGTCACTGTCTGTCGCAACGCAGCGGGCTGCTTGGCGGGCTGCGTGGACTCCGTGGCGCTACAGACCTATGCGGACCGGGAGTACCTGGTTGTTGACGGGTGCTCCACCGATGGTACACTGGATCTTCTGGACCGGCTCTCGGACAGGATCGACTACTGGGTTAGCGAGCCCGACCGCGGCCTGTTCGACGCCATGAACAAGGGCATTGGGCTCGCCCGGGGTGAGTGGCTGCTCTTCTTGGGCGCGGACGACGAGCTTGCGGATGAGGGCGCCCTTGAGGCCTGTATCGAGGCTCTGCGGCAAGCGAAGGCCGGAGGTGCTCCAGACCCGGTGCTGCTGTACGGTGACGCGGTCTACAGCAACGGCATCCGCTTCAGATCAGCGTTCACCGCCCGGTTGCTGCTTCGCAACACGATCCATCACCAGGCCTCGCTCTATCACCGGTCGCTGTTTGACGGGTTCCTCTATGATCCAAGCCTGCACCACGTCGCGGACTACGAGCTGAACCTGCTGCTTTACCTTCATCGACGCCCAGTGCTAAGGGTCGATCGTCTCCTAGCCCGCTGTGGCTTTGGCGGGGTCTCGTCCGACTACTCAAATAGGGGGCCGATGATTCAGGAGCTGAACCTGATTCGCGGGCGACACGTGTCCCCGCCGGTGCAGGCGGCCATGAGAGCCATACTCGGCGCTCGGTTACTGGGAAGAAGGCTGCTGCGATGCGGGAGCTAGATCTCATCTCCCAGGCGCCCGGCACGCCGGAGTACTACGTGCTGCTCGTGGTGATCGGCCTGGTCTACTACGCGGCCTTCGCCAGAACGCTGTATGGTCTGTTCGACCCCTTGGTGATGCTACTGATCAACTTCGTCTTCCCCGGCACACTTGTAGCTTGGGGAACGCTCAACGGCTTCATCCAGGGGCAGTACCTTGGCGCCTACATCGCGTGCAGCGCTGCTCTGGTTGCCGGCTACCACCTGGGAGTGCGCCGCATGCACGCGGGCCGCGCGGCCGACACGGCGGCACCCGAGCCCGGGAGTCCGGAGGGGCGGCTGAATCTGGACCACCTCTTCATCTTGGTGCTTGCGCTGCTTGTGATCGGTGCCGTCTCCCTTGCCTACGCGGCATCACGGGGATCTATCGCCCTCTTCACGGATAACCCGGCCAACGATCGCGTGGCGGTGAACGCCGCCAATCGGTGGTTGATCGTGCTCTGGTCGGGCCTGAGCACACCCGGCCTGATCGTGCCGTGCCTGGTAGCTCTTCACACACGCAGCCAGTACCGCCGCTGGGTATCAGTGCTGGGAGCGTTGTGCTGGGTGTTGGTCTTCGCGGCCAGCGGCAGCAAGTCGGGCGTGCTGATCCTGGTGTTCACCTTTGGGCTCCTCGCCGTATACCTCAGGGTCATCGGTTCGAACAAGAGCCGGTTGGTGGGACGGTACATCCTAGTCTTCTTCCTCGTCGGCCTCGCGTACGCCGCTTACGTAACGTCCGGGTTGGGTTTTGAGAACAGGTCCTGGGTATCGCTTCTGGGGATGAGACTCTTCCTGTCTGGGGAGTCCTACCTGTACTTCTTCGTGGCCAACCAGTATGAGGTGCTCAAGTTCACCTATGAGCCGGTCACCTACATCCTCCACACTCTCACGGCGGGGTTGGGCCTTAAGCTGATCCCCTTCAACATCGGCACCGCCCTGTATGGAGGATACTCGGGGGACTACTCGGGCATCGGTCCGAACCCCCAGTACGTGGTAGAGGGGATGATCTTCTTCGGCCTCTACTTCGCGCCTCTCTACTCTGTCGTGATCGGGTACCTCACCGGGCTCTCCCGTCGATTCATGCTGGATAAGGTAGACAATGGTCGCCTCTTGGTCTTCATCGTGGTCTTCTCCAACGCAGGCTACCTTCCCGTAGACGTGACCCTCTGGGAGTTTGACGTTCTGGCATCCGCGGTCATCCTGATACCTCTTTACCTGATCACACTCGCCGTCACCCGAGCTCTGTTCGGCGGCACAGCCGGTGCGGTCGGGACGCAGCCCTCCATCGCATGAAGATCTCCGTGTGCATGGCCGCCTACAACGGCGGAGACCACATCCTGACGCAGGTAGGGTCGATCCTCAAGCAACTGGGGCCTCACGATGAGCTGATTGTTGTAGACGACTGCTCCCGAGACGATACGGTAGCGGCTCTTCGGTCACTCCACGACCCTCGGATCAGGCTGGTCTGCCAGTCGGTGAACAAGGGTGTGGTGTCTACCTTCAATAAGGCTCTTGCTCTCGCCACAGGAGAAGTGGTATTCCTCAGCGACCAGGATGACTTGTGGATGGACCACAAGGTTGAGGCGGTGCTGGAGATCTTCAGGACCAAGCCCGTCGACGTCGTGGTTCACGATGCGGTGGTGATGGAGGGCCAGCAGGTGGTGGCTCCCTCGCTGTTCGCCATGAGACACAGCGGACCTGGCGCCCTGAAGAACCTGGTCAGCAACACATGCGTCGGCTGCTGCATGGCCTTCAGAACTGAGGTACTGAGGAGCCTGCTTCCCGTGCCAGTGCGACGCGGCGTAATGCACGACTCGTGGATCGGCATCCTTGGGGCCGCCTACGGGTTTCGATTCCAGTTCCTACCGGTGCCGCTGATTGAGTTCCGGCGCCACGGGGGCAACGCGTCAACCCTCAGGACTCGCCCGATCTTCCGGATCCTAGGGGACCGTCTCGTGCTCGTTCTCTGGCTGGCAGGGCGGTATTTGGCGACCCTCGGGGGCCGCGGCGCGCGGCCCCAAGCTCTCAGGAAGACCGGCTCGCCGGGATAGCCCGTGTGCGCGGGCGCGGAGCCTGACGCCTGCCTGCGAGTGGTGCACCCAACGGCGCGCATCACCTGTTCCCTCCCGGGTCTCTGCCACACCGGGTGACGCCTCACCGTCCATCAGCGTTAGGAGTTTGGCGGGGCGTCTGTGCCTAGTCGCCGAACCCAGTGTGACTCACCCGGGCATCAGGTTCGGGCGGCGACAGCTCTAGACACTGCGGAGGGTCTGTTTGAGCGAGCGTACTCTTGTCACTGGAGCCTTGGGTTTCCTTGGCAGGGAGGTGGTACGAGCACTCACCACCGCAGGGCATATCGTTCGAGCCACGGACCGCGCGCCAGGTGCGGACCTGTTCCTGCCCGACTTCAGGCCCGCGGATATCCTTAGGGAGGAGAGTGTCGCGGGGCTCTTCGATGACGTCAGTAGTGTGGTGCACGTGGCCGGGTTAGCTCATGTGTTCGACCGACCGTCAGCCGCCTCGGCACCCTTCATGGCGGTCAACGCAGAGGGAACGGAGAGAGTCGCGAGGCTGGCCGCACAGGCGGGCGTGCGCCGTTTCGTGCTTATCAGCTCAGTCTCCGTGTATGGCATCGGCAAAGAGGCGGTAACCACGGAGGACTCACCGTGTCTACCTAAGAGTCCGTACGCCTTGAGCAAGCTGGTGGCTGAGCAGCGAGCCGCCGAGGTGGCATCCCGCACAGGCATGGCGGTGACTATCTTGCGCCTAGCTACCCTCTACGGTGAGGAGGACCCTGGCAACCTTCTGCGCCTCCTGAAGTCAGTGGACAGCGGCCGCTTCCGATGGGTCGGTTCGGGTACTAATAGAAAGAGCCTCCTTTATCGTGGCGACGCGGCTTCGGCCTGTGTTGCCGCCCTTGGGGGATCAGCGACCGGGGTCAGGGTCTATAACGTGACCGCGGCTCCTTGCACGATGCGAGAGATAGTTGAGGGTATGGCCGCCGCCCTGGAGCGGCCCGTCCCGAGGGCGAGGGTCCCGGCGGCCCCAGTCCTGTGGGGGGCTGCTGGCCTGAGCCACCTTCCTCTGATAGGAGGCCGCTTCGCGGGCCTGCACGATACCCTTCTGAAGTGGCTGGCTGAAGACGCCTATGACGGTAGCCGCTTTGCGATGGAGTGCCGGTTCACTCCTCAGATGCCCCTGAGGGAAGGGCTCCGCCGCGAAGCGGCTTGGTTCAGATCCGGAATGCAGGTATGATCGGACAAGGACTGCTGCTGTTGGGGGTGTTGGGTCTGGCGACCGGCTTCGCCTGGCTCCTGATGTTCAGGGTCCGGGCCTATCTGGAGCGCAGGCACGTCTTGGACATCCCGAACGAGCGTAGCTCGCACAGCCGACCTACGCCTAGAGGGGGCGGACTCGCCATTGTGGCGATCACCCTCGCGGGTTGGGTGTTTCTGGTGCCCTTGGTGGCGAGAGCCTCAGTCAGGGGTGCGGCGGTGTATGCGGTGGGCGGCCTCTTCATCGCGCTGGTGAGCTGGCTGGATGACCGGCGGAGCGTTAAGTACATCTACCGGCTTGCCATCCACATCGCCCTGGCCTGCATGGTGGTCAACAGCCTGGGCTACTGGCAGATGGTGCAGCTTCCCCTACTCGGTCACGTGTCCCTAGGGGTGCTGGGGCTGCCCATCACCCTGGTGTGGCTCGTCGGCCTGGTGAACGCCTACAATTTCATGGACGGCATCGATGGACTCGCGGGGGGCCAAGCGGTGGTTGCGGGGCTGACCTGGGGGCTCCTGGGCTGGCTGACAGGCCAGACGGGCGTGGCCCTCCTGGGGGTCCTCCTGGCGGGGAGCAGCCTCGGGTTCCTAACCCACAACTGGCCCCCGGCCAGGGTGTTCATGGGGGACGTGGGCAGCGCCTTCCTGGGCTTCAGTTTTGCGGCACTGCCGCTCCTGTTCGCCGCCGGTACCCCGGCGTCCGGCGAGCAGGTGGCTCGCGCCCCCCTCTGCGGCGCCGTGATGGTCTGGCCCTTCGTGTTCGATGCCACCTTCACCTTCGTGCGCCGGTGCGTGAAGGGCGAGCGCGTCTTCGACGCCCACCGGTCGCACCTCTACCAGAGGCTGGTTATCCTTGGGCTGAGCCACCAGTCCGTGACGCTGCTCTACATGGTTCACTCCGTGGTCGGCGCTAGCCTGGCCGTGTCCTGGCTGTTGGCGCTGGGAAGCCCGGATATCATGGTGCTCGCCGGCCTCCCCATCCTGTCAGCCGCCCTTTGTGGCTGCGTTCCCCTGGGCCGCCGGTGGCGCCTGCTGTCGCGAGGCGCCCAGGACTAGCCGTCGCTGCCTCGGCCGGGCGCCGTTCAGGTTGCCCCCTGCCACCCGGACGGCTGTAACCACGGACCCCGCTAGATCGTCCATCCCCTGTGTAGGCCATGCGGTAGCTCCCCTCGCGCGTGGCAAAGGAGGATGGTATGGATTCCCTCACCGCAAGGTGCCGCACCCCCCTGCTGGTCGCCGCACTGCTGGTCCTGGCGTTAGGTGCCTGGGGGCAGGTGCGCCCTGGCCAGGGCAACCGTCCCACCCGCCCTAACCGGCCCGGCACGGCCACTGCTCCTGGTACCGGGTCAACCAACGCCAACACAAGTCGTGGCTTCGTGCCCGAGGGTATCGACCTCCTGGCGGGCGTGGATCTCTCCACTCCAGCCCTGGTCCTTGGGGACATCACCGATCTCAGCGGCGCCGTGTACGATCCTGCTACCCGCCAGCTCGTGCTACTGGGCCAGAAGAAGGTTGGTCTCCCCGCCTTCCGGCTTGATGACCTGGCGGTGTCCCTGAAGGCCGCCGCTCGGGTAGCCTCCGGCGACCCGGCGGCGCGAACCCCAGGCGTCAGCATCGAGGGCCCGATAGTTCAGGACCTCATGACCGTGAAGTACCTGGGCGACACCGCCAACACCCACTTTGGCGCGGTGATGTTTGAAGCGGATCGCCTGATGAAGTGCCTCTCCATGGGCCGGGACAACCTGACCGGCAAGCCCCTTCGATCCAAGGTTCCAGGGTACAAGAGCGAGCTTGATCTGCTTCACGAGCTGGGCGGCACTCGCCGGCCCAATGCGTGGCACCGGTACTGGTTCCGGCCGGGCCGGATTGTGGTCGAGGAGGCCCTCGATGGTACCGCGCTCAGCTTCCGGGATGTAACGGTGGAGGTGCAGACTGAGTACGTGCCCCCGCTGGCGCCAGGACAGTCCGAGCCCGCGGCGGAGGCGTTCGCCAAGCACATGAGCGACCACTTCGCGGAGTACGCCCAGGAGTTCCCCGTCTTCGCGGAGCTGCTCTCCTTGGCGAAGATGCAGGGGCTGGTCAACTGGCTCGTTGAGAAGCGCGTGCCCATTGACGCCACCGGGCTTCTGGCCGTGCCCGTTCCTCAGGTGGCGACTCCGAAGACGACACCCATCAACTTCGTGGAGAGTCAGCACGTTGTGCCTCAGGGGATCCTGAAGCACCAGATGAGGGGTGGCGTAGACCTCCGGATTCAGCGGCACGGACTCGTCGGGGGCGTGAAGCAGAACTGGTACGCAACCACTAGCGGAACGGTGACCTACCTGAGCGAGCGGGTGATGGAGGGCCGGAAGGGGAGGTCCAACCGGTGGCAGGTGAGCCTCGACGGTGGCCCAAGGGTCGCGGTAGGTCTCAGCACCCAGGCCCTCCGACAGGCCGTGGAGGTGGCGAAGGCGACTCCCCCGAGTGGCGTGCCGACCCCGGCCTCCGCGCCCGCGAGCGGAGGATAGCGCGGTCGCTTCGGTTGACGGACGGCGGAATGTTCCAGCCAATCGCACGCCCAGTGGAGGCGTGGACTGAGGGTGTCTCAGGTCGGGCCGGCTCGCCCTGCTCGCGGTCCGCGGTACCCCTGAAGAAGCCAGTCCGCGCGCCGCCTCCGCCCTCCAGGTTAGGGGAACGCCGGAGTGCAGCGGCTCGGCGCCTTCCCCTGGGCGCGACTGTTGGCACCTCGGTGGCCGTCGTGATGGCCCCCGATGACCCGTCGGACTGGCTGCTAAGCTGCCAGGCGCTACCCGTGTCGTAGTTCCTGCGTCCAAAGCGTTCCCTGAGGGCCGGCAATCTGGCCTGTCGGGCAGCAGAAGGATTCCCCCACTCCTCCTCGAATACGGCCACCAGATGGCGATGGCCGCAGGCTGCCCGAGCAGCCAGGCCTTCCTCTTCGGAGGACGCCATGGTTGCTTGGCCGTACCGCGCCAGATTCCTGGGTCTTCCTCGGGCGGAGATGCTCCCTCCGTCCCTGACTGGGTTGGCGACGCCGACGAGGCGTCGGGACCAGTGTTAGGGCCCTGGTGACACGCGGTACGCCCAGCGCGGTTGATCCCGGTGGTCTTCAGCCCCTATGGGGGATGGCGCTGCCGGGATCTGGTGGTCCGGATCCTCACCGGTCGCGCCGTTCCCTGTCTCTCACTCGGGAGGCTGGGAGGACCGCGCAGGTAGCTAGGTCGCTGTGCCCTGACCACGGATGGTCGGCAAGTCGCCGACCTGTCCGCAGGCTTCGCGCCACCCCTGTTCAGCTTTCGCCCGGAGAAGGACTATCAGTGCGCGCCTCGTAATAGCTAGCCGTCACAAGGCGTCCTATCAGGCGACCAGAAAGGAGGCTTCGTGCGGTCTTGGAGAGAGTCATCGATCTCCTCGTCCGCGGCATCATAGTGGCTAGCCCCTTCGGGGGACGGAAGCCAGGGTTGGTTCTTGTTGGTCAGTTCGCTAGTCCGCGCGGGGTTCGGCTCTGCTGAACTCCAAAGGCACGCCCAGAGGCTCACCTGTCCGGTGAGGCTTGGGATGGGCCAGACCTCACTCGAGAGGAGGTCGCGGACAACTCGGTCCGCGGTGGCAGCGATGCCGTCGCGGCGGAGAGGAAGGGGAAGATGAACTGGTCCTCCAAGCAGTACCTGCGTGCCTTGGGCCTACTGGTCCCAATCGCAGCCCTGCCGCTGTTCTGCGGCGCGGCTGGCGCGCAGGATAACTACACCCTCCCAGCTCAGCCCACGGCACACGTAGGAATCAACTATTTCTACTCGGTGCCCATCGGCTACACCTGGGACCACCTGTCCTACGCCACGAAGTTCGGCGACTGGAACGTGGCCATCGGGGACACCGGCTTCGACGCTGGTGAGATCCCCAACAACCCCTATTCCTGCGGCCCCAACGGGGACAAATGCCCCCCGGATGCCGGAGCGAAGGGTCCCTCTTTCATCACCAAGAACAATGACCCGCTGCATGGGTACACGGGCATACCGCTTCTGATCGGCCCCACTCAGGACGGATTCAACAACGTGATCACCGCCAGTGGTCAGGCCGTCCCGGTGGTGCCGGGCAAGTACAAGGCCCTGTACGTCGCTTACTCCGGCGTGTGCGGTCCACACCAGAAGCCCATCGTGCTGAACTACAGTGACGGCGTTCAGATCATCGACGCCAAGTGGGCTGACTGGTGCTCTGCTTCTCAGGCCCCGCCGGACTTCTTCACCTGGGCGGCCAAGCACCGAATGGGCGCCACCGCCGCCGACAATGCCTCCTGCGCGCTGATCACCAAGTTCGTGCCGGTGAACCCCAACAGGACGCTCAACTCCGTCACCCTGGGTTTCGACCAGAGGGCTACCTCGACCGCCGGCACGGGTAACACCTACAACCAGGGCGGTTGGGCTCTGCCTGGAGACGAGATCAGCAACAACTGCGGCCGCACGGTCATCGGCTGCGTGACGCTGGTTTCAACCGACGCCAACCTCGGCACCTACGGGCTACTCAAGGGCGTCGTCAAGAACTCCGACGGCACTGTCGCCACCACCCCCGAGCACAACCATGCCGTGGATATGGGTGTGGACGTGTTCGTGGTCGATCCGCCTCTTGGCAACTACGGCGCTGGCGTGAGCGTGGATGGCTCCTACACCCTGGGCCTGCCTCCGGGAACTTACAAGCTGAGCGCGGCCGTTCGCGGCGGCACCGACACCCCGGACAGCCAAGGCCCGCAGGCCAATCTGGTCACCGTCACGATCGAGGCCGGCAAGACCGCCACGCAGGACATCACTCTGCTGGCGTCACCCAAGCCTGACATCTGGGGTGAGCTGACCGGCACCGTGAAGGACTCCACCGGCAAGGCGGTCAAGGGCGCCACCATCCTTGTATCCAACAGCGCCACCGGGCCTTTCGCGGCCATAGGCGCCAGCGGACAGGGCGTAACGCTTGACGATGGTCTGTTCGACATCAAGGGCCTCGGGGCAGGCACCCTCTACGTGAAGGCGGCCACCAATGGCTCCGCCACCGCGGACGCCGTGAAGGTGACCCTCGCTGGCGGCGCCCCGACGACTCAGGATCTCACGGTTGCGGCACTGCCCATCGGCAGCATTCTGGGAACCGTGAAGGCCCCTGACGGCACCTTCGGTGGTATCGGCGTTCCGGTGAAGCTGGCCAGCAAGGATGGCTCCGTCACCCTCAACACCACCACCTACGCCATGCCTCTGATCGCCGGCAGCAGCATCGTGCCGGAGGATACCGAGACGGCTACCTTCAACTTCGACGCGGTTCCCGCTGGCGACTACACGCTCACCCTCGTGGCCTCAGCCTTCCAGGGTGCAGACGCTGCCACCGACGTGACCGTGAAGCAGGGCGATGTGCTGGCCCCTGCGCTGAAGTTGACCTTTGCTCCGTGGTCCGAGGGCACCGCCGACACTACGGTCAGCGATCCCCTGACCGGCAGCAGCTTGGCCACCAAGTGGACTGCTCTGGACCTGGGCACTCTGGCTCAGCCTGGCAGCGTTAAGGCCGCCGCCACCGGTCTCTCCGTCACTACGGGTGGTGCCGGCTGGGACGTGGACCGCGCGAACGACGCCATGACCTACGTGTTCCAGAAGGGCATCCCGCAGACCGATTGGGCCGCCATGGTGACGGTCGTCACGGCCCCCACCAACGGGACCCCAGGCACCGGCGTTACGCAGCCCGGCGGCGAAGCCGGAATCATGGTCCGCAGCGCCGCAATGGACCCCACGGATGCCACGCTCTACTACGGCAAGGCAGCCAACTTCTCCACCGCCATCACCAATGGCATGGGTGTTAACACCCAGGGGCGTGTCGCGGACGGCCTGTCGACCTTCCCGTTCCAGGAGACCTCTGCCGGAACCAACCCGGCTAACGCCACCACGGCGGGCGTGTCTCCCGCGCTTCCGGTCATGCTGAAGATTCGCAAGGTCGGACCCACCATCGCGGCCTTCTGGTCCAACGATGGCGGCAAGACCCAGTTCTTCAGCGGCGCCTTCCTGCCGCAGTTCGACCCGGCCGGCACCCTACTGCTGGGTCTCGCGACCACCGCCAACAGCGACACGGCGGACACCGCGGTCTACAAGGACTTCGTGTTCGCACCGCTGACCGGCACCACCCCGCCTCCCGTCACCACTGGGGTTCGGGGTGACATGAACGGCGACGGCAAGCTGAACATCACCGACGTCGTCACCGCGCTGCGGGGCGTCGCCGGGCTCGTCACCCTCACAGCCGACCAGCTTAAGCTGGCGGACGTGAATGGGGACGGCAAGTTCAACATCACGGACGTGGTGCTGATGCTCCGCAAGGTCGCGGGCCTCATCACCAAGTTCCCCGGCGAGGCATAGCTCGCCGGCGGTCCTGGGGCGCCGGCGGCTTGGTCTACCGGCAGCCGGTGCCCTGGGGCTTGGGTAACCAACACATCCTGGGGCTGGACGCACGATCAAGCGTCCAGCCCCTACCTATCCGGATGGTTCAGGACAAGAGAGGGCGGGGGTGTCCGCCGACAAGGGGCGGATAGATGCACAGGGGGTGGTATGGGACGTCTGAGGCGATGTGCGCTGCTGCTGACCGCGTTCGCGGCCGCGTGGGGTACGTGGGGTCTGGCTGCCGAGGCCGTGAAGGCGCCGCCCAAGCCCGCGGAGGCGCTGGGGGACCTGGCGCCGGGAACCTCGAAGGACCCCACCTTCAGGGATGCCGACCTGGTGTTGGACTACTCCGCCGGTTGGGTGGGCCAGCTCGACTCCTGCGGTTGCGCGGGGGGCGACAAAGGCGGGATCGCGCGGAGGGCCACGTTCCTACAGCAGCAGGTTGCCTCCAACGCCAACCAGGTGCCCCTATTCGCGGGCGACTGCCCCTCCGCGGCATCCAAGGACACCCCCCTCACGGCTGCTACGGCCTACGAGGCTATGAGCCGGATGGGCTACCAGGCGGTGGCTCTAGGGGAGACGGACTTCCGATTCGGTCTTGCGTTTCTGCGGGAGCAGATCTCCCGCTATCCTGGACTCTTCGTGTGCGCCAATGTGGTGGATTCCGCCACCGGCAAGCCCCTTGCCGAACCCTATGTGGTCAGGATTTACCCAGCGGTTCGGGCCGGCGCGCGGAAGGAGCTGCGGATAGCGGTGCTTTCCCTCATGGACCCGGCTCTGAACCGGGACCTGGGGAAGCTGCTGGGTGCCGAGGCGCCTAAGGTGAAGGTGCTCGACGCGGCTGCCACCGCGAAGGACCTCGTTCCGCGGCTGAAGCAGGAGGCGGATCTGCTGGTCGTGATGTACCACAGTGCCATCTCGGGGGCGGTAGCCCTGGCGCAGAGCGTGCCGGGCATCGACTTCCTCATCGCGGGGCACGCACCGGGGGTCTTCCAGCGCAAAACGGCGGTTGGCGCGACCGTGATCGCCGCCAGCAGCGATCAGGGCAAGGAAGAGGCGCAGGCGGGCGTCACCCTGACGCCGGGAGGAGCCCCCATCATCAAGGTTGAGACGGTGCCCTTGAATGAGACCTTCGCGGACAACCTCGCGATCGCGGCGCTGGTTGCTGAGTACAAGAAGAAGGCGGGGCTGCCTCCCGGAAAGCCCTCCGCGGAGACAGCGGCCGGTGCCCAGCCTGTGTCGCCACTGTAGCCATCCTCGCCGGGCGCGCACCAGGTAGCGCGTCAGGGGCCAATTGGGCGGCGCACGCCAGAGGGACGGTCGCGCGAGGTGGCATTCCCCCTGGGGCTGCGCCGTTCCCGCGGCACTGGTGCGCCGTGCAGGGGGCGGGCTTCCGGATGCCTCCCGCCCGCGGCAGGCGTTGAGCCGCGAACTAGCCCATCCGTGCCAGCTCTGCCATGCGATCTAGGATGGCCCGCCTCTCGTCCTCCGTGGTAACGTCATCGAGGCCCGAGAAGAGGAACTGGTGCTCCCGCGTGTGGTGATGGTCCAGAAGATGCTTGAGAAGGGCCTCCGCCTCGATGAGGCGGACTACTGCCCTTCGTGCTCGCGCGTCGTCGGCCGGCAGAGCGTCGATGAGCTCCAGGATCTCCTGGTCGTGCATCTCGATCTTGCGGTGTTCCGCATCAAAGAGGACAAGCCCGCCGCCGGGGCGCTGACGCACGCGCGCCTGATAGAGTGGAAAGAGCAGCCCGTCCTCCCCCTCTATGTGGATGCGGGTTCCGCGGTCGAAGCGTACGAAGAGTTCCCGTGCCAGCGCGAAGTCGCGATCGAGTAGGGCGTCCTGATGCTGGAGCAACAGCTCCTCCAGGTCGTCGTGCGTACGCTCCAGGGCCATGAAGGTGGCCCTGGTCTGTGGGTCTCCCACCGGGTGCGAGTCCTTCCTAACCAGCGAGGGCGCGCGGAGGCGCCCGTGCATCTATTCGCCGCCAGCCTGCATGGCGCCTCCGACAGGCTGTCCCTCCTCGGCGTGCGAGGTGGGCAGGCTCCGGGAGGAGCATCGGGGCCAAGGTAGGGACAAGAGCCGCCGCGTGTGCTTCTGGCCCCTCACTCGAAGCTGGTGGCTCGCCAGGTGGCGACTGCCGGTCCTCTGGCACGCGGGTGACTCAGGCGTGGCAGAGGCCGGAGCGCCCAGGTGGCTCCACGTCGGCTTGCCGGGCCCGGTGGGGCCAAGAGGCGATGCTGGCGAGCGCGAGATGGGGTCTCTGATGCGGGCCCGCACGGCACGGCTCTGGTAGTGCGCTTGCCCGCACATTCCGGCATGTTCGGCTAGGATCGAAGGGGAGGGGATTGGTGGCAAAGCTACGACTTGGGATCATCGGTACCGGCAGCATCGCGAACGCCCACGCCGGAGGCTACAAGAAGCACCTCGATCAGGTGGAGCTGGTGGCCGCCTGCGATATCCGCGAGGACGTGGCGCAGGCCTTTGCCCAGCGCCACGGTTTCCAGCAGGTGTTCACGGACTACCGGACGCTGCTCGAACAGGACATCGTGGACTGCGTGAGTGTGTGCACCCCGAACAACCTGCACGCGCCCATCAGCATAGAGGCCCTGCGCCAGGGCAAGAGCGTCCTCTGCGAGAAGCCGATGTCCACCAGCGTTGCCTTGGCGGAGCAGATGAAGCAGGCGAGTGAGGAGACCGGCAAGGTTCTCTACATCGGCTTCAACCACCGGCTGATAGGCAACTTCAACAGGGGCAAGCAGCTTCTGGACCAGAGGCTTGGCAGGGTCCTCGCGGCCAGGGTCGCCGTGGGACATGGCGCCTACGCCGAGCTTCAGAGGAAGTGGTTTGCCCACCGGGACCAGTCGGGGGGCGGCACCTTCATCGACAACGGCGTACACATGATCGACATGATTCGCTGGTACATCGGCCCGATCGAGGAGGTGACGGGGCAGACCAGCCGGATGATGATCACGGAGGGGGATGTCGAGGACAACGGCTACGCCCTTTTCCGGTGTAGGGGAGGCGCCACCGCCTCTCTGCAGTGCTCCTGGACCTGGTGGGGCGGCTACACGCTGGTCTTCGACGCGATCTGTGAGAACGGCACGCTGAGCCTCAGCGGCAGCGACTGCGTGGCCTACGACAAGGAGATGGATGCACGGATAGAGGCGAAGGTGCCGAACCTGGACTGCTGGGCGGAGGAGGTGAAGCACTTTCTGGCGGCGGCCCGGGGAGACGAGGCGCCCTTCATCACGCCCGAGGATGGCCTTGCGGCGGTTCGGGCGGCCGTGGGAGCCTACCAGAGCGAGGCAACCGGCCAGGTGGTGAAGCTGGACCAGCTCTAGGGAGCGCGTGCCGCTCCTCGGCGCAGGGTGAAGTGTCGCGAAGCCGAACTGTGTTGCGGAGGAGATTGGGGCTGAGGCCGCCGGCACGACGTGCCCGGTGGCCTCAGCGCTTCTCGGGGTCGAAGGTCATCTCGCTGGCGGCCCAGTCCTTGAACCACCGAACGTGGGTGTCCGCGAAGACGATGTTGTTGCCCTTGGTGTGCCTGCCAGGGAACACCAGCCCGCCGAGCTGGTTCTGCGAGGCGCGGGAGCCCGTCTTGTAGACGTAGCCGTCTGTCTGGGGCTCATTGGTGGGGTCCGCGTCCTCGCCAGGGCCGGTCCAGCCGGTGCAATCGAAGTAGAGGATCGTCTTGGACTGCGCCTTCATCTCATCCTGGGTGAGGCCCTTGTCGGTAATCTGCCAGTTCATGCAGACGTTCAGGAATACGGTGTCGCCCTCTGGGCAGTGGAAGATGTCCCAGGTCTTCATGTAGGGCCGGAGGAGGTTGCAGAAGCCGATCTTGTCGTTGCGAGGGATGACCCCGCCGTACTTCTGGAAGCCGCCCTCCCACTGGTCGTAGTAGAGCTGCGTCGCGGTGGCCATCTGCTTCATGTTGCTCTGGCAGGAGGCCTGGCGGGCCTTCGAGCGGGCCGCCCCGAAGACGGGGAACAGGATGGCGGCAAGAATGGCGATGATGGCAATGACCACCAGCAGCTCTATGAGCGTGAAGGCAGAGGCCCGCTGCTCCGAGCTCTCGTAGGCGGGTGCTCCGGCGTGCCGAGCGCTACCCGTGCCGCGCGTCATGGGTGGCCCCCATGCTTCATCAGTAGAGCGACCATCTCCTTGTCCCCTTCCAGCTTCGCGTCCGCGAGCGGCGTCATGCCGTCAGCGGTCACGGCATTGACTTGCGCGCCATGGGTGATGAGCTCCTCGGCAACCTTCAGCCGGTGGTTCGCGGCCGCAAGGTGCAGAGGCGTCACTCCTCGCTTCGTGGGCGCGCTGGCAGGCGCCTTCTTTGAGAGGAGGAGTGACACCACGTCCAGGGCTCCATTGCTTGCCGCCCAGTGGAGCGGGGTGACGTCCAGGCTGCCCTTGGCCCCCGGGTCCGCCCCTTTGCCTAGAAGAAGGGCAGCCAGCTTGGCGTTGCCCTTCGCCGCAGCCCAGTGAAGGGGTGTGAAGCCCTGGCCATCCCGAGCCGTGGCCGCCTTGGGGTTCGAAGCCAGAATCTGAGTGGCCCTGACAAGGTCGCCCTTGCGCGCGGCATCGTGAATCTCGGCTGCCCTTGCTGGGCGAGAGAGGGCAAGACACATCGCGAGGGCAAGCACTGACGCGTGCCAGAGCCGCTGTAGTGAGCTCCCTCTGCTCGCAGGCCAGCAAGGTTCCGCGGAGGCGCCCGGGGCGCCGGTCACCCATCCCTCACCTCGCTGCCCAGCAACGGACTCACGGATCCAAGCCTGGTGGCATCTGACCATCTGGCCCTTCCTTTCCCCGACCGCGTTCACGGTCTCAAACGCGCGTCGGTGGTCCTGCGAACGCTCGCGCGCCCACGGCCTGCACCCCTGGTCTCGCCCGAGTTGGTTGGTGGGTCTGCCAACTCGTGACGGCGTTGCACCTCTTGGGCGCGCTCAGGTGGATCTGGAGAGCGATCCCTCGATCACCGATCAGCCAGCGCGGCGGCCCCTACCGAAAGGGCCCTGATAGAGGTTATCATGGAAGGGCCCCTCACGGGGACGAGGGCCGTGGGCCGTAGCGCAGGTCTCCCTCGGATGGCAGAGAGGTGCCGCGACCCGGCCTTCGCCGGGAGGCGCGATCCCGTGGCGACCGGCAACGCTCATCTCCTTACTGGTCGGTGGGCAGCGCGGTATTGGCTAGAGAGCGAGGCTGATGGAGCCCGAAGAGTACACCCGGATGTACCACCTGGAAGAGGGGTACTGGTGGTTCGTGGGAAGGCGCCTGCTGGTACGCGCTCTCATGAAGGCCTTGCGGCTCACTCCGCCGGAGGGCTCGCGGCTTCTGGACGTAGGCTGCGGAACCGGCGCCATGTCCCGCGAGCTGCTGCCCCTGGGTCAGGTGGTCTCGCTCGACTTCTGTTCCGAGGCGCTGCACATGACGCGCACTCGAGGGCTTGAGGGCCTGTGCCAAGGAAGCGCCGAGGCACTGCCCCTGCGGGACAACTCCTTCCGTGCGGTCACCGCACTGGACGTGGTAGAGCATCTTGACCACGACCGCGAGGCGCTGGCGGAGATGTTCCGGGTCACAGCCCCAGGCGGCGCGGCGATCATCTCCGTGCCTGCCTTCCGGTTCCTCTGGAGCGAGCACGACGTCGCGCTGCACCACCGGCGGCGCTATACCGCCCGCGAGCTTCGCGAGGTCGTCTCCGGCGCTGGCTACCGCATCGTGAAGTTGAGCTACGTGATGTCGCTGCTCTTCCCCGCCGTGGTGCTGGTACGCCTACTTCAGCACCTGGCTCCCAGGCGCAAGGAGGCGAAGGCGACGCTGCCGGAGGTCGGCAGCCTGGGTAACCGACTGCTGAAGGCCATTCTATCCCTTGAGGCCGCGATCGTCTGCCGGGTGAACCTTCCGCTGGGGGTATCGCTCATCTGCGTCGCTGTAAAGGACGCCGCTTGATCCCCGCGCCCGCCGTGCTGGCGGCCATGCTCTACCCGGTGTGGGAGGCGGCCCAGGTGCAGGTGACGCGACCCGTGCTGCGTCTGCCTCGGCTGCCCCAGGCGCTTTCGGGCCTGACGCTGGGCTTCCTCTCTGACCTTCACACTGAGCGCTGGGGGCGGCGAGAGCGCAACCTGATGCGCCAGTTGGAGGGGCTGGAGGTCGACCTCCTGCTGCTGGGGGGTGATCAGGGCAAGACCGTGCCGGGCAACCGCAACGCGTTGAGGGTGGTGCGTGCCATCCGGTCCCGTCACGGTGTCTACGGCATCCTGGGGAACGCGGAGCACAAGAAGCACTCGCCCACGGAGGGGATCCTAAGCTTCTGGGCGGCGAACGGCGTCACCATCCTGCGAAACGTGGGCGTGACGCTGAATCTGCGTGGGGAGATGCTCCACCTGCTGGGCGTCGATGACCCCAGCCAGGACCGCGATGAGCCCTGCCGTGCCGCCGCCGGCCTGCCCACGGACGGCTTCCGTATCTTGCTCTCTCACTCCCCGGAGGGAGTAGACCTGCTCCGCGGCCTCGAGATCGACCTCGTGCTCTCCGGCCACACCCACGGTGGCCAACTCCGCATCCCCGGCCTGGGCGCCCTCTACACGCACTCTCACCGCGGCCTGAGCTACGACATGGGCCTGTTCGCCGGAGAGCGCCTGCTCCGCGAGAAGCCCGACCTGTGGCCCAAGACCCAGCTCTACGTCAGCCGTGGCGTTGGATCCGCCGTTCTGCCCATCCGCTTCCTGGCGCCGCCGGAAGTGGCAGTGATCACGCTTGAGGCCGCATAGGGGCGGGTCGTTGGATCGTTGGGTCGTTGGGTCGTTGGGGAAGGGCCTCAGAGGACTCCTTTGGTCGCTTGCGTCCCTTCCCAGAAGTGACCAAAGGGACGAAAGGGACCTAAGAGGCCCAAGGCGCCCCCTCTGAGGCCCCTCCCCAACGACCTAACGACCCAACGACCCTCTCTAGCTACCAGCGATAGTGGCCGTGATGGTGGCGCTCGCGGCTCCAATAGCGGTCCTCGTAGCGCTCCTTCTTCTTGGCGTCCTTGTAGCGGGAGTAGGCGTAGAGGCCGCCGGCACCCGCGATGATGCCCGTGGTCGTCTTGCCGGTCAGTAGCTGCTCCGCCGCCAGGGCGCCCAAAGCAATGGCAGTGTTCTTCCTACCGGTCGACCCGGCCTGAACGGGGGCGGTAAGGGCGAAGACGCCAAAGCTGGTCGCGGCGACCAGCGTAAGGGCAGTGCTCTTGAGCCAGTGGGTTCGCATCTGGTTACCTCCTAGGCCGCGCTCCGCGAGAGGCACGGTGCCCTCCCACACGGCGCGGTTCACAATGTCTGAGTTACCCGGCAGAAGATCGACCTGGGCCCCAGCGTGACCGCTCTGCGAGAGGCCTCAGCCTGCCTGTGGAGCCCTACGTCATCCGAGCCAGTTCCACGGGTAGTAGACATTGGCCCGAAAGCCGAGGTTCCCGCCACTCCACACGGGCCGAGCCCCCTCGAAGAGCGCCAGCGACGGCGCGTGAGCCCTCCTGGGCTGTCTCCGGTCAGTAGCGCCCCCTGAGTAGATGATGGGAACGCTTGCGGCAGGTGTGGTTGCTCACCAAACACCCTCCGATGCTTGTAGACTGGGCATGAACAAGCCTTGGCTCAAGCTGGTACAATGCAAGGGTGCGATGCAGGATCCAAGCAGTCCGCCGTCACAGGAGCGAGAGCATGGACAAGAGCCGGGTTCAGGAGTTGGTGCTGCAGATGGAGGCCAAAGCTACGGCGCAGCTCGAGGAGGTTGTGGGCAACACCGAGGGGGAGTGGGCGCCCGAGGCGGTGGAGGCCGCGCGGCGGATCCTGCTGAGTCGTGGCGCCGTTCCCGCTGAGTCGAATTCCGGGGGGGTGGCAGCAGGGAACCGTGCCTTGAGCGGAGAGTTGGTGAGCGTCTTCAACGGGCCTGTCCTCATCGCCGATATGCTGGCCGAGGAGCTGAAGGGGCATCATATCGGGGCTATCGTGCGGTCGACCGACCCCATCGCTCAGGTCGACCCCCGGCTGGCGTGCGGGCCCCTCCGGAACGCCAACCTGCTGGTCGCCAAGGAGGACGTCGAGGAGCGGGGCGCTTTGCTGCGGGAACTGGTACACGCCCACAGCGCGGCGGAAGCGATCGCCGAGGAGTAGGTGAGCACCAGAGACGCGGGGGCCTCAGTGGGTAGTCAGGCGGTAGGTGTTAGCAGGTAGGCGATGGTAGTTCAGGCGGCGGACACCCTGGGCGCCGGACCGCGCCGGGCGCCGCACTGAAGTACGGCGTGGGAATCGCCACAGGTTGGGTCGCCCGGCGCCTGAAGACGCGGGCTGGCCGAAGCGAAGGGCCCCCATCGGGAACCTCCCAGCCCACAACTCGATGGACTACCAGCAGTCGGTGGCACCGAAAACCAGATCCCCCTCCGGGCTGTTGGTCACACGTTCTGGGCTGCCACGACTGAACAGTCCCACCTCCCAGGCCCACGGCGGCGGGCCTTCGCTTAGGCCCGCCCGCATCTTCAGGCGCTGGGCGACCGACCCGGCGGCGATCCCAACTCCACCCTACAGTATGGTGCGACGAGGGGCGGCGCGGGCCGATCGGGCTTTCCGGTATGTTAGCGCCAACCTGGGTCCGCCGCTTCGGGAGGGACGCCTACCGGTCCACCTCGCCCACGAGGATGCGGGCGCAGGGGAGCATTCCGGCCTTCTGAAGCGTTCGGCGGGAAGCCGTGTTGCCGGCATCGCACCGGGCAGCGGGGACCTTGCCGCCCTCGTAGCACATCTTCTTCAGCTCCTGGATCAGGTAGGAGCCCAGGCCCTGACGGCGATGCGACTCCTCCACCTCCATGTAGAGGTCGGCGTAGGGCGGGTTGTAGTGGTGCAGTGCCCCGCCGGTGGCAACGGCGACGCCGTCCTGCTCCACCATCCACTCGCCGACGGGCTCGCTCCTGTGCTCGAAGATGGTCTTTCGGTCGTCCTCGGTGGTTCGCCGAAGCAGCCCCGCGCCAAGCTCCAGTCTGGTTGTGTAGGCGTCCTCGAACAGGACGGCCTCGGCGTGGGTCTTGGTGCAGCAGTCCAGGAGCCTCAGCAGCAGGTCGCGATCGTTGGTCTGCGCGCGGACCCGCGATGCCCGGCTGACCTCCAGAAGCTGGCGGAAGAGGGGCAGCGATTCCGACCGGTAGGCGGGGAAGACGTGGTACTCGTGGAGCATCCCCGGGTCGTCTCGGCACGTCACCAAGCCGTACCCCGCGACGTTGCTGCCATCACTCAGCAGGTAGGCGTCGCTGAACCCTCGTCGCAGGTAGGAGTCGGACACGATCTGGCAGCCCATCTCGTGGCGGTAGAGCTCCCTGAACGGCGCGACCTGCTCCGGCGGCGCCAAGACGGCCTGTATCCCCATGCAGCCTCCGATCGGCCAAGAGTGCCTGCCCCCGCCATAGCCCGGCGGCGAGTGCACCACGGCACACAGTGCGGTGCCGTCTCCTCTTGGTTGTAGCCTGAGGTGGGGGCGTCCGGCGCTACTGGTGCGAGCCCAACTCCACGGACAGGGGGTTGGCGAGGCCGCCGGCTGATAGGGGCCCAACGAGGGCCCTCTGCTCAGAGGGCCCCAGGGTTCACCCACCTGATGCGCGGTCAGCAACCGCCCGTGCGACGGGCCAGAGGCTGGCTACACTACCGGCGCGTAGAGCTCGAACCGGCGGCCGTACTCCTTCTGGCGGACCACGAACTGGCGGGAGACGTCTAACTTGTGGCCGGTCTCGCGCTGCATCTCCCCGAAGGCGTACCCGGGGGCGAACCAGTCGAATTCGCCGTTCGGCAGCTCTTCGCTGATCCGGACGTACCGTCCGCCACTCACCGTGTACTCCCGGGCACCATCGAGGGAGAGGGTTGGGTCCCCCGCCTCAACGCCGATGACGATGGGCTTGGCGAAGAACCAGTAGTCACCGTGCCGCTCGTAGCGCAGAGCCGCGGTGTAGCAGCCTGGCTTCGGGTTGCCCTCCAGGTGGTACAGGGCCCGCATCTGCGCCGGGGTCACCACCTCGTCGGGGGGTGCCTGCTGCCGGCCAAGCACCCGAAGGTCGGGTAGCTCCACTAGCTCTGTCGTATGCTTGCACGCCCTTCGCACGGGGACAAGCACCTCGGTTAGGCCTCCTCGCTCCGTGTAGGAGTAGTCGATGAAGGCCCGTGGATGGTTCAGGTCGTGGGCCCGGGTTGCGGTGGGGAAGGAGAAGCTGAGCTCGTAGTGCAGGCCCCCGCCGCCGGTGAAGTGCCGATAACCGGTCTGGTTCCAGTAGCCCCCTCGGAGGGTATGGAGCTCCAGCCCCTCAGGGATCACGTTCAGCTTGTCCACCTCGACGCCCAGGAGGTGGGTCATCGGCACCCCCAGCTCCGCGTGAGTGGAGGTACCCACGATACGCTCCGCGAAGGGGAAGTGCTTCAGCAGCTTCTCGCGCAGGCCAGCCCTGTCGCGGTACATTGGGTGGTCCTGCTCGGAGCAGGAGAGCACTCCGGCGACAGTGATGTCCGGCGTCCAAGCGATGCGCGTGTAGCGGCCGCTGTGCCGGGGGAGGTCCTTGCTGACGGGGATGTGAACGTCGCTGAAGCGGCCCTGTGAGTCGTAGAACTCGTAGGGAACGCGGTGCGCATCGAAGCCGACCGGGTTGGTCTCGTACAGGCGGTCCGTGAAGTGGCGCCAGACGCTGTTGTAGTCGCCCGCGCTGCTGTTGTAGACGGCGTAGTCTCCCGCCACGAGCCTCAGCCTGGCCATGCCCTCCGGCAGCGTGCTGGGGAGCTTGTCCGCGTCGCAGAGGACCCCCAGGACCAGGTCGTAGCGCGACGCGGAAACGAAGCCGTCGATCACTCCCACGTATCGCCCAGGGTCCGCCTGGCCTGTGGCCTTCAGCAGCGCATCGACCTTCCGCTGGCCGTCCGCGCCTCTCGCCAGGGACTCCCGGATGAACTGCTCCGCCCCAACCCCCAACAGGTTCACCGGGTGCCGGAACCCGACGACCCACCGCTCCGGAGCGCCTTCCACCCTCACGCTGACGCGGTTGTCGTCGAACAGGTCCTCCTGGGTCTCGGGCGTGCAGTAGCGAAAGAGCATCGCCAGGATGGCCGCGGCCGAGCCACGGTCCGACGGTCGCACGGGGAAGGATACGCGATGACGGTAGGGGCCGCAGAGCTGCTTCGACTTCTCGCCCAGGGTGATGGTTCGGTTGGTCAGCAGCGTGGTGCATTTGTCGTCAATGCAGAAGCTGCAGGGGATGGCGGCTTCGAAGAGAAGCTCCTTCGCGCGGGTGTCCGAAGCTCCGCGGTAGAACTCGAGGAAGGCGCGCAGGTCGTACTCCGCGGAGAGGGTGACCTCGGAGCCCGCGGGCTCCAGCGCCAGCTTCACCTGGGAGTAGATGACGCGCTGGGTACCGTCGGCCTCGCCGGGCACCACTCTGAACTTGCAGTCGTGCGCCAGGGCTACCTTGTGGAGTGTCCTCAGCGTGGCCTGGGTCCCCTCCGAGTGGGTACGCAGCATCTCCTCTAGGGCCTGGGTCTGGTCTGTCTCTGGCATTGGCAAGGTCTCCGCGTGTCGGCGCGCCGCCTGAAGCGGCAGAGAGGGGACGACACCGCGCTCGTTCTGGACCGGCGAGACGTCGGCTGCCAGGGTACGGCTGGCCGGCAGCCGCGGTCGCCAGGGCGGGCGAAGGTCCGAGCCGCCAGGAGCAACCACCGGCGACCAAGCGGCTTGGGAGCCCACGGGGTCAGCGGCCGCTCGTCCCACGCGATGTTACCATGCTCTGGGGGCCAAGTCCAGATCGGATGTTCGATGCGTCAATGTGTGTCGCGGAGTGGTGAGCCGGCGCGCCTCCCCGGCCCAGCCGGGCTAGCATAGGTTGAGGGCTAACCTGTTGTCATCAAGGACCTGCCTCATCCCCCTGGGGGTGGCGGCTCCAGCACCGAGCGCACCGCCTGTTGACCCCGCCGATGGCATGCGTACGGTCGGAGGCCACAGGTCCCCTCGCGCCGAGAATCACCGATCACTTAGGACGACCTCGGATTGCGCGCGGAATGCGAATTCGGCATCGCCTAGGGCCGCATCCTCGCCGAGGAGGGACGCCGCCTCGTGCATCTCCCACCGCTGTTCCTGTGTCAGCACTTGCTGAAGCGCCTCAAGCACCAACGTGTTGAAGCTCACCTGGCGGTTGTGGGCAACCGCTGATGGCGGACTCATACAGGTCTCGTGGCAAGCGAGCTAACTCAGTCCTGTCTGTGGTAGCCATGGGCGCCTCCATCACCGCCCGGTCTCTCAGAGATGAGCTAGCCCGGGGCGTGTCATCGCAGGGTAGCACTTCGCGGTGCGGCTTCCCAGTTCCACCCCAATGAATGGGGCTGGCTGTCTTGGGGTACATGGCATGCAAGGGTGGTGTCAGCGGCACTGGGCTCGACGCCGCGTGCAACGGTTCCATGGGGGAACCGTTGGGATACCACCGTAGGGGGAGTGAGGAGTGCTTAAGACGACACTGCTCCATCCTGAGATCCTGGCCGTGCTGGGGAGCGCGGGGCGAGGCGACCAAGTACTTGTAGTCGACGGAAACTACCCTTTCAGCACCCACAGCCACGCCAAGGCGAAGCGCGTGTTCCTGAATTTGGCGCCGGGCCTCTTGGAGGTACCCCAGGTACTGGAGGTCGTAAGAGACACTGTACCAGTGGAGAAGTACGAGGTCATAGAGCCGACCGGCGAGGCCGATGTGCCGGTCTTCCGGGAGTTCAGCGAGCTGTTCCAGGGTGTGCCCTGCGAGCGACTCGAGCGGGCGGAGTTCCACGCCGCCGCCGAGAGTGCAGACACCGTCCTGACCGTGGTGACGGGCGACCAGAGGCCCTACGCCACCATCCTCCTAACCGTGGGCGCCGTCGAGGCCGAGGATGACCTTCCGACCTTCGAGCACCCGCCTGGCTGATCCGCGTAGCGCGCGGATCGCCTGCGAGCCGTGCGGGGCGCGGGCTTCCGAAGGCTTCCCGTGAGGGGTGTAGGCCAGGCCCGCGCCCTGCACCGCGAGCCTGTGGTGCCCCGCGCTGCCGGGAGTCGATGGCGGCTTGCCGGTGGCGCGGGGTAGTTGCCGAGACCGATTCGCCGAACGGCGGGTCTCGCTTCGAGGAGTGTGCCTCATGGGCAGGGTACCTGTTGGGTTGCAGCTCTACACTGTGCGCGATGAGTGCCAGCGTGACTTCCGCGGCACGCTGGAGAAGGTCGCGCGGATTGGCTACGCCGGCGTCGAGCTCGCAGGAACTTACGGGCTGGAGGCGGAGGAGCTGCGCAGCATCCTAGACGACCTTGGCTTGGAGTGCTTCGGGAGCCACTGCGGTGAGCGTGACGCCGACAAGGTAGCGGAGTACCACCGCATCCTCCGCTGCCGCTACGTGGGCGGCCCAGCGCTGCCTCCCGGCGATTTCCCCGGCGATGCGGAGGGAGTGAAGGGCGCCGCCCAGTACATGGACAAGGTAGGTGCCGACTACCTCGCGAGGGGGCTGCACCTCTACTACCACAACCACGACCACGAGTTCCGGCAGGTGGAGGGCCGTTACATACTGGACCTCTTCTACGAGAACACTGATCCTGAGAGGGTGCAGGCGGAGATCGATGTCTTCTGGGTGGCGCACGCGGGCGTGGATCCGGCTGAGTACCTCCGCAAGTACCCCGGGCGGGTGCCGTTGATCCACGTGAAGGACAGGGACGAGAGCGGCACCTTCACGGAGGTGGGGAACGGCACACTGGATTGGGATGCCATCTTCGCGGCGGCGGAGGCCATCGGCACTCACTGGTACATCGTGGAGCAGGACACTTGTCAGCGCCCCTGCCTGGAGAGCGCCCAGATCAGCCTCAACAACCTGAAGGCGCGGGGAATCGCCTAGCCGGCCCTCGCGCTCGGCGGTGGCCCTCGGTGGGCACCGCGGGGACGGGTGCCGGCCTGGAAATCATCGGAAAGGAGGAGTCAGACCATCACCAACATCGACGGTACCAAGCCCGGCGTGGGCGGCAACCTAGCGGCGCGCCCATGCCTTTTCACGCGCCTGCCCCGGAGGCTTTTGGCAGCGGCCGGGGTCGCTCTTCTGGCGGCCGGATGCAAGAGTGCCCCCAAGGGCGAGGCCCTGGGCCCCGTGGTCCTCTACACCTCAGCCGACAAGGCCCTCCTGAAGCCCTTGGTAGACGGCTTCAAGAGGAAGACCGGAGTCGGTGTTGAGGTGGTCTCGCTGCCTCAAAGCGACACGGGCAGCGTCCTGGCCCCGCGCTTGGCGGCGGAGGGCAAGGCGCCCAAGGCAGACGTCTTCTGGACCGTGGACCCCGTGGAAGCCCAACAGGTAGCTGCCGAGGGGCAGGCCGAGGCCTACAAGCCCTTG
>DASXUI010000486.1:0-3011 GCA_036504955.1 Armatimonadota bacterium
GGGGTGGGGGGTGGGTAGAGGCGTTCGGTTGGTGAGTAGGTACCCCTCGCTGAAGCGACGGGGCGACAGCTCGCGGAAGCCGGCTCAAGCCGGCTGACAGCCTCAGAACGTCCGGTTCATGCGCAAGGTGCCTACAGCGGCGCTTGGAGCGCGCTTCAGCACGCTTCTGCTAGCTGTCGCCCCGTCGCTTCAGCGCGGGGTACCCCCCCACGCAGACCTTGTCACTCCCTCACCCTTCCACCCCTTCATGCAGCTCCACGGGCACCGGCCCCAGGATGGAGACACGCTCCAGGGTTACGCGGCAGCGAAGGGCGTGGAGGGTCACGCCGGAGACGGCGGCGCGGCGGAGGGTAGAGGCGAAGAGGGGGTCGGTGTCGCCGTTGGGTATCAGGCGCCAGGCGTCCGGCCGGAGGATGAGGAACAGCACTGCCGAGGGCTCACCGCGCTGTGCCAGCTCCATGAGGTGCTCTAGGTGGCGCACGCCGCGTGAGGTGGGGGCATCTGGGAAGACGGCGGTGCCGCTCTGGCACAGGCTCACGCTCTTGACCTCAACCCAGAGGGGTCCCGAGGGTCGCCCGAGCTGGAAGTCGAGCCTCGAGTTGGAGTAGCCGACCTCCCGGACCACGCTGGTGGCGCCGCGCGCGAACTCCCAGGGCGGCCGTGCCTCCAGCCACCGGGCGGCCAGTGGGTTAGCCAGGTGAGCGTCCACCACCACCAGGGCGTCGGGCTCGCCCGCCAGCACGATGTCATGCGCCGTCTTGCGGAGCGGGCCGGGGACGTGCCTCAGCCACACCGTCGCGCCGGGGTGCAGAAGCTCACGCAGACGACCGGAGTTGCGGACGCAGACCTTGGTAGGTCCTTCCGGAAGCTCTACGATGGCGGAGAACCGCGACAGGCGCTCCAGGAAGGTGGCGGGCATCAGGGGTGGCAGATCAAGCCCGACGCCGGGCAGGAGTGCCGTGGGCTCGGTGGAACTCCTTGAGGACGTACCGGCGCCCGACCGCCCGCACTCCTCAGGGGCGTTTCCGACGGTGTATGACACGGTTGGCTCATGTGGGGGCCTGACAGCGACGGTCGGTGCGTCCAGGGAAAGGGAGCTCACCGAGTCCTCGGGCATCGGGTCCGTCAGGCCCTGTTCCGGCGGCGGACAGGCGGGGAACTCTGGAGGGCGTGGTTTCATCTGTGTCCATTGTAACGGAGCCCGGCACTAGCCCGTGAGTCGGGCGCGTGGTGGCCGCCGGGGCCTGGGGGACGACGTTTGGCGTCGAAGGAGGCATCTGCCGATGGGTCGTGCAGCTACCGGACCTCTAAAGGTAACCTACCTGCTACCGGACCGAGTGCGCGTTAACCGGCCACCCGGGTTCAGACGGCCCCCGATGCCCAACTCCACCCTGGGCACCTTCCTGGCCCAGACCCCCCTGGTGGTTGGAGGCCGCGAGGTGGTGGCCTGCGCCTACGATGAGCAGGTCTCCGGACCTATCGACCTCAGCAAGGACCCACCGCACATCCTGGCCATCACCGCCCTTACCACTAGCGCTCGGCGCGCCTTCGAGCTCGCCTCCGAGGCGCGGGACGTGGTGTGCGACGACGGGAAGCCTCCTCTGGTCATCATGGGAGGGGTGCACGCCACCTTCCTACCTCGGGAGTGCGGCCGGCACGTGGACATCGTCTATCGAGGCCGCTGTGACGGCAACGCCCTGGCGGAGCTGCTGGAGTTTGCGGCCGCGGAGCGCGGGACCGGCCGCAGGCACATTCTGGGGGATCAGTGGACCAAGCGCATCCGCGCGGGGATGACCCCGAAGGACTGGCGGCTGCTCTACGGCGAGCGGGGGCGCGCGGAGGGCGAGATGGACCGGCCCTCCATCCGCTGGGACTGGCGCAACCCGCGCAACTACCTGCTGCCGTGGTCCATTCAGACCTCGGTCGGCTGTCGCTTCGACTGCGACTTCTGCAGCGTCTACAACCAGAACGGCAAGCGGCAGAGGAACCTGCGGTACGACACCTTGCACAGGGAGCTTGCCGCCCTGGAGAGTGGGAGGCGGGTGGTCGCCTTCACGGACGACAACTTCCTGCCGGACCGCCGGGGGGCGCACGCACGCGCCGTGTGCGACATCACCCGAGACCTGGGTGTGCACTGGGTGACCGAGCTCACGCCTACCAACCTCACGCCTGAGACCATCGACCTCTTCGCCGCCTCCGGCTGCCGGGGGCTGTTCTTCGGAGTGGAGGACATCAACGGGGGATACTCCAAGTCGCTTTCCGCGCTGAGTCTCACCGATCACGTTCACAGATGCCAGGATCGGGGAATCGCCGTGCTGGGGGCCTTCATTTTCGGCGCTCACGAGCCCGTGGACCCGGGCATCTTCGAGCGAACCGTTGAGTTCAGCGAGCGCGTGGGTTTCGACGTGGCGCAGTTCTCCATCAACACGCCGGAGCCTGGAGCCCCCGCCTTCCTGCAGGCCGTTGAGGCGGGGCTGATCACGGATTGGGACTGGGAGAAGTACGACGCCGAGCACCCCGTGCGCCGGTTCCGGGGCATCACTCAGGACCAGATGTACTTCGGCATTCGAAACGCCTACCGCTGGTTCTACTCCCTGCCTAGCATCAGCAAGCGCCTCTTCGGCCACAGCTCCTGGCGGCTTCTGGGTGCCCGGCTCTCGGCCCCACGACTCCGGAGCGTGCTCCAGATGCTTGGCGCGAACGCCTACCTGGCAGGCACCGCGCGCGGATGGAACAACCGCGCAAACTACGCGCACTTCCGCCAGGCCCGCCTGGAGACCCCCGACCCCCTAGTGCTGGAGGAGTTCGGTCTGTCCCCAGCCGACCTTGCCGCGTCAGGCGACGAGGCCGGCCGCTGGCAGCCCGCCACCCCCAGCGGCCTAGTCCTGGCCGGCAGCGCTCCCTAGCCCGCGGAACTGCCCCACCACAGAGGCACAGAGGCACAGAGAAGGGCGTGAGGGGGTGAGGAGGTGAGGGGGTGTAAGAGCCTCAGCCCAGCGGCTCATACGAGC
>DASXUI010000487.1:0-19497 GCA_036504955.1 Armatimonadota bacterium
ATGGGCACGCCGGCCAGCAGCACCACAAGCTGAGTCAGGGTGTAGGTGCCGGCCAGCAGCGCCCACTGGACCTGCAGCCCCCGGTCGGAGAGGTAGGAGTAGGCTCGTGACAGCCCGTAGGTCCAGCCCAGTACCGTGGGGCTGAACGCGAGGACCATGAAGAGGATGGCCAGGATGGCCTTGCCCCGCTTGCCCTTCACTCGGAGGTAGTTGAGCGACAGCGAGGAGATAAGGTGAGCCCGCAGCAGAGCGACCATCAGCCGGACACCACCGACACGTCGGAGCCGCCTCTGGGCGCCTCCCCGTTCACTAGCTCCAGGAACACGCTCTCCAGCGACTCCCCGCTCTCGCTCCGGAGCTGGTCGAGCGTGCCGCAGGCCACCAACTGGCCCTTCACAATGACGCCGACGCGGTCGCAGAGGCGCTCGGCCACCTCCAGCACGTGGGTCGAGAAGAACACGGTGTTGCCCGCGTCCGCGTGCTCGCGCATCATGCCCTTCAGAACGAAGGCGGCGCGAGGATCGAGGCCCACCAAGGGCTCATCCAGCACCCAGATCCGCGGCGCATGGACCAGAGCGGAGATGAGTACGACCTTCTGGCGCATGCCGTGGGAGTAGGACTCGATGAGATCGCCCAGCGCGTCTTCCAGCTCGAAGGTGCGGGCCAAGTCGGCGCAGCGGCGCCGACGCTCCTCGGGCGGCACACCATAGGCGTCGGCGATGAAGTTGATGAACTGGTAGCCGGTGAGCTTCTCGTAGACGTCGGGGTTGTCGGGCACGTACGCCATACAGCGCTTGGCCCTGAGGGGCTCCTGACGAACGTCGATGCCGTTCACCAGCGCGGTGCCCTTGTCCGGACGAAGCAGACCGGAGATCATCTTGATCGTGGTCGTCTTGCCCGCGCCGTTCGGCCCTAGAAAGCCGAAGATCTCCCCGTCCCGCACTTCCAGATCGAGCCCGCTGACAGCAACCTTGTCGCCGTAACTCTTGCTCACGCCGCGAAGCTGAATCAACGCCATCCTCCTCAGCACAGGGCCGCTGGCGAGACCGACCCCCAAGCGTAGGCTGCACCCGGCCCGTGCCTCCCCGGTGGCACGCCTAGCGTGGGGCGCAAGCCGGCAGGGGACGGCGCCAAGGGTGGGGTCACGCCACCTGGACCGCGGCCGGTCCACCACGGCCGCGCCGTAAGGTACTACCTCGCATATTGGCGGCGTGGTTCTTGGCGCCGAGAGCGGCTACTGGCTGCCGACTCCCCTCACCCTCGTCCGCACGCTGTAGAGGCTGCCCCCGGCAGTGATGAACAGGGTCCTGCGGTCCTTCCCGCCAAAGCAAGCGTTGGATGTCCAGGACTCCGGCACGTCCAGATGGTCCACCTGCTCGCCTGCGCTGTTGAACACGGTGACGCCGCGGCCGGTCAGGTAGACGTTCCCCTCGGAGTCCAGCGTCATCCCGTCGGAGCCCATCTTGCAGAAGAGGCGCTTGCCAGACAGTGTGCCGTCGGGCCGGGGGGTGTAGGCGTAGGTTGCGCCGGCGCCGATGTCCGCCACGTAGAGGGTCCTGCCGTCCGGTGTACCGATGATGCCGTTCGCCTGCTTCAGGTCGGTGGCCACGCTGACCAGCTTGCCGCCCTTAGGAGGCAGGAAGTAGACGCCCTGAGTCTCCAGCGGCTTCTGGTCGCGCTTCCAGTAGTCGCGGCGGTAGTAGGGGTCGGTGAGGTAGACGCCCCCCTTGGGCGTGACCCACAGGTCATTGGGTCCGTTCAGGAGCCTGCCGTCCAGGTCCTTGACCACTACCACGTGCGCACCCTTGGTGTCTATGCGCCACACCTGGTTTTGCTCATCGGCACAGGCCCACAGGTTGCCCCGAGCGTCGAAGCACAGGCCGTTCGAGCGCCCACAGGGCTCCAGGAAGGTGGAGAGCTTTCCGTCCACACTCCACTTGTGAATTCGATCCTTGGGCTGATCGGTGAAGTAGACGTTCCCCTGCCGGTCACAGGCAGGACCCTCCGTGAAGGCGAACCCCCCGGCAAGTTTGAGAAGCTTGGCTCCCGGCTCCGTCACCGCCGACCACGCACTGCAGGCAGCTCCAAAGAGCGCCAGAACCGTCATCAGAAGCCGCATCGACACCTCCACAGGCGAGAGCCATGGGCGCCTCTCAAGGCACTCAGGCGGACGCCCGGATCGACTGCAGGGCGCTCTTCACTCGGGTGGCGAAGTCGTCGATCTCCTCCGGCTTCTCGAAGCCGACGATCATCGTGTCCACGCAGCCGAGGCCCAGGACGAACCTGATGGCCTGGTCCTTCTTAGCGGGGTCATCCCGGTAGCGGCCCTCGCCGATCAGCTTCATCCCCACTACGCCCTTGCCCGCGTCGTGGATTTGCTTCAGCACCGGCACCACGTCGTCCGGGTTCTTGGAGTCCATCGAGTCGCCGAAGGGGTTGATGCGGGTGTGAACCGAGTCGACCCACTTGGTGGTGACGCACGACTTGAGCGCCTCGACCGAATGGATGGAGACGCCGTGGGCTTTGATGATGCCCTTGGACTTAAGGCGGTCCATGGTGTCCATGTACCGCTTCTGCTCGTCCGTCCACTTGGGGCTGTACATGCAGTGCAGCAGGACGAGGTCGATGTAGTCGGTGTTCAGCTCCTTGCGGAAGCGGTCCACCAGCACGTCGGCGTCGGGGCGCTCCTGCTCCGGGATGCCGCCCTGCATCACCCACATCTTGCTGGTGATGGCGTACTTTTCCCGGGGGAGCGGCTTAAGCGCGCGGCCGACGTAGGGATGGGTGCCGTACATATCGGCGCAGTCGAAGAGGCGGCATCCCCGGTCATAGGCGTACCGAAGCAGCGCCTCGAACTTCTCGCGGCCCATGCGGGTCTGGTTGGACTGGCGTCCCCCGCCGCGCATGCCCGTGCCGCAGCCGATGAGCGAGACCTTGACGCCGGTCCTGCCCAGGGGAACAAGCTGAAAGGGGTCGGCGGACTTGAACCGAACCGGCTTGGCCGCCTCGGCGGAGGCCCCCAGGGCCAGGGCGCCAGCGCCGGCCAGGCTGTTGGCGATGAAGTCGCGGCGGTTCAGTGGCATGGTGTGTCACCTCCTACAAGCGAAGGACGGCGCCCGTCCGTGGGTGGCTATTGTGGGATTCGACGGCAGCCGGCTGGAGTATCGTCACCGGGCAAGCCCCCACCCCGGTCCGCGCAGGGAACGAGGCATCTGCTCGTCGGGCACGGTGCGATCTCGCCACGCCCCTGGGTACAGCTCAGACTTGGTCGCGGAAGTGGGGGTATGTTTCGCTCTTCCATACGAGTAACCCGGCGCCCTTCCTCAGGCAAGCCGACAGCGGTCATCGAGGAGGCCGTGGCAGCCCCACTGGTGCGGGGACGCGCGGGGGCCGGGGGCAGTCGCATGGCACTTGCCCCCGGCCCCATTGCTTCTGCGCGCCGATGCTCCCGCAGTGTCGGCCCCTCCGTGTTGCCCGCACCACGCGCGAGGCACTCGTGGGTTGGATAGGACGCGGGCCGCCGCGGGCTTCGCGTGGCTGCCCCAGGCTGCGTGAGCCTACTTCTCCGGCGCGGGAACGTCCAGGCTCTTCAGCAGGCCGAGGACCCTCTCCTGAAGCTCGGAGTCGCCGTACAGCACCACTGAGTTCGTCCGCTGGTCTGCCGCGACGTGCGGGCCGGCCGGCCGCGTTGAACTGGACCCACCCTCGGGCGATAGGTACAGCTCGCGGATGAGGTCCGCGAGCTTGCTTGCCTGGGCGTACCGGAGCGAGTAGACTCTGGTGCCCAGCGCCGGTCCGCGAACGTCCAGCTCCTCGACCAAGGGCCTTACCTGCTGGTGCACCGGGTCGCCCCCCGTAACCACGAGGGAGTTCGTGGCGCCATCCACCGCGATTCGGGTGTTGGCGGGGAGCTTGCCCGAGTCACTCAAGAGCTCGCGAAGCACCTGGGCGACCTCCGCGGCGGCCGCGTAGGAGAGGCGGTATACGCGAGTGCTCTTCTGCTCTGCCCTACCGGTATCCAGGGCCTGAATCAGCCCCTCGGCCTGCTTCAGGTCATCGCCACTGCCCAGAATAACGAGGGAGTTGGTCTCGGGATGCGCGACGACCTGCGCTAGAGGGCCTCCGGGCCGGTTCAGGATCTGCTGCAGCACCGGCACCAGGTCAGCGGCGGATGCGTACCGCAGCACGAAGACCCGGACCGAGGTGACGCCGGAGGGCTGCTGACCCTCGGAGAGGCTGGCCCGGACGCGGCCTCCCTGCCCTGTCGCGGTTGGTGCCGCCACGGCAGCCACTCGAGCACGCGTGCCGGTCCGCCGGGGGGCGGCCTGGCGGGCGCCGCCGCGCCACAACGCCGCTGGTCCACCCAATGATCGCCGAGCGGCGCGCGCCACGCTGCCTGGCGCGGAGGGAGCAGCAAGCCCGCCTGCCCCCTGGGGACCCTTGTTCCTGGAGGAGCTCGCGGCGAAACCTACCGAAGTGCCACACATCGATACCAGCAGTCCCAGGCACAGGGTCCTGCCCAACCCATACCTCTTCATCAGCCTAACCTCCGCACGATGCCCTGTACTCACGAGCGAGTCGGCCGAGCGGAGCGACCAGAGTCTCCGTGGTGTCCGGGAGCGGCGAGGCGTCGTGGGCGGCGCGCGCCAGGAAACCAAGGGTGGCTGCCTCCCGCTTAGCCTGCGCTATCCACCAGCGAGTGTGGAAGCCCGCGGCATACACGACGCGCAAGCGCCCCATGCACTATGCGGGTCTGGGCGCCAGACCTGCCCATGGCGCCACAGGGATAGACGGAAGGGCCATCCAAGGGTTACGTTAATTGTGCACCCGACCGGAGGGGCCGGTTACCCGCGCGGAGACGCGAGGCTAGTGCGAGGCGGAGGGGGGCGGCGTGACCTCGCCCACCACTGGGCCGACGCGTCGGATGCAGCGGAAGCCTCGGTCGTCGTCCCAGGGATACTGGAGCACCGGCGAGCCATCGTGCAGCTTCCGAGCCAACTCCCAGGTGAAGGGCTCCATCCAGCGCCCGTCCAGGTAGCGGTAGCCGGGGCACCGGGTCCAGGACCCGCCACGAAACACCCCCACGGCTCCCGACCGGCACCACTCTTGAGCGTTGCCCACCATGTCGCACAGGCCCCAGGCGTTAGGCAGCTTTCGGCCTACGGGCCGCGTGCCGTCCCCCGCGTTCTCCCTGTGCCAGGCGCGGCGGTCGTCCATCTTGTTGCCCCAGGGATAGACGGCCTCCGACCCAGCCAGGCAGCCATGCAGCCACTCGGCCTCAGTGGGCAGGGACACACCGGCCCATTCGGCGTAACGCTGAGCGTCGGAGAAGCCGATGTAGACCGCCGGATGGTCGCCCCGCTGCCTGAAGCCGGGATCGCGCCAGGTCCAGCGGTTCCTCGCCTTCTCGGCCTCCGTGACGTACCCCGACTCCTTCACGAAGCGCGCGAACTGCGCTCGGGTGACCTCGGTGCGGCCCAGCCAGTACCCATTGGAAACGTTGAAGCGCTGGGGCGGCGTGGTGTAGGACTGGCCCTCGCCGGGCTCCAGCCTGAAGCTGCCCTCCGGCACCCAGACGAAGAGCATGCCATCTCTGGGGTTACGCCACTGCCGCACGCGAGCCGTGCGCGAGGCGCCAACGGACTGAGCCTGCGATGGCCCCAAACGCGCGATAGGCGGGCGGAGCGTGCTAGGCTGCCGGCCGGTGGGCGCGGCGCCCGCAACGACGTGGAAGCACAGCAGAAGGGTGAGTGTTCTAACAGCGACCATTGGCAACCTCCCAGGGACTCCAGACTGACCTCGACCGAAGGCTCTCGTCCGGGTTCAGCCCGGAGAGGCCCGATCCCCCGGCCCAGGGTAGCCGCTAGAGGGAGATGTCCAAACGGCTCTTTGACACCTTCACGGCGTAGCACCTGAGGGGCTTGGGCGCGGGTCCCTTCACCACCGCCCCGTCCAGGCCAAAGACCGAGTGGTTGGCGTTGTTGCACATCAGCACGCGCCGTGTTCGGATGTAGCTGATGTGCCGTTCCGCGTGAGTGCACAGCCGCGAGAGGGCCGCGTACCGGTTCCGCTCTGAGTGGACGAGGATCAGCTCCAGCCCACGGCTCTTGTCAACCAAGTAGGCGGCGCTGCCCACCTTCTTGAGGCTAGTGGCCTTGGCCAGATCCACCGTGATCGACTTCTCGTATAGCGTCACGCTCTTGGGCTCCAAATCCGGCGTGGTACAGCAGGTGGAGCAGGGGTCCTCCTCACCTCTCGAGGCCCCGCACAAGCAGACGGAGCCAAGAGCGGCGGCGGACCCTACAAGGAGCTGGCGGCGTGTCAGGGGCTGCGGCATGGGCGACCTTTCAGTGAAGGGTGTCTGCGACCACCAGAGGATGTTGTGGCGCTCAGCCCGGTTGCGCCGAGGGGCTGAGGCAGGCACCTCTGATCGGCTGCGCTCGGCCCTTGAGGCGCGAGCCAGAGAGCTGCCAACTACTCGGAGGACTGGGAGGTGCCTGCTGTTACGCCCTTGGCGCTGACGGCCTTGGGGCGGGGTCCTGGTTCCTCGCTCGGCGCCGCCCCCCAGGGTACCCCCTACCCGCCCGCCTGAAGCGCCTCATCGAGGAACGCCTCTATGTTCGCGAACGGGGTGCCCGAGACGATCCCGTTCCCGGCAGCCAGGGCCATGCCGCCTTCAGGACGACGGAAGGTAGCGATGAGGTGGCGGACCTCGGCGCGGACCTCCTCAGGCGTGCCTTCGCGCAGTATGTGCTGGACGTCAAAGCCGCACCAGAACCCCAGCCGGTCTCCGAACTCCCGCGCGACCGACGTCTCGTCCATCGTGTGCTTCTGGACCGGATGGAACATATCAACGCCCGCCTCGATCAGCGAGGGAAGAAGCGGGGTGTTGTTGCCGCAGCTATGCAGCCAGAAGTGGAGCCCATGCCCCTTCAGGAACGCCCCCAACCGCGAGTAGTAGGGCTTCAGGAACTCATCGAAGGTGGGGCGCCGCATCATCGCCTGGGTCTGGTGCCCAAGATCATCACTGGTCCAGAAGGCGTCCGGCTTCATCACCTCCACCGCGCGCGCGATGCTCCGGCAGTAGAGATCGCAGAGCGCGGCGTGCAGGCGGTGGATCTCCTGGGGGTGCTCGTAGTAGTCCACCAGCAGACTCTCCATGCCCCGGAGGCCCCAGGGGGTCTCGAAGAAGAGGCCCCACCAGCCAGCCATGAGGTAGCGGTCCTGCGCGTGGGCAGCCTCGGCCTGTCGCGCCATGGCCTCCCACTCAGGGCTCTCAGCGGGGTCCGGCAGCTTCTCGATGAACTCATCCAGCTTGGCCCAGTCGTCGATCACGCAGTTGGAGTCGTGGGCTCGGCCGCGTTGCAGCTCCCAGGAGAGCCCCATGGCGTCGACGTTGAGCTTGGGGACATGGACCACGCAGGCATCCTCCGGGTAGCGGTCGAACTCCCGGAGGCGATCTCCGTACTGCTCCCAGAGTCCCTCGCCCCACCAGTGAGCCAGCACCAGAGGGACGCGCGAGGGCCCCCTGCGCTCTACTGCCTTCCGAACCTCCTCACGCGGTAGGGGCTCCCAGGTCTGGCACGGCATCGCGAACTGACTCCTTCCCGTGTGTGGCCACGTCCGGCCGGTGCGTGCGCCCGATGCAGCCTCCAGGGCGCGCTTGCTTAGGCTGACCCTTCACCAAGGAGGCTCCGCTTCCCTGCGTGGCTGCCCGGCTACGGCCGTTGGGCAGGGAAGGCAGGCGTGGCTGAGGCAAGCCAAAGGCAGGGCCACGCGCGGAGTGCCTTCCGGTCCGACGCCCATAGGGAGGGGATGCACTCCCACCGCGCGGAACGGTGGAATGAGGGCACTGCGACGGCCGCCGGCCCTACACAGGCCTTTGCCTGCCTAGCCTCCTACGGCGCGGGGGCCACGACCTCGGGGCGCGCCAACCGGAAAGGACACTGATGGGAGCTAACGCCCGGGCTGCTTCGGGGCTCGCACTGGCGGTTCTGTTGGCGGCATTCTGCCTCCCCTGCGCACCCGCCGCTGAGCGTCCGGCGGGAGCCTGGGTGCGCACTGAGCACGTCGAACGCGTGGAGTGGTTCGCGACTCGCGACCTAAGGCTGGGGATCGATACGGCGACCGGCCTCTACCGCTGCCGCTGGGCGAACGGCACCACTCTGTCAGGCGTCGACGCACTTGCACGCCTCTTCGATGGCTCCGAGTGGCGTGCTTCGGGGGCGCGCAAGCACGTGGTCAGCCGCCAGCCTTTCCGCGGCAAGCTCGGGAGGGGCATCCTCCTCATCGTGCGCCACTCGGGCCTGGTGGCCTCGGCCAGGCCCTCCTCCGAGCAGACCGCGTCGCCGCTTCCCCCAGCTCAGGCAGCTAGGTCGCCGCGAACCGCGCCGCCAACGGCTCTCATCCAGCGGATATGGGTCTTCGATGACCGCCCGTACCTTCTGACCGCGCTGACCGTGCGCGGGCAGGGCGACGTGGTGTCCAACCATCTCGCGCCGATCCTGGCAGGCCCCGAGCAGCAGCCGGCGGGCGGCGTGCGGCTGCCGGCCGGCGGGGAGCCGAAGGTCCTCGGGGTGCCCTTCGACAACGACGGGTACGTTCGGTACAACGGCCAACGTGACCCCGCCAAGGATCCCGACAGCTACGGCGTCACGGCCCTCTTCGACCCGGATAGCCGCGCGGGCCTGGTCCTCGGATCCCTCACCCACGACACCTGGAAGACGGGCATCGAGGCGCGCGACCTTTCCGCGCACCGGGTAGGACGCCTGAAGGTCTACGGCGGCGCCACCGGCAGCCTCACGCGGGATGCCCTGCCGCACGGATGGGTTGCCGGGTCCAGCATCACGTCGCCGAAGGTGCTCGTCGGCGCCTTCCAGGACTGGCGCGTGGGCATTGAGAGCTACGCCGCCGCCCACGCGGTCCTGAACCCGCCCCTCCCCTGGGCCGGAGGCCCCATCGTGGGATGGAATAGCTGGGCCGCCTACGGCTTCAGCGTTACGCCGGAGCGCTACCTGGGTGCCTCACAGGTCCTGAAGGACACCTTGCAGCTCTTGGGCTTCGCGGGGGACGCCACCACCTACGTCAACTGGGATTCCGGCTGGGACTTCTTCCGGGAGGAGCAGCTCCGGGAGGGCGTCCGGCAGGTGCACTCCCGAGGTCAGAAGGCCGGCATCTACTGGTGCCCCTTCACCGGCTGGGGCGACGACCTTCAGCAGCCGGTGGAGGGCACGGACGGTCGGTGGCGGTACGGGGACCTGATGCTGAAAGATAGCGAGGGGAGGCTGCTGCCGAAGGTCGACGGCGGGCACCCTCTGGACCCCTCCCACCCCGGTACCCTTCAGCGGATCGATTGGCAGATGCGGCGCTTTGCCGGCTGGGGCTTCGACCTGGTGAAGCTGGATTTCGTGCATCACGGCACACAGGAGGGCCGGCACTACAACCCGCGCGTCACCACGGGCATGCAGGCCTACAACCTAGGCATGAGGCGGATCGTCGCGGACCTGGACCCCGTTAAGGTGGGCCACCCCTTTTTCATCAGCCTCTCCATCGCGCCGCTCTTCCCGGCGGGCTACGCCCACAGCCGGCGCATTTCCTGTGACTCCTTCGCCCGGCTTCAGGACAGCGAGTACATGCTCAACAGCCTCACCTACGGCTGGTGGATGACGGGGAAGCTGTACCACTTCAGCGACCCGGATCACATCGTGCTCTATCAGGCGCGGGGCCAAGAGGTCACCCGCCCCGAGGAGGGCCGCACGAGGCTCAACTCCGCCACCGTGACCGGCGGGATGCTGTTGGACAGTGACGACCTTACGAGCGCCACCGCCCTAGCTCGCGTGAAGGAGGTCGTCTCCAACCGCGCCGTAACCAACCTGGCGCGCTCCGAGACCTCCTTCCGCCCCCTTGAGGCAGATGGCAGTGACCGCGCGACCGACCTGTTCGTACGCCGCGGCCCAGGAAGACGGCTCTACCTGGCCGCCTTCAACCTCAGCCGCGATACCCCCGCCACCAAGCGGATCCGCTTCACCCGCCTTGGCCTCAACCCCTCATCAGCGTATCGCCTCCGCGACCTCTGGACCCGCCGCACCTGGACCGCCCAGACCGAGACCAAACTAGAGCTCGCGCCGGCCGAGTCGACAATCGTGGAGATCAGCCTGCCGCAGGCCAGATAGTGGCAAAGGCAAGTCACCACCAAGACACCAAGGCCCCAAGAACTGCCCCACCACAGAGTCACAGAGACACAGAGAGGCACAGAGAGAACCCAGCCCAGATATTCGGTTGGTCTTCTCTGCGTCTCTGTGACTCTGTGGTGGGGCAGTTCTTGGGGCCTTGGTGGCGACAGAAACCTGCCACCGATCCCCAGTTAGCCGAAGACGGCCCGCATGCGGTCGCAGTAGTAGCGGACGTTGTCGAACTCGGCGTCGGGAGCGATGCGGTGGTCCGGGCAGGGGATGTATCCGCCCAGGTCCACCAGGGACTTCAGGCGCTCGATCTCCGTGTCGACGGCGGCGCGGTCCTGCGCGAAGACCCGTTTGTCCATGCCGCCCACGCCGCGAAGGTCACGGCCATACTGCTCTCGCCAGGGGGCGATGCTGGCCTCCCAGGTCCCCACCTCGATGGGAAACATGGTGTTGACGCCGTTCTCAAGCCAGATGGGGACCAGACGATCGATGCACCCATCGCAGTCCAGTGAGACGATTGGGATGCCGGCCTTCGCCACTAGATCGGTGATTCGGCGGTAGTGGAGGCCTACCTTGCGCTTGAAAACCGCCGGGCTGATGAGGGGTCCGTTCTTGAAGCAGATGTCCTCCCAGAAGTGCGCGAAGTCGAAGCGAGCACCGGAGGCCAGGGCGGCCTCCGTGCAGCGATAGCAGAGCTCGCCGACCGTGTCGATGATCTCCGTGAACAACTCCGCGTCGTCCGCCAGCAGGTAGCAGGAGCCCTGCACCCCCAGCCAGTTGCGGATCTGGCCGTAGAGGCTGCCGCAGTGGAGGCCCAGAGGTGACTCCCGCGCGGCGTCGTCCGCCGCAGAGGCGAGCGCCTCCATGGGCAGCCGGTCCTCGGAGTACTGGAGCTTGGGTAGGTAGAGCTCCTCCCAGGCCTCACGACCGGTGAGCAGGTGCCCCACCTCGGCGGGGATGCTCGTGGCGCCCTCCCTGAGGTGCACGATCATACCGTCGCCGTTCAGGACGCTGCGGGAGCCATCCGGAAACTCCTCAATCACCTTGCTCTCGAAGCCGGGGCGCAGGCCGGTGTCCGGGTACACCATGCACTGCCAGTCGAAGTCCCAGCCGATCTTGCGGCTAAGGGCGGCATCAACGGCGTTGCCGTCTCCCCAGCCGTGGATCTCTTCCCGCGAGAGGTGGCCTTCCTGGCACCACTTCTCCAAGGTCTCGCCCCAGTAGCCGAAGTGAACCAGGGGCATACGGTCATAGGGCTGGTAGTTGAGGATAGCGAGGGCTCGTTCACGATTCGTCATGTCGGGGTCTCTCTCCGGGTCGCCTGTCTGAGAGGGGGACCTCTCCAAGGTTAGCCCCCCTGCGAAAGGCCTTCCCTTCCCGAGCCCCCACTCCCTGCCGGAACTGCCCGGTGTACCGAGGTTACTGGTTCCAGTAGCCCGTCCAGCCCGGCTCGCTCCAGCGGGCCACGTGCAGGTCGCCCTGAAGCGTCAGGTTCTTTCCGGAGAACTTGCCCGCGCCCACGTTGTGCCAGTAGGTGGTCTGGTTCAGATGCAGAACACACAGCAGCAGCCACACCTTCTCCTCACCGCCGCCCCCATGCTTCCGGAACTCCTCCACTTGGGACCAGTAGTCGCCGCGCCAGAAGCCGCCGTTGGCGGTCTCATCGTAGTGGTACAGATAGGAGGAGAAGCCGAAGTCGCCAAAGGAGCTGTGCTTGAGGCAGAGCGGAGAAGCAGGCTCGGGGTCAGAGGGGCAGGCGAAGAGCTTGGGCGTGCCCGTGTAGGGGCGGAGGTAGCCCGTCCCGTCGTCACGCAGCAGGTGGGGCGGCAGCTCGTCAAAGTCGTGCTCGTAGGCCCGGATGGCCAGCCCTATCTGCCTCAAGTTGCCCAGGCAGGAGGTCTGCCGCGCCTCCTCACGGGAGCGCGCGAAGGCCGGGAAGAGCAGCGCGGCCAGGATTGCTACGATGGCAATCACGACCAGCAGCTCGATCAGAGTGAAGCCCGAGCGCCTGACCAAGGCTCTCATCCGGACACCCCCTGGTGACGCGCTCCTCACGAGCCGTCGGCGACTCGTGAGGAGCGCGAGATCCATGCTCAGAGAGATCCGAGGCCGGCTACGGCCCTGAGTATCTTGATCACCTCGGAGATCTCCACCTTGCCGTTCCCGTTCAGGTCGCCCGCTGCCAACTGCTGCGCCGTGGGCGTCACCAGCCCGGCGACAACCCTGAGGGCCAGCACTACGTCAGCGATCCCCAGCTTGTTGTCCCCCGTCACATCACCCTTCAGCACGGGCGGAGGCGCGGTAGAGGCTGGGTAGACCGCTCCGAGGTCGTCCAGATAGGCGGTGACCGCGTTCACCGGGGCCGCGTCCGGGGTACCTCGACTCACCTCGAAGACGGCGAGGGTGCGGCTTGGGTCGCTCAACGGCAAGCCGCTGAACTCGGTGTCCAGCGGGATGACCTTCTTCACCCACTTCCCCACGTCCGCGCCCTCGATGGTTACGGGCAGAAGCCCGAAGGGGGTCTCTCCCATCTTCCCGTCAGAGGTCGTGACGTTGAGCTTCAGCTCGAAGGGTGGGTCGGGCATCTCGGACACGTTGACCCACAGGTAGAGGGCGGTGGGGTTCTGGCCGTCGGAGGTCTTCGGCACGAGCCGGCCCAGGGGCGCGTCGGCGGCCGCGTAGCCGTAGTTCAGCGGCAGGTCGAGCTTCATCGACGCCTTGCCCGCGTGCTTCTCGTCCGTCGAGAGGGAGAAGGTGAGGGCCCTCATGACCCAGGCGTCCACACGCTCAAAGTCGTCCAGCACCACCTCGCCGCCGGCCGCCGGCGGCACCAGAGTCTGCCGGTAGACCGACGACGTGAAGTCCGTCTCGCCTGCCGGTACCGTTGCCTTGACGCGCCAGTACCACCGGCCGATCGGCAGCGCGGCTGGAGGCGTGAGGCTGTTCGTGGTGGCCGGGAAGACCTGCGTCACGTCGGGGTCGAAGCTGAAGGCCAGAGACATCTCCACGCTGTAGGCGGTGGCATCCGGCACCGCTTCCCACTTAAGCGTGGGTGGGTTGGTCGCCACAACTTCGTCCTCGGCGGGCGAAGTGAGCACAACCTTCGGGACCGGAGCAGCCCTCGTGGTTCGCGACTGGAGATCAGTGTGCCCGTCGCCGCCCGACGCGGGGTGGCCGAGGGCGATAGGGAAGTCAGCCCCGCCCAGGTCCTGTCCCTTGCGATACGCCTCGCCGGGGTAGAGGTCGTTGTTGGAGCGCCAGTGGCCGATGGGGGGCTTCACCGGGTCGGTGGCGAGCCATAGGTACTCGCCGGCAGGCTGAGTGGTGAAGTAGAGGCTGACCCAGGCGTTGTCCTTGAAGTTGGTGATGAAGCCCGAGGCAACTGGCGTTCCCGCCAGGGTTGTGTCGTAGTCGACCTTCCAGGGGAACAGCTTCAGGGTGTAGCCCTTGGCGCCCGTCTCGTCGTTCCAGGTTGGAGAGAACACCTGCAGCTCATTGAAGCTGGACTCAGATGTGAAGTGCTGGGCACTGTCGCCCTGGCTGAGGTCCTCGGCAACCCCTCCGCCATCACGTCGCTCAATCGTCTTGTCGTTGGCCGCGCCCTTGGTGAAGGACTCGCCCCCCAGGTAGGTGCTGCCGTTGTAGGCGGCGAGGCCCACGCCGGACTTGTCCGCCACGGCCGCCGCTTCCCACAGGTACATCCCCGCCGGCTGAACCGGGAGGTTCAGGGTCACCCAGCCGGGAGCGGAGACACTAAGGGTGTCGCTCTTGACCAACTGCTTCGGTGCCCCGGTGCTGTCCGCGTAGTTGCCCCGCCACCGGTAGAGGGTGAGCTTGAGCGCGGACCCAGCCGTGGCCTCGGCGACGTTCACCTCCAGCTTGCTGAACTCGACGGCCGAGGTGAAGCGCTGCGCCTGCTTCGTGTCCGCGTCAACAGTCAGGGCGGCCGCGTCTCCCTTGGCCACGTAGTGGTTGGTGACATCCTGAGCGTGGAGCGTAGATGCCAGTGAGACTGACAGGGCGAATCCAAGAAGCCATGAGGTACTCCGCATGTTTCCCTCCTCTTGGTAATCGGTCACAGGCGCGGGCGTCGCCGCGCTGCGCTGCCTCCTCAGTTCTCTAGCCCCCAGAGCGTCTCCTGGCTTGCTCTGTGGCGACCACGTAACGATAGTTGAAGCGCCCGTTAGGGGCCACGTCGCCGCGCGTCGTGAAGTCCAGGATGTCCCCTGAGCCGGTGGCGTTGTCAGCCCATTTGAAGTCCAGAGCCAAGGCGCCCGGCCTGGTTATCCCAGGCAGCAGCTTGATGGGCACCGCGAGCTGAAGCTCTCTGCCCACGAGCCGCATCTCTGCCCGGCCAATGGGCTTCCACGCCCACTTGCCTCCGACGTTCCGCTCCACCAGGGCCGTATTGCCCTTCCCCACTCGGTTGACGGCGAGCTCGTAGCCCTCCCAACCAGTGGCGTGGCTGCGGTCCGTGTCCAGAAGGAGAGTCATCCAGTCACTGGCGGCTCGCGGCGTGATGGGGTCGCGGGTGCGCACGTAGAAGTAGACGAACCGGCTGTCGTGGGTCACCTTCGCGGCCAGGATGTCGTTGCGCCCCGTGCGGTTCACGTAGCGGGTGTGGTTGTTGAACCCCGGGTAGTCCCGCCAGGCGGTATCGCCGAAGTCGTCTCGGTACTCGGGCTGAACGCCGCGCCACCGGGTGAAGCCGCGATCGAGGCTGATGGTCCTCGGTGCGCCGGCGGGGGTGGGCTTCCGAACACCCTTGTACCGGCGGATGAAGGAGACAAGCTGGTAGTAGTAGCTGTCGCCGTAGCCGCCCTTCATCGGCTCGATGTCCCGGCTGTGCTCCTCGTCGAATTCGTCCGGGAACATGACGGGCAGCTTGACGCCGCCGAAGTCGTCGAACCGGCCCGCGATCCACTCGTTCCAGCCGGTCACGAAGACGAAGCGTGGGTCCTCCTTCAGCGCGCGCCGCCACTGCTCCGCGAAGTTGAGTCCAAGGTTCACGGCTCCCGGTCGGGTGTCTACTGCCCCGGCGTGGAAGCTGCGCCCCTTGGCGTTCGTCTCGCTCATCGAGCCCAGCCGATTGCCTACCGCGTTCTGGGCAACGCCAACCGACATCTGCTCCTTCACCCCCTGGGAGTTCAGGAAGACGTGCTGCGGGTAGACCTCCAGCCAGCTCCACATGTCGGGAGCGGTGGGTCCCCGGAAGTAGTCCGGCTGGGGCTTCCTGAAGGTGAAGAAGGAGCGTATCCGCTCGGTCCTCGAGCCCTCGTCGTTAACTCTCAGGGACCGATCTCCGGGCGCGGCGCGGCCGTCGGCATAGGCCTCCCCGCCCGCCATCAGGTCGTCGGAATGGCTCCACCAGCCCACACGCCCCAGGGGAGCGCTCATCTCCAGGTAGTAGGTGCCGGGCGGCAGAGGGCTCCGGAGCGGAAGAGCCAGCCAGGAGTTGTCCTCCACACGGGTGAAGCGGCGGCTGGCGACGGACTCCCCGCCCGGCCCGCCGCGGCGAAGGGTCAGCGTTGCGGCGGAGCCCGTCGTCTCCCAGGTGGGGGCCCGCAGGGCTACGGAGCGAAAGGGCCGGGCCGAGGTGAAGGACTGCGCCAGGGTGTGGCCTGACTCCAGAGGGGCCGGCGTGTTCCACTGGGTGACGCCCTGGGAGGCATCCTCCACCAGCGCGGGATCCGCCAGTATCAGGGGCTTGCCCTCCCAGCGGAACCACAGATCGCGGTAGAGGCCGGGCTCGTAGAGGTCCTTGTAGAGCTCCTGGACCACCTTGTTGGGGTCCCAGAAGGGGCAGAGGAACGCAACTTGGGGCGTCCGGCCACCTTCGCGCCGGATCTGGCTGAAGGCCTTGAGCAGCGCGAGGTAGCGATCCTTGTATGTAAGCTGGTTGGTCACGTCAAAGACGAGGGTGTCCACGCCGGCATCGGCCAGCATCTGGGCGTGCTTGCGGAGTACGTAGGGGTCCTTGGTCTGGTAGTAGCCGAAGAGAGACTCCCCCCAGTGGTGCGGGGCGAACCTAGGGCCCCAGAGTGGGCTATCCGGCTTGTTCAGAGCGTCCGGGTCCTTCGCCAGGATCTGGGTGTTGTCGAAGGGCCCCGTCTTCCACTCATCCCCCAGCCAGAGGAAGTAGAACATGCCGACGGAGCGATTGGGCCGGGGCGGTCCGCACTCGTCGAAGCCGGGAAGCGCGCGTCCAAGCCCATCGGTGGCCACCCAGGTATCCGGCCGGGTGTCCCAGACGGCCGGCCGGGCCACTCCACCAGCCCCCAGGGCCAGAAGGAGAAGCCCCAGCGGAAGGCTTAGGCGGCTCGCCCGTGGGAACCGCACCCATCCGGCATGAGAGCCCCACGCCAGTACCGTTGCCGATGCCCGCGCCAGCAGGCAGCGGGCCCGGCTGACGGCAGTCCCTGTCCGACTTGCCCCCCCTCGCATCTCCCCTCCTCACCGGATCCGGCTCCCTGCCTAGCGTTAGTAAGCTGAAGGCGGTGGCACAGGATCCCTCTGAAGCACAAGCACCGCCGTGTCATCCGATAGCCGCCCGGCAGCGTAGTCTGTGGCGGCCCCAAGCAGCATTCGCACGCAGTCGTCAGCGGAGCAGCCGGGGTGGGTACTCAGGGCGGCCGTGATGCCCTCCGGGCCGAAGAGCTCGGCGCCCCGGCGCGCGTCCTCGAGCCCATCGGTATAGAGGACCAAACGGTCACCGGGCTCCAGTCGAACTTCGGCCTCCCTGAAGGCAGTCTCGGGAAGGGCGCCGAGCATCACATCCAGGGGCTCCGTCAGGGTGATTCCGCCCTGGGGACGTTGGAGGAAGGCGGGGCAATGGCCCGCCGAGGCGTACCTCAGTTTTCCGGTAGCGGGATCCAGGGCTCCCAGGAAGACCGTGACGAAGGCCTCGGTCTGCGCGAACTGGGGGCACAGGACGGCGTTGCCACGAGTCATCGCCGTTCCCGGCGAGGGGTCCTCGCAGAGGAAGGCTCGAAGCGTGCTCCGCGTCGCGGCGGCGAGGGCCGTGGCCTCCACACCCTTGCCGGACACATCGCCGAGGACGATCCCAATCTGGCCGTTCGCCGCGGGGAAGAGGTCGTAGAGGTCGCCACCGACCAGGTGCTCATCGTTGGCGGGAACGTAGGCGGCGGACGCCTCGTACCCCTGGAAGCTGGCCATCCGTCCCGGAAGCAGTGCCCGCTGAAGGAGGTCGGTGACAAACCGCTCCCGACGAAGGGCCGCCTCGAGTCTGCGCTGGGCCTCCTTGAGGGGACCCACGTCCTGCCAGGACGCGATGCCGGCCACCACACGGCCGGCTTCGTCACGGATGGGCCTGGCGCTGGCGATCACGTTCACGCGGCCTCCGTCCGATCTCTCCACCACCAGCTCCTGACCGGACAGTGTCTCACCCCTAAGTGCGGCGCGGGTAAGCGGCAGCTCTTCATCAGGCACTGGGGTGGTGCCATCGGCGGACAGAACACGCCATCCCTCCGCGACCCGGGCCTCGCGCAGGGGCTGGGCCTGGTCCTCCGGCAGGCCGACCATCTCACGTCCCTGAGTGCTGGCGTATCTGAGCTTGGAGCTTGCTCCCTCCGTGATGAAGAGTCCCACCGGCACGTACTCCATCAGCGCCTTGAGGGTTCGGTGGCTCTCCTCGAGCGCCAACTCCATCCGCTTGCGGCTGGTGAGGTCCAGAATGAAAGCAACGATGTCGAGGGCAGTGTCGGTAAGCCGAGTGAAGCCCACTAGAATGGGTACCCGATGGCCGTCTCGGTGGATGTACTCCTTCTCGTACGGGGTGCAGGTGCCGCGAAGGCGCGCCTCCTCTATGGCCCGGCGGTCGTGGGGGATCCACTCAGGCGGGGTCAGGACGTCCCAGCGCAGCAAGCCGGCCTCCAGGTCGGAACGGCTATAGCCCACGACATCCAGGAAGGCGTCGTTGGCATCGTGAAGGCCGCCATACTCGTCGCCAAAGACGACACCAATCAGCCCGGAATCCACCAGCCTCCGCAACCTGGCCTCACTTCGCGCCAGGGCATCATTCGCCAGCTTGAGGTCGGTAATGTCGATAAAGGCTGCCACGGCACCTCGGGGCTCCCCGCTCTGGTCAAGGAGAGGCGATGCGCTGCCAAAGAGATGGCGCACGGTGCCGTCGGCAAAGTGAAGCGAGAACTCGGTGTCCCTGAGCGTCTTTCCCCGGGCCGCGCTCTGAACCGGCAGATCCCTCTCCGTCAGCACACGTCCATCTCTCATCGGCACGAAGTGAGTGGGCCTCTCCGCTGGGGGCGCGGTCACTGACAGGTTGGCGGCCTGGGGCAGCCTCAGCAGCTCACTGCCATGGCGGTTGCCGTCAATCCGCCGGCACTCCGTGTCTCGGGCGATCCAGATGGCGGCCGGAACGGCATCCATCACCGCCTGAAGCTCCTCGGCGCGGGCGTGTTCCCGCTGCTCGCTCTCCCGCAGCGCCTTCTCGGCCTGCTTCCACCGAGTGACATCCGTAGCGAGGCCCAGGATCCCGACGGTCCTCCCCTGCTTATCCCGAAGAGGTTCGAGCTTGTAGGCGAGGTGGAGCGTGGCTCCCTCTACGACGACCGGCGCCTCGCCTTGTTGGGACTTGCCTGTCGCAAGCACGTCGTGCCCCAGGGCCGCCATCGCGATCCCGCCAGGCGACGAGGCGAAGCCCCCGTCGGTCGGCGCCGAAGCCGGCGCGGGGGCGAACGGGCCGCGGGCGTTGAGCACCCAGACGCAGCGCAGGTCCGCGTCCTGCTCCCACAGAGTGATGCCCGAGCCCTGCAGTGCTTGTGCCAGCGCTCCATCGCCTACGCGAGAGAGGTCATCCGCGACTACTGAGGCGCTTCCCTCACAGACCGGTTCCAGTGTGATGGAGACCCACGCGATCCGGCTTCCAGAGGCGTTGGGTTCAGGGACCAAGCTGAGGTTCCAGAGGACCTGCCCACCGTCGGCTCCCGGCATACCGTGACGCTCGAGGGCCAGACCAGCGGGGAGTCTTTGGGCCGCCTCGCAGAGAGGTGACAGGGCTCGGCGCCAGGTCTCGGCGGCCCCCCAATGGTCACGGCCCACCAAGGAGTCCGGCTCCTGAACGCCCAAGCCCCGGAAGAGGCCGAGCTGGGCCCCATTCGCATAAGCCAAGCGCAAGTCAGGAACTGATACCACGAGAACGGGTAGGGGAACTCGCGCCAGCGCGTGTGCGAGGCAGCCGTGAAGACCCTCGCCGGCGGCACAGGCGAAGCCCTCGCTACCCCCGAATGTGGGCATACGGCTCCTCCCTGGGGACCTTCCGGCACGCCGCCTCACTTGG